>JAUYJH010000053.1 GCA_030688705.1 Deltaproteobacteria bacterium
TATCTGAAAGAGAAGGGGGTCCAGTTGGTCCCCTGGCCTGACGATTACGATCCGATCGAGGCGGCGAAAAAAAATCTTCCCCCTTTTGCACGGTCTTTTCCGGCGCTGGCTGTCAGTTTTGACATGGACAGCATTCAAAAAGATTTTGCGCCGGGCGTTTCTGCCCCCGCCCAAATCGGCTATACCGCAGAACAGGCCGTTGCGTTGGTTCAGCTCCTTCGGCAATTTCCCAACCTCAAACAATTCGAAATCATGGAGGTCAACCCACGTTTTGATATCGAAGACCGCACCGTCCAACTCGCCGCCCGATTGATTGGGGAACTATTACGCGGAGTGAGATTGGGTAGTGGGTCAGTTTGAGTTGTCATCCCCGTGGAAACGGGGATCTAAGGGATTCCCGCTGGAGCCTCCCCTCGAGATTCCCGCTTTCGCGGGAATGACATCGGGGGCGGGAATGACAAACCGACCCACTGTCAAAAATAGAAGCAAGAATTGACATAATGTATTGAAATCGTTATGAACGCCACATTGATAGATGGGGCGGTAGCTCAGCTGGGAGAGCGCAACGCTGGCAGTGTTGAGGTCAGGGGTTGTCCGACTCGCGTCGGACCAACGAAAGGAAACAACATAACCACCCATCGTTAAATATTTTCGGCTCAGTGGGGCGGTAGCTCAGCTGGGAGAGCGCAACGCTGGCAGTGTTGAGGTCAGGGGTTCGATCCCCCTCCGCTCCACTGAGCCGACAAAGAAACGATGGGTCCCCGGTTATGTTGTGGTCTTTTTGGTTTTTGCGTTGGCGACCCCCATTCGCTCCACCAAGTAAATCCTCCTGACCCCCCTATTTCAAAGGGGGGACTTCATAAAGTTTATTGATGAAACTGCATGACGAAATCGCCGATCTGGATTTCGTCGTTGGGGGAGAGAATATGTTCGTGCACGCGCTGTCCGTTGACAAGGCTTCCGTTGGAGCTGTTGAGGTCCACCAAAACGCATTCATTCCCCTGCAGGCGGATTTCCGCGTGTTGTCTGGAGGCCTTGGCGTCTTTTAAAATAATCTGGTTCGTGTGCGACCGGCCGATCGAAAGGGTCCCCGCTACGGAATAGGTCTTTCCGACATTTTCAGCGCCGGCAATGATGGTGATCTGGGGCGCGGCGGCAACGCCCGGCTTGGTGTTTTCCATCCAATCCTGTTTTCCCATCACCGATTCGGCAACTTCACCGGTGGGAGAGGTGTTTGATTCGGCCTCGGCTTCCATGGCCTCTTTTTCCCATTCATCCACCTCTTCTTCAATCCGGACCGGAGATTCCTCGAGGCGGTCTTCGCCGAAGATATCTTCATCCCCTTCAAAGAGGCTCTCATAACGCTGGATGTTTGTTTTGACCCCGGCCATCACCTGCTCAAAACGGGTCACTTTGTCTTCCTGCTCTTTGGAAAGTTTCTGAAATTCTTCGCGGGTAAACTCTCCCAGTTTGTGGCGAAACTGCACTTCCTCATGGGCCTCTTTGTGATTTTTCAGATTGGCCTCAATTTTATTACGGGTTTCATAAAGAGTCCCCAGCTCCCGGTCGATATCCCCCTTTTTTTCCAACAGGCGGTCGGTGATATTTTGAAGGCGGGTGGCGTAATCATTATGGACTTTTTGGAACACGGAAGAAGAGACATCTGTCTTGTTCGATTCAATTTTGTTCAGACGCTCCTTTAAAATGCGGCGCTCTTCCTTGAGTTTCAAGGCCTCTTCCAGAAGCTTTTGATTGAAAGGAAATTCGTAACCAGCCGTATTTGCTGTCTTTTCTTGTGCCATAGTCTTGACCAAAGGTACTCTTAAAAAGGGAGTGTTGTCAAGAAGCGCTTCAAAATGGTAGACAACAGGGTCATGGAAATAGCTGTCTGGACATTGGTGATTGTTGTTTTGGGAAGTTTCGGGTGGCTCGCCTGGTTTTTGACCCGAAAAAAAGAACCGGCCAACCCGGCCGAATCCCCCTTTCTTCTCCTGCAGCAGCAGATGGAGGGCTTGCGGGGCGAGTTTGCAGGACAGCTTCAAAATCAGTTGCAACTGCTAAGACAAACACACCAGGGGATCGACCAGCGGCTCGACAGCGCGGGGAAGGTCTTTGTGAGCATGGAACAGAGAATGACCCGCGTGGAAGAGACGACGCGGCAGGTTCTGGAGGTCGGGAAAGACATATCCACCCTGCAACAGATTTTAAAAGCCCCCAAACTGCGCGGGAATTTCGGTGAACAGCTTTTGGCCGATCTGCTTTCTCAAATGCTGCCGCGGGAAACCTTTGACCTGCAATATACATTCCAGAACGGGGAGCGGGTCGATGCCGTCATCAAGACGGCGCAGGGGATGGTGGCCATCGATGCCAAGTTTCCGCTCGAAAATTTCCAGAGATATCTGCAAACGCAGGATGAAAATGAAAAGAAAACCTGCCGCAAGGCGTTTCTACAGGATGTCAAAAAGCATGTCGATGACATTGCCTCCAAATATATTCTGCCGGGGGAGGGGACCTTCGATTTCGCGCTGATGTACATCCCCGCGGAAAATGTTTATTACGAAATCATCACCCGTGACTTGGGGGGGCAGGAGAGCGCTTCGGTCGTCTATTACGCTCTCAAGAAGAAGGTCATTCCGGTCTCGCCCAATACGTTTTACGCCTATCTGCAGACGATTCTTTTGGGGCTTAAGGGGATGCAGGTGGAAAAACGGGTGAAAGAAATTGTTGTTGAACTGGCCCGCTTGAGAAAAGAACTGGGAAGTTTTCATGCCGATTTTTCGCTGGTCGGCAAACATCTTGGCAACGCGGTGAACAGTTTTGAAAAATCCGACAAGCGGCTGACAAGGCTGGAAGACAAGCTTTCGGGCATGGAGGTTTTGCCGGAAGGCGAAATCAAAGAAATAGCTTCAGAGGTCTTAAACCTCCCCGAACAGTAACCCGCGCGTGTTTTGGGACGTGATAGTGGATTTTACCCCCGTCGATAAAAATCATGCCGTGAGACATATCCGGAAGGATCGTCATCTTTTGTCCCGCGTTTAAAAAACCTTTCACAAGGCGGTAGCGGATTTTGTATTGAAACGGCTCCCGCACCCGGTACTGCAGCTTTGCGGAGGTCATTGAAAACGGTTTGCCGCCGGCCGACAAAATGGCCGCGGTGGAGCCGGCCCCGGTCGCGACCCAGATTCCGGAACTTTTTTGAAACTCGCGGCGATGACCGATTTGAAGGGTATAGCGGGCCGTTTCTCCCTGAAGCCTGCAGGCAAACAACAGATCATTGAGCCCCAAAAAGGGTATCCTCTTCCTGTTGATAAAGACCTCCAGGCGGGGGATTGAAAGCGGTTTTTGTTTGCCGGCCAGCACCCGCTTCAAAAGACGTTCAAAGTTTTTGGGGTTGGCAACGCACAGATAACCCGTGGAGGTCATCGGCGCCGAGTTGATCCCAAAAATCGGCGTCTGTTTTACAAAGTGGGAGGCGGCCAGCACCGTTCCGTCCCCGCCCACCGTGATCACCAGATCGGCCCTGATTGTTTTTTTAAACTGGACCCGGTCTATCAGAGAGATATCCAGCCCGTATTTTTCAAGCGTGCTTAAAACCGCTTTGAGAGTGTTGCGATGGATATGGCGGGTGGCTTGGCGCAGATCGCGGATATGAAATTTGGTGACGACGGCAACTTGCTTGATCGGCATATTGCGGTTATATTGTCGAACACCAGCGAGGTCAAGCATGACGAAAAAACGGATTGGCATTTTTGGGGGCTCTTTCAATCCGCCGCATATCGGCCATGCCGGCGTTTGTGAAACCGTTTTAAAACAGAAAATGGCCGATGAGGTCTGGGTGATTCCCTGTTATCGGCACCCTTTTGAAAAAAAACTGGTCCCTTTTGAACATCGTCTCAAGATGTGCCGGCTGGCGTTTGAAGATTTGGGGGGCCGGGTTCAGGTTTTGGATCTTGAAAAGAATATGGGGGGGAAGAGTTTTACCCTGCGCACCGTGGAATATTTGAAGAAAAAGCATCCCGAATCCGAATTTTTGCTGATTCTCGGGGAAGATGCCGCGAAAGAAGCCAAAACCTGGTATCGCTATGACGATTTGAGGAAGGCGCTCTCCTGGCTGGTGATCCCCAGAGGCCCTCAATCGATGGTCCCCAATGTCAGCGCCACGGAAACGAGAGAGGCCCTTCAAAATAAGGGGTCAATAGAGACCTTGATTCCAAAGAATGTCATTGAATATATCCATGACAACCATTTATATAGCTAAAAATTGTCATTCCGGCGAAAGCCGGAATCCAGTACTGGACCCCGGCTTTCGCCGGGGTGACGAGGGAGGTTATCATGAATTCTCGGCACTTTTATCTAATTGCCGTGTTGCCTCTGTTTTTATCGATTCATTGTAAAAAGCCTGAGGAACAAAAAACGGCCATAAAGGAGATCACGATGAACACATCCGGAAAATGGCAGGCGCCGACGGCGCCGAATGTCGATCCCGCAAAAAAATATTTTGCGATGATCAAAACCTCAAAGGGCAATATCAAAGTGGAATTGTTTGCCAAAGAGGCGCCGCTTTCGGTCACCAATTTTGTCCAGTTGGCCAAAGGGAATTTTTATAACGGTCTGACTTTCCACCGCGTGGTCCCCGGTTTTGTCGTGCAGGGGGGGGATCCGACCGGCACGGGGACAGGCGGGCCGGGCTATACGATCCCCGCGGAGATTGGGCCCTTGCACAAAACAGGGGCTTTTGCCTGGGCAAGACTCCCTGAAACCGATCCGATGGGGCGCCCCGTCAATCCCGAAAAACGTTCCAGCGGTTCCCAATTTTATATCACGCTGGCGCCCCAGCCCTCACTCGACGGCGGCTACACGGTTTTTGGGCAGACCGTTGAAGGGCAAAACGTCGTTCAGCAGATTCAAAAGGGGGATGTAATTCAGGGTGTGGAGATTGAAATACAATGATTTTATTGCGTGTGAGCAACTTTTTCTGAAGAGGGACGAAGACCCCTCATGATCTCCGCTGTTCCTTTGCCTTTGCAATTTCTTGGCGATGGGTTTGCCATGGAGACTCCATTCATGGCCGGCGGCGGACTCTCGCTCGTGCCGCCGAAAGAGATGGAAACCCTATTGGCAGGCTCCTTATGGATGACTGCGGAGTCCCAACCGGCCCTGCAGAGCCGTTTTGAAGGTGCTTCCGCCCAAAACCAAAAATTCGAAAAAAGGATGCTGGGTCCCGCCGGCAATACAGGGCAGTTGTTTGAAGATCGAATTTTGCGAAAGGTCGAGCTGTTTTTAATGAAATGGAGTGATGAGGCAATCGACGCCTCTATTTGTTTCGCCCTTTTGGAATTCAAAAAAGAGGGAAAAACAGTTGTGGACCGCCATTATCTTCTTCTTTATCTCTTGAATTCATTACACCTTTCTTCCCTGCTTGTGAAACGGATGATGGGGCGGATTGAGGCCCTTGACAGAAAAGGAATCCTTTCCGCAACGTCTCTATCGCCGATGCGCATTTTCATTCGGCTTATGGATGAAAAAAAAGCGGGTGAGCAGGTTTTTCAGTTCAAATTCAGACAAAAAAAAACGGCGGAAGCCATCGGCATGGTTACGAATGGCGGCGGCACAAAAAGAGAGACGGAACGCTTTCAGGCGTTGATGAAGAGGCATGAAGCTCTGATCGTGAACACCGAAGCATTAGGCCGATCGCAAAATGCCGCGGTTGCAAGAGAGGCCCAAGCACTTCTGGCAAACCTCCAAAAAAGAAGCACTTTTTCGCTTGCAAAGTTGGAAAAGGCCGAGGAACGCCTGTTCTCTCTACAGAGAATGGAACAGGCTCCGGCAAGTTTGCAGACCATTGCGTCCGCGCCGCCAAGACCTTTGGAAGTACAAGAAACCGGGGAGGAGGACCGTCTCTTGCGCGGAGAAGAATTGGAAATTTATTTGAAGGTTCTGGCCGGCCGGATCGCAGAACTCAAAGGGGACCCGAAATGTGAAAAACCTCATACCCGAATCGCCATCGAGGCGGTTCGCCGCAGATGGTTGGAGAAGCCGGAAGTGAGAATTGGCCAGATAGAAAGGTACATAGCGCGCGTTGAAGAGAGCTTGCGCGATCAAAGAAGACGCCAAATTCAGCGGCCCCCCGTTTCAGTTGCAGGGACTGTCGATGTCTCCCGCGCTTCAAAAAAAATCGACTGGTCTCGTTTTCCAAGGACTTTAAGTTTTGTGGAGGCACAACGGATTCTGGCCCTAAACGGTTTTGAATTGTTGCGGATCAACGGGAGCCACCATTACTACAGGCATGTGGGCCATCCCGGTATCAATACGATTCTTTCCAAGAGCTACGGTTTTTTAAAAGAAAAACGCAGGTTAAGCTATCTGAAAAAGGCCCTGCGCGCCATAACCGATCTGGGAGAAGAGATACGGTGGTGATCTAAATGAACTCCAGCATGTTTCCCCTCCCCAAAATCCAGTTTGGGTCGAATTCTTTTTTAATGGCCTGCATCCTGCCGATTTCATTTTTTGTACACTGAATTGGAAGAAGATTCCGATGCAATTTGCCAAGACCATGTTCTCCGCAAACACCGCCCCCAAAAGTGACCGCTTTTCGACAGCATTGGAGAAGCACCGCTTCGGCACGGCATTTTTCCTCACCGTTTTTGCAAAGATAATTGACATGAGGATGGCCCATCCCGACATGGGCGTAGGTCATATAAGGAAGCCCTAATTCTTTTCCGGTTTTTTGAACATACTGCATCATTTCTTTTAATTTTTTGATGGGAACCCACCAGTCACTCCCAATTTTCCCGCCGCCCCGATTCCAAAATTTGCGCCAATGCTCATTGAGGGAACTCGGTATGTGATGGCGCCACAAACGCATCTCTTCTTGCTGTTTGTCTGCAGTGGCAATCAGGGTCTCTTCGGCCAATTTTGGGAGCCACAAAGAGAGAACCCGTTCAAAATCGGCCTCGTCTTTATATTCTTGTTTGAAATAAATCAGGGTATGCGCTTCTTTGAGACCCTGCGGAAACGAGGGGTGGGTTTTCATATAGCTTAAAGCTTCATTATCGATAAGCTCCAAAGCCCTGGGGGACATTTTTCCCTCGGTGACGCAGGAGACGACAAAATCAATGGCACTGAAAAAATCGGGGAAAGGGGCCAGTCCTGAAAAAAAATGAAGCGGTTTCGGAATCAGATCGACCGTCACTTCATAAATAAATCCCAAAGTTCCTTCACCGCCGATAAACCAATCGAGCGGGTTGTTGCTGGATGTAAAATATCCGGCACGGTTGAGTGCATCGGGGATGGGTTCCTCCGGTGTGCGGGAAAAAATTTTCTCCGATCCGTCGGCCAGCAGAACTTTTATCTCACGGATATATTTTCGCGTGGTGCCGTATTTCAGCGAATCTTTACCGGTGGCGTTGGTCGAAACGGTGGCGCCGAGGCGCGCATTGTCCTGCGATGTCGGAGAGGGGGGATAAAAAAATCCCTCTTCCGCCGCCTTTTTTTTAAGATCGGAAATAATAATGCCCGGTTCCGCCGTGGCATAATGGCAGCCGTACAGCGTTCCGATGTCGTGAATTTTTTCGAGTTTTTCGGTCGAAACCAACAGCCCTTCTCCGGCCACCGATGCCCCGGTCATCGATGTCTGTGAGCCGCAAAATGTGACCGGGATTTTCTCGGCATTGCAGTATTGCAACACCTCTTTAATTTCCTGAACATCTCTGGCCCTCAAAACCGCATCGGGGGTTGCCTGCATCATGGTATCTTGGGAATAATGTTCAATCGAAGGGTCCCCCTTCAGCAGGAGCGGAGCTGAAACAGGCATGTTTTCAAATGGATAGCTCATAAAAATCCCCTACCTGGTAGCACTACATGGTAGCACTACCTGGTAGGGAAGGCGGGGCTCCCTACCAGGTAGGGGAAAAGGCTTTATTTTTCAATGAAATTCATTTATTAGGCTCCCCCAATGGAATCGTACAATCGCAAAAAAGTGGTCTTGGGGATGTCGGGCGGGGTCGATAGTTCCGTGGCGGCGGTCCTGTTGAAACAGCAGGGGTTTGAGGTGATCGGCGTTTCCATGGAATTGTACAGTTGCGACCGGCCGATGGGAAAAGGCTGTTGCACCCCCAAGGACCGGCTCGATGCCAAAAGAATCTGCGACCAGCTGGGGCTGGCGCACGACATCATCGATTTACGATCCGGCTTTAAAAACCATGTCATCGATTATTTTGCCGCGGAATACGCAAAGGGCCGCACGCCGCTCCCTTGCGCCCCCTGCAACCGGGATGTCCGTTTTAAAGCGCTGCTCGATTACGCGGACGCCGTTGGGGCCTATTGGATAGCGACCGGCCACTATGCGCGGGTTCAAAAAAACGAGGGTTACTTTTCTCTTTTGCGCGGGGTCGATTTTAAAAAAGACCAGTCTTATTTTTTATGGGGGCTTTCGCAAAAAGAACTCTCACGGCTGCAATTTCCGATCGGCCCGTTTCCAAAAGAGAGGGTGCGGGAGATGGCGCGTGAATTTGGCCTTGCGGTTTCTGATAAGCCCGATTCGCAGGAACTCTGTTTTGTGGGGGATGACGATCACACCCTTTTTTTGGAGGAACATTATCCTCAATACGTGAAAGGTCCTGGCGATTTTATTGATGAAGCCGGTGAAGTTGTAGGCCGTCACCGCGGCGTACACGCTTATACGGTGGGGCAAAGAAGGGGATTGGGTGCGGGGTTTGGCGAGAGACGCTATGTTGTCAAACTGGATGCCGAAAAAAACCGCGTACTGTTGGGATCCAAAAATCAATTGAAGGCGAATGGGTTGGTGGCCAAAAATATCCATTGGATAGGTCCATGGTCCGTGGTCCATGGTCCACAGTCCATAGTTCGCATTCGCTCCACCCACAAAGGCGTTGCCGCCCATTTCCAGATGGAAGGGGAGAGCCTTCAAATCACTTTTGAACATCCGCAAGAGTCGGTGACCCCGGGCCAGGCCGCGGTGTTTTACAACGGCGATGTTTGTCTCGGCGGCGGCTGGATTGAAAGGGGGCTTTCCTAAAATGCATGTCACAACCGATGAAAAAAAGAGGTTAAAGATTCTGGAAAAAAAACTCGGCTATGTTTTTAAAGACAAAACATTGCTCAAACGGGCTTTAACCCACAAATCTTACACCAATGAACTGAAGATATCCCCGTTGGAACACAACGAACGGATCGAATTTCTGGGGGACGCCGTCATGGAGCTGGCGGTGAGCCATCTGTTGATGCATCAATATCGGAGCCATCCGGAAGGGGAGCTCTCCAAACTGCGGGCGGCCATTGTTAATGAGGGACAGCTGGCCGAGCTGGCCGGTTCCATTTCTCTGGGCGATTTTTTGTATCTGGGAAAAGGGGAAGATCAAACCGGCGGGCGCCAAAAACCCTCTCTTTTGTCGGATGCGTATGAGGCGGTTTTGGGGGCCATCTATCTCGACCGCGGGTTTTTAAAAGTTTTTGCGTTGGTGAAAAAACATTTTTCGGCGCTGGTGGAAAAGGTGGGCGCGGAGGGTTTTGCCAAGGATTACAAAACCCGTCTTCAAGAAACCGTTCAGGGGCGTTTTCATACGATTCCAAAATACAAAATGGTCAAGGCCGAAGGCCCCGACCACAGCAAAATTTTCGAGATAAACCTTTATATACAAGAGACGCTGTATGGGGTAGGGCAGGGCAAAAGCAAAAAGAGCGCCGAGCAAGACGCCGCCAGCCAAGCGCTGGAGCGGTTATTACGGGAGAAACCATGACGCACGACGCACATTTCAAATCAGGCTACATCGCCATTCTGGGACAGCCGAATGTCGGCAAATCGACACTGCTCAATAAAATCATCGGCGAACCGGTGGCCATTGTCACCGCAAAACCGCAGACGACCCGCAACCGGATCATCGGCATTTTGAACCGCCCCCACATGCAGGCGGTTTTTATCGACACGCCCGGGTATCACTCGATCCCCAAGCTCATGAACAACTTCATGCTTTCTGAAATTGAAAGATCGATCGACGAAAGCGACATCTTCTGTTTTTTGATCGATTCTGACTCGGATTCCCCGGAACAAGACGATGAACTGATGGAGAGGCTGAAATCAAAAAAACCGATGGTGATTGTGAACAAGGCCGATCTGCTGACCCCGGAGGCGCGGCAAAAACTGGCGCTGGAACTGAAAGAGAGATGGGGTTTGAAAGAACTCTTTTTTATTTCGGCCAAAACTGGGGACGGGGTGGAGGAGCTGGTCCGCGAATTCGAGGCCCGGCTTAAAGAGGGCCCCCCCTTTTTCGAGGGGGACATTTATACCGAACTCCCCGTCCGTTTTCTGGCGGCCGAGGCGATCCGCGAACAGGCGATGGAACTGCTCCATCAAGAGGTCCCCTATGGCGTGGCCATCGAAATTGTCAGCTTCGAGGAAAAACCCCAAATCACCGTGATCAAGGCCAATATCGTGGTCGACCGTGATTCGCACAAGAGCATGGTGATCGGCAAGGGGGGGCAGATGATCAAAAAAATCGGCACCCGCGCGCGCGAAAAAATAGAATTTATGATGGCCGATCAAAAAGTTTTTCTGGAGCTTTTCGTCAAAGTCGATCCGGGCTGGACCACCAGCCTGGAGAAGTTAAGGCAATATGGGTATGCGTAGGGAACCTTTGAAAAAGTGATTCCCGTCCCCGATGTGTCATTCCCGCGCCAGCCAGAGGCTGATCCGCCTTTGGCGGAAAAGCGGGAATCTCGAGGGCAGGCTCCAGTGGGAATCCAGTGTTTTCAATATGGACCCCCGAGTCGCTTTTTCAGAGGTTCCGCAGATTAGTCTTTGTCCTTCTTCTCTTTTTCTTCCTTTTCCTCCTTTATATTTTTTCTTGTCGTTTTAGTGGCACCGCCCGAAAGGTTTCCCTCTGTGATGATTTGATCGCCCGACTGGTTGTCGGTGCTGGTGTTTTGATACTTTCCCGATTTGTAATCGATGACATACTGATAGGTATAATCACGCCCGTTCTCATAGCGGTAGTTCATTGTGTTTTCATACGTATTATTCTTTTTGTCATAGCGGGTAGAACCGTCATAGCCATAGGCGTCTTTGAACCCGATTTTCCCCGATGAGGAGTCGTGATCCACCTCGTATTGTTGGGCCCCCTTGATTTGGCTGGTTTGAATGTCATTTTTTAAATCGTATGCGTAGTTTGTTTCCGAGTATCCGGAGGAGCTGCCTTTTTGGTCAAAGGCATAACGATATTGCGACTCGGGGTGATTGTACCCGTACCGGTTTTCGCTGGTATAGCTGTAAGTGTGCTTGTTCGTCCCCTGAATATTGCCGTTTTCCAGCCTGACCCACGAACCTTCCGAAATCTGCGGTGAATCGCTTTTATAGTCGGAACGCTGGATGTAGCCTAGATTCTCTTTCAGGGAGCCCGCGGAGTAGGTTCCCAGAAGATCGTATTCATAATAAAACTTCCCCCCGTTTTCTTTGTAATCAAACTCTTTCTTGTAATATTTTGTGCTGTTGGTCGATTCTCCGGCTTGTCCCCCCTGAACCCATAGGCTGGAGTAGCTCTGTTCGTCGTCGTCATAGGAGGAGGCAAGGGTATAAAAACTCGGTTTGTTGATGTCGGCCACCAAAAGTGTTTCACCGTTGTCCAATGTGATGGAGGCGGAGTTGTCATCGTGGGTTCCGATCTGTACGCCGCCGCCGAGGTTTAAGGTGACACCCGCCCCCGAGGCATTGGGGATGTAGGCAAGCCCGCTCAAAGAATCGACAATGGCCCCCGAATCATAGAACTCAATTCCGTTAAAGCTGTAGGCCATTGTGCCATAAGGATTAGAGACGGTTTGCACGGCGGCACTGTCCGATTTGAAGGAGCCGTCATCGGGATTATAGACAAATTTTTCCCCAACGGGATTGCGATAGGTGTAGGCATCTTCTTTGCTCCACCCCGTTGTAATCGGCGGCTGGAGTACGTTGAAAAAAAGGAGGTTGCTGGGAGAGGCCATCCCCACTTGCGCCGTATCCAGTACGGAAGGATTGATGACAGGGCGGCTGGTGGCGAGGGATTCCATCTGATAGAGCGTGATCCCTGTCTGAACGGAAGAGGTGACCTGATCGGCCGTGGTAATCTGTGCCTGCCGATTCACATCAATGAAAACGGGAGTGGCGGCGGTGGCGAGAATGGCGGTGATGCCCACCGCGAGAAGCGTTTCAATAAGGGTAAAGCCGCTTTTTGGATCAGGCCTCCCCCCACACGGGCGTCCCAAAAACTCCTCCCCCCTCCTGATGTGGGCCAGAGGAGACATCAACGTATCCTTTCTCTTGGCCCTCATTTTACGCCTCTTTTCTTTTATTTACACGCAAGGCCCTTTTCAGTAGGAAAACTTATTGATATGACACAGGAAAATAAGGCAATAACCCCCATGTTAAAGCAATACTTGAGTATTAAGGGGGAATACCCAGACGCCATCCTTTTTTTCAGATTGGGCGATTTTTACGAGATGTTTTTTGAAGATGCCCAAATCGCCTCCAAAATCCTCGATATCGCTTTAACGGCGCGCAACAAAGGCGAGGCCGAACCGGTCCCTTTGTGCGGCGTGCCGTACCACGCCTGTCAGCCCTACATTGCCAAACTCCTCGCGGCCGGAAAAAAGGTGGCGATCTGCGAACAGGTGGAAGACCCCAAACTGGCTAAAGGGATAGTCAAGCGCGAGGTGGTGCGTGTGGTCACGCCGGGGGTTGTTTTGGATGAGGCTGTTTTGGAGCGGACCGCGCCGAATTATGTCGCCTCTGTTGTGCGGGAGAATGAGAATTTTTATTTCGCGGCGCTCGATATTTCTACCGGAGAATTTTTAGCGAGTCAGGCACTCACTTTGAACGACTGTCTCAATGAATTGGCCAAGCTGAATCCAAAAGAAATTTTATGGGAAAAAGAAATAGATTTTTTCAAAACTAATTTCCCTGAAACGGTGTTCACGCTTGTTCCTCCCTCTCCCCTTGTGGGACCTGCCTGCCGGCAGGCAGGGAGGGGTGGGGGAGAGGGGTGTCAATCTAAAGCCGTCCAACTCCTAAAAAACTATATCGCCTTTACGCAAAAACAGGCGCCGACCCACATCCGGGAAGTGCAACTCTATTCCGCCAAGGCGCATTTAATTTTGGACGAAGCGGCGCAAAAAAATCTGGAGCTGGTCAAAACGCAGGATCAAGAGACCAAAGGCTCTCTTCTGCATCTTCTGGACGCAACGCAGACTCCGATGGGAGGCCGCAAACTGCGGCAGTGGCTTCTCTATCCTTTAACGGATATCGCGGCCATCCGCGCGCGCCAAGAAGCTGTCCGAATATTGCTCGACGATTTTTTGCTTCAGCAAACCCTGCAAAAAACATTTGCCTCGATCAACGATCTGGAACGGATTGTCGCCCGCATCTCTTTGGGGTCCGCCAACGCGCGGGATCTGGCCGCGCTGGGCAATTCCCTTAAGGTGCTTCCGGCGCTGAAAGAGGCGCTTGAGAAAAAAAGGGGATTATTGGGCGATGTTGGGGCCCTTGAAGGTTTTGAACCGTTGGCTGAAAAAATCACCGAAACATTGGTTGAAGACCCTCCGTTTGCACTGAAAGAGGGGGGATTGATCCGGGCCGGTGTCAACGCGGCACTCGATGAACTGCGCCAGATCAGCGGGTCGGGAAAAAGTTTTATTGCGACACTCGAAGAAAAAGAGCGGCAAGCCACCGGCATTTCTTCACTCAAAATCCGTTTCAATCAGGTGTTTGGGTATTACATCGAAGTCACCCATACCCATCGCGAAAAAATTCCACCGCACTACATTCGCAAACAGACGCTGGTCAATGCCGAGCGGTTCATCACCCCGGAATTAAAAGAATATGAGGAAAAAGTTTTGGGGGCGGAAGAAAAAATCCAAAAGATGGAATATGCACTTTTTCTGGCCCTGCGCGACGAAGCAAAAACGTGGGGAGGAAAAATCCAACATGCGGCCGATCGGATTGCAATGCTGGATGCACTGCTGTCTTTGGCGAGTGTTGCGCAAAAGTGCCGATGGGTTTGCCCGACATTGGTCGATGAAAATCGTTTGTCGATCCGCGAGGGCCGCCACCCGATTGTGGAGGCTTTTTCTAAAGACCGTTTTGTCCCTAACGATATCGAAATGGATGGCGAGAAAAACCGTTTTCTCATGATCACCGGCCCCAACATGGCCGGCAAATCGACCGTCATGCGGCAGACCGCGCTCATCGTGGTTTTGGCGCAGATCGGCTCTTTTGTGCCGGCGGCCTCCGCGCAAATCGGCATCGTCGACAAAATTTTCACCCGTGTCGGGGCCAGCGACCGGCTCTCCAAGGGAGAATCGACTTTCATGGTGGAGATGATCGAAACCGCCAACATTTTGAAAGAGGCGACACCGAAGAGTCTGGTGATTGTGGATGAAGTGGGGCGGGGGACATCTACCTATGACGGTGTCGCCATTGCCTGGTCGGTGGCCGAATATCTGCATACGCATGTGAAGGCCAAGACCCTTTTTGCGACCCATTATCATGAACTGATCGAGCTGGCTTCTGCCTGTGAGGGGATGCAAAATTTCAACATCGCGGTCAAAGAATGGAACGACAAAATTGTGTTCCTGCACAAATTGGTTCCGGGCGGTACTTCCAGAAGTTACGGGGTGGAGGTTGCCAAATTGGCGGGTCTTCCTGCCGAAGTGATCGTGAGGGCCAAAGAAATTCTGGCCGATTGGGAACATTTTGCCAAGCGAAGCCGCGCCGATCAGCTTTCTCTTTTTACACAAAATAAAACCGAAACACCGGCTCCCGATTGGATCAAAGAACTCAAGGCGACCGACATCAATCGCCTGACCCCCCTCCAAGCCCTAGAATTTTTGTCGTATCTGAAATCAAAATTGGATTAGCATCAAATCCGTCGCTTAGCGCACAGTATTTTCCAGACGATGTCTGGAAAATCTCATCAAATGGGCCTGTTGCCAAAGTGTCATTCTGAGCCCGAAGGGCGAAGAATCCAGTTTAGCAGTTTGGACAAAATACTTCCGGGTGTCATTGCGAGCGTAGCGAAGCAATCCAGATGCAACAAGATTGAGATAACGGGATTGCCACGACCCCTTAGGGGCCTCGCAATGACATTGTCAACAGACTGTTAGCAACAGTGTTAGAACGAGATTCTTCGTCGCTACCGCTCCTCAGAATGACTTCGGTTACGCCCGCAGGGCGTTGAAACGGTCGCGGTCGCGGCGGCCTTTGTAGGGGCATTCCGGGTTGCCGCTGCCGCAGTACATGCAGACCCAGCCGAGTTCTTTGGGCTTGGAGGCATTCTGTTCGGACAGGTTTTTTAATTTTTTCCTTAATCTCCCTCTCCCCCTGTGGGAGAGGGAAATCCACCGAAGGTGGATGGGGTGAGGGGGTTAATGTACATTTCAATGTACATTTCAATTGACATTTTGTTAGGCAATCAATAGCCCTTCTTTTAGTGCGTTCACTCCTCAAAAAGATAAAGGCCTTTCTCGATCGCATTGAAGACACTGTTTTGGGCTATATTGCGCAAGAGAGAGACAAAACGACACCCTCCAAACAATACATCACGCTGGAAGAGGCAGAAAAGAAAGTCGGTCTTAAAAAATAGCCGATGCTGCAAAGAATCTCCAAGTTAGTTGATTTTACCGGCGGATAATCCAAAAATCGGGGCAGTGATACAGTTTGTCATTCCCGCGGAGGCGGGAATCCCTTAGATCCCCGTTTTCACGGGGATGACAACTCAAAGTGACCCACTACCGATCGGCTTTGGCCCTTGACTTTATCCCTTTAAATGGCCTAAACAACGGCGAATTTTCTATAATCTTATGCCCGAACAAAAGCTCCTCATGACCGAAGCGCAGATGGATAAAACCATCCAAGGAATGGCGCAAAAGATCGTTGATGACGGTTTGCAGGAGGCCGTGTTGGTCGGCATTAAAACCCGCGGTGTGCCGCTGGCACACTGGCTTTCCCGTCATCTGGCCCAAATTACACGCAAAACTCCGAAAGTGGGCGAATTGGACATCAATCTCTATCGCGACGATCTTTCCGAGGTGGCCGAACAGCCGGTGGTCAACAAGACCGAAATCCCTTTTGATGTCAGCGCTTGCGGCATTGTTCTGGTCGATGATGTGTTGTACACCGGCCGCACCATCCGGGCGGCGCTCGATGCGTTGATCGATTTTGGCCGCCCCAAATTCGTCAAACTGGCGGTGCTGGTCGACCGCGGCTGGCGCGAGCTTCCCATTCAGGCCGAATACACCGGAAAAAGAATCGAGACCAAGGCCGATGAGGTGATCAAAGTGATGCTGCAAGAGACCGACGGCAAAAATGAAGTTTTATTGAAGGAACATTTTTCGAAACGATGAGTTTATCTCAAAGGCATATCCTAAGCGTCAACGATCTTACCCAAAAAGATGTCGCATTGATTTTAAAAACAGCCGAAAATCTGGAAGAGATAGCCCATCGCCCGGTCAAAAAAGTGCCGGCCCTGCGCGGCAAACTGATCGGCCTCTGTTTTTTTGAAAATTCCACCCGCACCCGCAGTTCTTTTGAGGTGGCGGCCAAGCGCCTCTCGGCGGATACGTTGAGCATCTCCACCGGAGGGAGTTCGATAGCCAAAGGGGAGACCCTTTTGGACACCATCAAAAATATTGAGGCGATGCAGCCCGACCTTTTGGTGGTGCGGCATGCCTCTTCGGGGGTGCCGCAATTTTTATCGAAACAGGTCGCTTGTCCCGTTATCAACGCGGGCGACGGTTCGCACGAACACCCAACCCAGGCCTTGCTCGATTTAATGACGATTCTTAAGGAGAAGAAAAAAATAAAAGGGCTTCATGTGGCGATCATCGGCGATATTCTCAACTCGCGAGTGGCCCGTTCCAACATGATTCTCTTGAAAAAAATGGGGGCAAAAGTTTCGGTGGCGGGGCCGGCGACCATGATCCCCGCCGAAGTCGAACAATACGGTGTGGAAGTCGCGCACGATATCAAAAAAATAATTCCCAAAGCCGATGTGATTATGATGCTGCGGATTCAAAGAGAGCGGGAGGCCGATGGGCTTTTTCCATCGCTTCGGGAATATGCCCGGTTTTTTGGTTTGAACCGCGAGACAATGCGCCATGCCAAAAAAGATGCGGTGATTTTGCATCCGGGGCCGGTCAACCGGGGCGTGGAAATTTCCGCCGAGGTGGCCGACGGGCCCCATTCGGTGATTTTAGATCAGGTGAGCAATGGTGTGGCGGTAAGGATGGCGTTGCTGTATTTGATGTGTGGGGTGAAACAGATGTCATTCTGACCCTGAGCTTGTCGAAGGGGAAGAATCCCGGGATCCTTCACGGAGTTTACACTGAGCGAAGCGAATGTGTTCAGGATGACAACCAGGGTTTTTAGAGGTGCCCAAAAAATATATGAAACTTGCAATTACAAACGGCCGCGTGATCGATCCCTCGCAGAATCTGGATGGGGATTTCACGATTTATATTGAAGATGGAGTGATCGATGCCATCCGCCGCGATAAAAAACCGCGCGGCGGTTATGAAATTCTGGATGCCAAGGGGGCTGTCGTTTCTCCCGGTTTTGTCGATCTCCACACCCATCTGCGTGACCCCGGTTTTGAATACCGTGAGGATATCGAAAGCGGCAGTCGTGCCTCGGCCGCCGGCGGGTTCACCACTATCTTGTGCATGGCCAATACGAATCCGGTGAATGACAACGCCTCGGTTACCTCGATGATTGTCAATCGTGCCAAAGAGGTGGGGTTGACTAATATTTTGCCGGTCGGCGCTGTTTCCAAAGGTTTGAAAGGGGAGCAACTCGCCGAAATCGGGGAGATGGTGAAAGCCGGCTGTATGGCTGTTTCCGATGACGGGCGGCCGGTGATGAACGGCAAGCTGATGCGCCATGCTTTGGAATACGCGAAAAGTTTTGACGTGCCGGTGATCACCCACGCGGAAGATTTATCTCTGTCAGAAGGGGGGTCGATGAATGAAGGGGCCGCCTCTACCGCGATGGGTTTGAAAGGCATTCCGGCGGCGGCCGAAGAATCGATGATCCAGCGCGATCTTCTTTTGGCAAAATTGACCGATCATCATCTGCATGTGGCTCATGTGAGTACCGCAACCGGTCTGGAGATGATTCGCCGGGCCAAAAAAGAGGGGGTGCGGGTGACTTGCGAGGTGACGCCGCACCATCTGGTTTTGACCGATAAAAGTTGCAGCGACTACGATGCCAACGCCAAAGTCAATCCGCCGCTGCGGACCGATGAAGATTGCGCGGCTTTAATCAAGGCTCTAAATGACGGAACGGTCGACGCGATTGCCACCGACCATGCCCCGCATGCCCAAGATGAAAAAGAGAAGACCCCCTTTGACTGTGCAAACTGCGGCTTAATCGGCATGGAGACAGCCCTGCCGGTTTTGCTGAAACTGGTCCACGAGAAAAAACTCCCCCTCAAACGTTTGATCTCTCTTTTGACTTCGGGACCGGCCAAGGCCTTTAAGCTGAACGCGGGGAGTTTGAAAAAAGGGATGCCGGCGGATATTGTGATTTTTGATCCTAATCAGAATGTGGTGATCGATCCGCACCAGTTTCATTCCAAAAGCAAAAACTCCCCGTTTGCCGGGTGGAAGTTAAAGGGAAAAGTGCTCCACACGATTTGCAGGGGGAAGGTGGTCTACGGTATGTCATTGCGAGGAGCGCAAGCGACGTGGCAATCTAAGTGAATACCGAGAGATTGCTTCCCCCTCGACAAGCTCGGGGTCGCAATGACAACATCTATGATTACATTTGATTTTTCAAAAAGCGGAATTGCGGAGAAAGAATTGGCGACGTTGGAGCCGGCTTGCGTGCGTGCGCGCCAACAGTTGGAAGAGGATCAAAAAAGAGGGGTTATAGGCTGGATGGCGGATACGGCACCCATCAAAAAAATGGCCGCCCAATTTAAAGGGCAATTTGAAAATCTTCTCGTTTTGGGGATCGGCGGTTCTTCTCAAGGGTTGAAATGTCTTGCCGCGGCACTGGTTCCAGGGCGGGAGAGACAAAAATTATTTGTTGTCGAAAATCCCGATCCTCTTGTGGCCGAACCCCTTTTAGAAACGCTCGATTTTTCCAAAACGCTTTTGGTGGTCATCAGCAAATCGGGAGAAACGATAGAGACTTTAACTCTTCTCGATTTTTTCCGGTTGTCATTGCGAGCGCAGCGAAGCAATCCACACATTATCGCCATCACAGAATACAACAACGGCACTCTCCACAGAATGGCCAAAGAAGAAAAGTGGGCAACATTAGAAATTCCAAAAAACCTCGGCGGGCGTTTTTCGGTTTTTTCAGCGGTCGGCCTTTTTCCATTGGCTTTGCTCGGCGTTGATATTGATCAATTTACTCCCTCTCCCCCTGTGGGAGAGGGTTGGGGTGAGGGGTTCCTTAAAAATGCCGCCATCCATTTTCTCTCCCAGCGCGACCATGGCAAAAATATTTCAGTGATGATGTCTTACGGTGCCTGTTTTGACCAGTTTGGTCCCTGGTACACCCAGCTTTGGGCCGAAAGCCTTGGCAAAAACGGTCAGGGACAAACGCCATTGTCCGCCACCGGTCCCAAAGACCAGCATTCTTTGGCGCAACTTTTTCTGGACGGCCCCAAGGATAAGTTGATTACTTTTGTGAAACTTAAAAATGTCACCCCGGCGAAAGCCGGGGTCCAGAAACTTGATTCGCTACTGGATTCCGGCTTCCGCCGGAATGACAGAGGTAGCCATTATAATCCCTTGAGTCATCTGATGGAGAGGGAATATCGGGCCACGGCAGAGGCCTTGTGGGAGGCTGGTTGTCCTTCGGTTACCCTGACCCTGGACAAGCCCGATGCCAAAAATTTTGGAGAATTATTAATGGGATATCAGTTCCAAACGGCTTTTACGGGGCATCTGATGGGGTTGAACCCCTATGACCAGCCGGCTGTCGAAAAAATAAAAAAACGGATTCATTAAAAAAGGAGAGAGATATGCTGATAAGCAACATACAACCGATGACGTTTTTAGGGCTTGTTCCCGCGGAATATGTCCATTTACCTCTGGCGGCGCATGCCCTTCAGCACGCGCCCGATTTGGGGAGCGACGCCGGGTTATTGGGAGATGCCCTTGGGGAATTGGATCCAAAGGCGGGGTTTGCCTTTCACAGTCAGCTCGATCGTTTCCGGAACACTTTACATCCGACCTTTGCCCAAGATGCCCGCAGTGCGATGTGTCTGATTCTGCCTGAAACCGATGCCGGGTGGAGCGCTGTTTTGGAAAAAGTTCAGGCTTTGTATCGCACAACCGTTTTCGGGCCATTTGACGATGGTTTTTTAGAGAGTGCCCGGGTTTATCTTCCGGGAATGCTTTTGGCGCAATATGTCGATAGAGCGGGCATGCGGACCATAGACCTCGATCGGGCCCGTTTTTTGCAAAATGCGCTGCAGTTAGCCGATGAGAGGGATGTCGATGCCCTTGCAAGATGGGGCAGGCTCGCCTTTTTCGAAGGAAAAGCCGATGAAGCTGATATTTTTTCGGCTGCGCTGAACGCTTTAGCAACGGCGCATCCCGATTCATCGTTGCGCCGAGCGGCTGCGGTGGCTGCGAACAGGTTGGCTGATTTTACTGTCGACCCTCCCCCGGCCGGCGTTCGCGAAGCAACTTTCTGAAAAATCTGCCGATAATAGTGAGGAGAGGAGACTTGAATGACAATGATCCAGAATCCCGGTCTTTTTATAGTGGATGCCTTGTTTGCCAGTGGCCCTTTGGGCATGCAAACGGCTTTGGAAGTGGTTTGTCCGATTACACCGGAGGATTTGGAACTGGTGGGGCGGGCGGTGGCGAGCGTTCAATCCTCTTTTCTAAAATCCGGGATCGCTATTCACGGTATGAACGATGCCATGGATATGTTTTTGGACGGGATGCGTTTCGGCCGTATTCCGCGAATGGGGCAGTCCCTCGAGTCTATCGCAAAAGCTTTTGCCCCTCTCCCTCCGGAGCTCTATTCCTACCACGCCGCACAGGCCACTTTTCAACTCTTTGCTAGCCGGCCCAAACCGACTTTCGTTTCTTAAGATTTTTGTCGACCATCGTCTGGATTTCGGTGCGGATTTTTTCAGAAAGTTTATTCACCAAAATTTCATCTTCAGCCTGTTTCGGTTTGTATCTTGAAAAAGAAACCGGTTTGCCGATTTCGATCGTCCATTTTGTCGGCAAAGGAATCATGCCGATCGGCCCCAGCCACGGAAAGGTGGGGGTTACCGGCAGATAGGGGACCCCCATCGCCTTGGCCAAAATGTTTGATTTCCAGATGACCGGATAAATTTCTTCGGCGCCGATGACCGATACGGGGATGATCGGCGTTTTGTTTTTCATCGCCAGCTTGATGAAGCCGCCGCGCCCAAAGCGTTTGAGCTGGTAACGCTCGCTGTAGAGTTTGCCCAGCCCTTTAACCCCCTCGGGAAAAACGAGGACCAGCTGATTTTTTTTGAGAAGCCACGCGGCATTTTCCGGGCAGGCCCTTACGGCGCCGATCCGGTGCATGAAAGTCCCCAGAAAGGGGAAGTGATAGACAAAATCCTCGATCAAAAAACGGACATGCCTTTTGGCCCGGTGTTCGTTCAGGCAGGCAATGGTAATCATTGCCCCGTCAAACGGGAGAACGCCGGAATGGTTGGCCACCAGCAGACAGCGCCCTTTGGAGGGGATATTTTCTATCCCTTGGACCTCCACGCGCCAGTAATCGCGAAAAAGAAATTCAAACAGGGGGCGGACGGCTTCGAGCAAGCTCGTATCCATTCCGAATTCATCAACCTCTCGTTCCAAATCATCGGCGCCGCTCCACAAATAAAAAGAGGCGAGTTTCGAGGCGGTTTGAAAAATTTCTTCCGGACGAAACCATTCTTGCAGCAGCTGGGTCATATCTTTCAGGGTCTCTTGCAGGTCTTCCCACGAGATGCCGGCGTCTTTGGCCACCTGTTTGAGATAGGCCTGAAAAATGGATTTCAGGGTATCAAGAGGGATGCTTTTAGACAAAACGGCGGCGGCCTCCAGATTTTCGAGCATCGGCCCCAGATTTTTGGAAAGCCCCTCGATAAAGCGGGTTGTCTTTGCGCCGCCCAGCCCTAAGGCCTTTTCCAGATGGCGGGCCAGTCGTTGAAAACGGTTTGCGATGTCTTTTTTACGCCGTGGCATCTTCTATCTCTTCCAGTCTCCTTGTGATCTCTTTTTTGTCCAGTCCCCGTCCGTTAAAACTGTGCAGGGTTTCCAGCGTCGTATGAACCGGTTTGAATTTTAATTTGTGCCATGCCTTTGTTCCGTCCGCGATGCAAAGATATTTCAAAAAATGAATATGCTCCGCCGGCACCACGCCGATGTTGGCGTACCATAAAAAATCGGCCGCCGGATAGAGGAAAACAGTCGGTATGGGGACCGGCATTTTTCCCAGAATGTGAATGACCCGGGAGAGGGGAATCACCCCTTCGGCCACGACATTAAAAATGCCCGGGTGATCTTTTTCGAGAACCTTGATGAATGCCCGGATCACATCGCTTTCATGGACAAACTGGACCAGCGGATCAAACCCCATGGCGGTCGGCACCAATGGGTTTTGAAAAAAATGGGTTTTGAAATTGTTGACGGTCGGCCCCAGAATGGTAGCCGGTCTTAACACGGTCACCACCTTGGTTGGATGTTTTTTCTGGAACTTCAGAAACTGTTCTTCCACTTCGACCTTGTCTTTCAAAAAAGGGCTTAAAAGAGTTCCGCGCGCCAGATGTTCCTCGGTCAAAAAGTTGGGGTTATCGGGAAAGGCCCCATAGACATCGGTGGTCGAGGCCAAAATCAGCTTGTGAACAGGGGCGGCCGCGGCGGCGTTGAGAAGGTGCATGGTTCCCACAGATTGCACCTCATGGGCCTCTTCCAGATTGCGGATCGGCTGGGTCAAAAGGGCCGCGTGGACCACCGTCTTTGTCTTGTATTTTTCAAAAAGAGCGGCCAGTTTTTGATCGGCATCCCCCTCAATCAGATCAAAAGAGACCCATTTTGCCTTTTTGAGTTTGAAGGGGGGCTGCTTTCTGTCGATGGCCAGTATGTTCCGAAAGCGGGGATTGCTGTCGAGGTTTTTGAGGAGCGTGGAACCCAAAAAACCGGACGTTCCGGTGATGGCAATGTTGCTAGTATGTGCGGCTTTTGACGGCTTGCGCATAGGAAACCCAAGTGACGAGCCATATTACGATATCGACACCGGCGGCCACAATATAAAAGAAATGAACCGGATGAAAAAGGGCGAGTGCCGCGAAGCCGAGCGCGGAAATCGCCTTGGCGATAATGATGGCGATGACCAAAGGGTGATAGCGGACCCAGTCGTGCTGGGCCATGAAAGCAAGGTAAGAGAGGGTCATCATCAGGGCAATCGACAAAACCCACCAGATTTCAAATTGCGGAGGATTGAGAGGCTCGCTGGCGAAATTGAAAAAAACGGCGCCGAAACTGTCGAGGTAATTCAGAAAATAATTGGGATGAAACGCAAAAGTGGCGCCGACCGCGAAAAACGCGACAAACAAAACCCGCATCCATAAAATGGCATCCCGTTCTTGTCTTGTAAAATGGGCGTCTCTCATATTGGTGGTGTCATTGCGAGCCCCGGAGGGGCGAAGCAATCTCCCTGTGGATTGCTTCGTCGCCTTCAGCTCCTCGCAATGACAAATTTCTTATCTTTTGCGTCACCTCCATCGAACAGAATTTAGGTCCGCACATGGAACAAAAGTGGGCGTCTTTAAAACCCTCTGCCGGCAGGGTTTCGTCGTGGTATTCTTTCGCCCGTTCGGGGTCCAAAGAGATCCGGAATTGTTCTTTCCAATTAAAGATGAAACGGGCCTTCGACAGGGCATCGTCCCTGTCCCTGGCCCCTTTGCGTTTGCGGGCGATATCGGCCGCGTGGGCGGCGATCTTGTAGGCGATCACCCCTTCGCGCACGTCGTTTTTATTGGGAAGCCCCAGATGTTCTTTGGGGGTGACATAGCAGAGCATCGCCGCGCCGGACCATCCGGCCAATGCCGCGCCGATAGCCGATGTGATGTGATCGTAACCGGGCGCGATATCGGTGACGAGGGGCCCCAAAACATAAAACGGGGCTTCAAAACAATATTCCATCTCTTTTTTGACGTTCATATCAATTTCATCCATCGGGATATGACCGGGGCCCTCGATCATCACCTGCACATCGTGTTTCCAGGCCTTCTGCGTCAGCTCGCCCAAAACTTTAAGTTCCGCGAATTGGGCCTTGTCCGACGCATCGGCAAGAGAGCCGGGGCGCAGGCCGTCACCCAGTGAAAAAGAGACGTCGTATTTTTTGAAGATTTCGCAGATTTTGTCAAAATTTGTGTACCACGGGTTTTCTTTGTTGTTGGCCAACATCCATTGCGCTATCAGTGCGCCGCCGCGGCTCACGATGCCGGTGATTCGGTTGCGGGTCATCGGAATAAAGTCGCGCAAAACGCCGGCATGGATCGTCATGTAATCGACCCCCTGTTTGGCCTGGTGTTCCAGGATGTCGATCAGATCGTCTTCAGTCAAATCTTCCACTTTTTTGACTTTCTGGATCGCCTGATAAATCGGTACCGTGCCGATCGGAACGGGGGAGGCCGCGATGATCGCCTCGCGAATTTTGTCGATATCGCCGCCGGTCGAAAGATCCATGACGGTATCGGAGCCGTAATGAATGGCCATATGCAATTTATCGAGTTCTTCTTCCACGTTGGAGGTGACCGCCGAATTGCCGATATTGGCGTTGATCTTGCATTTTGAGGCGATGCCGATAGCCATCGGTTTTAAGCTCGTATGGTTGATGTTGGCGGGGATTATCATCCGGCCGCGCGCCACTTCATCCCGGATCAATTCTGTTTCCAGATTTTCAACCTGCGCCACATATTGCATCTCTTTGGTGACAGTCCCTTTGCGGGCATGGTGCATTTGTGTTTTGTTTTTTTGATTCATGATGTCTCCTTTTAGCTGTCATTGCGAACCCCTTTAGGGGTGAAGCAATCTCCCGGTATTCATGTAGATTGCTTCGCTGCGCTCGCAATGACAACAGTTGAATGCTAAATCCAATCCTTCCACACCGCCTCATATCCTGCATGTGTAATAGCCGCGGCCACCTCGACCGGCGGACGATGATCTTCTAATTCAAATTGTTTACCGCTTTCGTCGGGATGTAAATATCCTCCCGGCTCTGTCCGGGAACCGGCGCTCATCTGCGTAATGCCGATTTTTAATAATTTGTCCCGCAGTTCCGGTTTTTCACGCGTTGACATAACAAGCCCGACTTCGGGAAGGGCCAGCCGAATAGAGGCGATCATTTCGGCCAGTTCCTCGTCGCTCACGGGGCAGAGGGCTGTAAAACCGGAGGCGCATTGTTTTAATCTGGGAAAGCTGATGGAAAATTGCGTCTGCCAATAATGTTTCATCAGATAACGGGCATGTTCAATCAAGCGGCGCGCTTCTTCTTGCCAAGGGCTCAAGCCCAGCAGACACCCCAGCCCCATAAAACGGACACCGGCCTTGCAGGCCGCTTCCACATGAGCCAGTCGTTTGTCATAATCTTTTTTGGGTCCCCCCAGATGAACTTTTTGATACGCCTCGCGATCATATGTTTCCTGATAAATGACAACGCCGTCCACGCCGGCATCCGCCAGCTTTCGATAATCGGGCTCTTCAAACGGGGCGACCTCGATTGAAAGAAGAGCGAGTTTGGGGCGCAACTGCTTTGCGATGTCGCACAAATAATCGACCGATACTTTTTTGGGGTGTTCTCCGGCAACCAAAAGAAGATGTTTAAAACCTTGGGCCGTCAGGCAGGCCGCCTCTTGCAGAACCTGTTCCGCCGTTAACGTTTGGCGTTCAATTTTGTTGGGTCTTGAAAAGCCGCAGTACAGGCAGGTGTCGATACATTCGTTGGAGAGGTAGAGAGGGGCGTAGAGTTGGATCGTTTTGCCAAACCTTTGCACCGTTAGATGACGCGCTTTTTCGTAAAGAGTGTTCATATGTATTGGACCATGGACTATGGACCAGGGACCAAGGACCCTTTTTGTTTTTGGTCCACTGTCCACTGTCCATTGTCCTTTGTCCATTCTGTCGGTGACGAGGCTTCTGCCCAGTTTTTCTTTTCCGCTCTTCCGGCCAAGCAAGCAAGGCGTCCTGCCTCAACCCCCAATCGAAATGCACGCGCCATCCCCACCGGATCTTCCGCCGTGGCAATCGCGGTATTCACCAGCACGGCATCGGCCCCCATCTCCATTGCCTCGGCCGCATGAGAGGGAACTCCCAAACCGGCATCCACCACCACCGGCACGGTGGCCTGTTCGATAATAATTTCCAACGCCTCTTTTGTTTTAAGTCCCCGCGCGGAACCGATCCACGACCCCAAGGGCATCACGGCGGCGCAACCGGCCTCGGCCAACTGTTTCGCCAAAATCGGGTCGGCCTGAATATAAGGAAGCACCGTAAACCCCTCTTGAATTAATTGCGCGGCCGCCTTCAGCGTTTCGGCGCCATCGGGCAAAAGCCAGCGGGGGTCGGGAATGACCTCCAACTTGAGCCAGGTTCCAAGACCGGCCTCTTTGGCCAGTCTTGCAAGACGGACCGCTTCTAACGCGTTTTTGGCGCCGGAAGTATTGGGGAGAAGGCGATAACGATTCTTATCGATAAACCGTAAAATATCTTTTTCAGGGTGGGCCAAATCGACCCGCCGCAACGCAACGGTGACCATCTGGGCACCCGAGGCTTCCAGGGCCGTTTTCATCACATCAAAAGAAGAAAACTTGCCTGTCCCAAGTAGCAGTCGTGATTCGAACTCAATGCCGCTGATTTTTAATTTATCCACCTTGCACTGCCGTGATCATTTCAATCCGGTCTCCATTTTGCGCAAACGTTTCCTGAAGGAGAGAACGCGTGATTATTTCATCGTTTTTGGCGATGGCCACATGCTTTGCCTCTATTTTTAATTGAGTCATTAACGCGGCCAGAGAAAGGGGGGAGTCCAAAGTATGGGGCTGGCCGTTCAGAAGAATTTCGATAGGTTCTGTCATGCTTCCCTCCGCCGGTATTATCCGGATCAGGTTTATAAAGGGTCTATTCTCAGCCAACCGCAGGAGGAGCCAGGC
>JAUYJH010000055.1 GCA_030688705.1 Deltaproteobacteria bacterium
TTTTGTCATTGCGAGGCCCCTTGGCTTCCGCAAGGCAAGCCGAAGGGGCCGCGGCAATCTCTCGATAAGCAATATATTGCATTTGGATTGCTTCGCGGAGCCTGCCCCGAACCGAGAGATTGCTTCCCCCTCGACAAGCTCGGGGTCGCAATGACACCTGCAAAGAGTTTGTCAACAGACTGCTAATGACATTATGTTAAAACGCTTTTCCTATCTCTACGAGGCCCCTCTTTTTTTCCTGCTTTTGTTCGGGGTCAACCGGGTTTTTTTCCCACAGCTTCCGGGATTTGTCGGCATGGATCCCCACCCCTACTGGATCGGCATCCTTCTTTTCGGCTTTCGCTACGGTGTGCCGGCCGGCCTTTTGGCGGGCGTGCTGGCATCGGCTCTTTATTTCTATTTCGCGTGGAATTTTTTGGAGCGATATCTGTTTGAAGATATCTCTTTCTATCTTCTCCCCAGTTTTTTCATTCTCGTCGGCGTTTTGGTCGGCGTGGGGGTGCGCCATTACCGCGAAACGCTCGATCGCCTGACCCGCGACAAGGAGGAACTGACCCGGGTGGAAAAGGCCCTGCGAGACGAGATCAAAACCTTGAAGGAAATCAATATCGGTTTGGAAAAAAGGATTGCCACCCGCATGACGACGCTCGTCACCCTTTACGAGGGGGCCAGGCGGCTCGAAACCATTCAGCTGGAGGATCTTTATCCGGCCATTCTGGAATTCATCACCAAGACGCTGGATGTTGAAAAATCATCTCTTTATTTGAAAGTCGAAGGGTGTTTTGTCCTCAAGAAGAGCATCGGCTGGCAGGACTATGAAAGAAGGCCCGCCGAAATTCCGATGAACGAGGGGATTATCGGCATCGCGGGGGCATCCAAAAAAGTGACGAGCATTCGCGATTTTCTGCAGGGGCCTTCGGCTTCGGCACCGTCTCTGCTCGGCGACGCCATGCTGGCCGGCCCTTTGCGCGACGGTGAAAACGGGGAGGTGGTCGGCGTTTTGAGCATACAAGAAATGTCTTTTTTGAGTTTTAATTCCGCCACGCTCAATCTTTTTGCCTTTCTTTTGCAGTGGGCCTCCCGCTCCATCGGCCGCGCCAATTACATCAGCCGTTTGAAAGAGCAGGAGATTGTCGATCCGGAATATCATGTTTATTCCAAAAACTATTTTTTCTCCCGCGCATCGCAGGAATTAATCCGTTCCAAGACCTATTATCTTCCGTTAAGCATCGGTCTGGTGAAGGTGGAAGGGATTGAGAATATCCCCAAGCCAAAAAGGGAGGCTGCCATGGTTGCCTTGAGCCAGCTGATGAAAAGCTCCTGCCGCGAAATGGATGTGATTGCGCGGTTTGACGACCCCCAAATCCCGTTCGCGCTGCTGCTGATCACCGCGAGCCAAACCCAAGCCGGGGAGATTCGCGGAAAAATTCTGAAAAATTTCAAGCAGATGGAAATGGAACCGGTCTCCTTAAAAGTGGGGATTGCCAGTTTTGTCCCCAAAACAAAAGATGTGGAGAGTCTTATCGATGAGGCAAAAAAAGATATTGAGTTGTCATCCTGAACCCTTCGACAGAGCTCAGGGCAGGCTCCGTGAAGGATATTAAGGAATTCTTCGCGGAGTTTATCCTGAGCGAAGCGAAGGACTCAGAATGACATCCCAGAATATCCGATTCATTGCTTGTTGGCTTATTGCAGGGGTTTTTGAATATCCCTTTTTTGCCCTTTTTTTCGGACGCGCCCCCTTTTTTCTCGACCGGCATCCTTTTTATTCCATGGGGTTGCATGCCGCCGCCGTTGCCGTTTTATTTTTTTCAACCCTGAAAATTCCAAAAACATTTCTTTTTTTCCCCGCGATTTTTCCCGTGTTCGGCTGGGGCGCCATGGCCGCTTTTTATTTTTTGCGGCGCGGGGCACCGTTGGCTTCTTCCCCCGGTGGAGGGGAAACGGGTGTGAGCGCGGCGGAGCTTCGGGAGCCGATGTCAATCCCGATGCCAAAACAGGCCCGAATTTTGGAGGAACTTGATTTCATGCCGCTGGCCGATATTTTGGCGGGGGAGGAGATCGCGTTGAAAAGGGGGGCCATCAGCCGGTTGGCGGAGATCAAAGACGCGGAGGCAATCCGCATTCTTTTGTCCTGCCGCGGCGATCCCTCGCCCGATGTCCGATTTTTCGCCACCTCGGCGCTGACGCGGATCAAAAAAGAATTTGATGAAGAACTGGAGGCGGCAAAAAGGCAGATGCAAAGGGATGTCCATAGCATCGCCGCGCGGATTGTTTTGGCCAAAATCTATCTTCAATATTCCCGATCCAATCTGCTCGATTCTGCCACGGCCGAGGCTTATGAGCGAGAGGCCCTTTATCACCTGGAGCATTGCGTCGAGTCGGGGAACGCCGACAGGGCGGTTTTTCAGATGATCCTCTCCATTTACATGGGGCATCAGGAGTGGGATAGAGCTCTCAAAATTGCCGATCAGCTTGAAAAAATCGGCGCCATGGTGCCAGAGGAGATCGGCAAATTAAAGGTGGATATTTATTTTAAAACCGGACGGTATGAAAAGGTGATTCAGGAAATGACATCGATGAATAAAATCGGGATTCAAGATTCCCAATGGCAGTCTCTGGTCAACTTTTGGGGGGTGTATTAGGGGCACCTAAAAACCTATGAAAATTGTAATATGTCATTCTGAGCACATTCACTCCGTTCAGTGTAAACTCCGCGAAGAAACCCGATTTTTAGCATGTTTCCACGGGATCCTTCCCCTTCGACAAGCTCAGGGTCAGGATGACAAC
>JAUYJH010000029.1 GCA_030688705.1 Deltaproteobacteria bacterium
TATTTATGACTTTCTGGGGGGGTATCGCCTCCGCTTTGATATGACTTACGAAAAAAGAAATATCAACGAATACCAAGCCACCTACAATTTATCCGCGGGATATCTCTTCTAGATGAAACATCAAAAATAAAAGATCAAAAACACAGAGATCAAAACTTAAAATTCTAAATCCCAATATCTAAATCCTAAACAAATACTAAATTACAATTTCCAAACCGCAAACAGCCGGTTTGTTTTATTGTAGTTTGGAAAATTAGAAATTTACAATCACACTTTGTTGAATACACATGCCCATTTGCTTCTATCCACTCATCACGATCATTTTATTGACGAAGTAATGCATAACTTCTGCACTAATTATTCGAGGAATTTTAACAAATATCACGGCCGAACCGGGCATCTTTGGAGAAATCGATACTGGTGCCGCCCTATTGTCAATGAGTTGCACGCATTACTAACTCTTCGCTACCAACATAGAAATCCGGATAAAGCAGGAATGGTTTTGGAGGCAGGCCAGTGGAAATGGTGTGGATATCGTTTTTATATGGAAGAAATTGAAAACCTATTATTGACTTTGCATCCTTCCTATCTGGGGCTTTCAGAAAACCCTGAAATAAGACAGACACTCTACAAAAAATTTGTCCAACACCCTTTAACGGCTGAAGAATGTGATCTTTTCGAAAAAAGAAGGATTGTTCAATCGCAGCGATTTCAGGAGGCCGTCAGAAATTGCGCTATGCACAGTCTCCTTCACGAGGTGCCAGGCTCCTCATGAGGAGTCAGGCTCCTCGTGAAGCGATGGGGACGTAGTCTCTCGGTTCGGGGCCGGTGTAGAAACTTTCCGGCCTTAAAATCCGGTTGCCGATCCGCTGTTCCATCACATGCGCGCACCAGCCCGACATGCGGGCCACAACAAAGAGAGGGGTGTCGACTTCGATGGGGAATCCCAAAAGATAATAGAGGGCGGCGGCGGGGAAATCGACGTTCGGGAACAATTTTTTCTCATCCATCATGGTTTTTTCAACGACGTCCGAAATTTCATTCCACTTTGTATTGTTCAATTTTTTGCCCATCTTCCAGCTTAGTTCTTTGAGAATGGGGGCTCTTGAATCTTTCTTTTTATAAACACGGTGACCAAAGCCCATGATCTTAGCCTTTTGCGCCAGTTTTTCTTTGATATAACTTTGTGCCCGAGAGGCTTCGCCGATATCGATCAGCATATGCATGGCGTGTTCGTTGGCGCCGCCGTGCAGAGGGCCTTTCAATGTGGCCACCGCACCGGTGATGCAACCGTGCATGTCGGCCAAAGTCGAGGCCGCAACACGCGCCGCAAAAGTGGAGGCATTGAGACCGTGCTCGGCGTAGCAGATCAGAGAAGTATCGAGAGCTTTTGAAAAATCAGGGTCGGGTTCTTTGCCATCAACCATGTAGAGAAAATTGGCGGCGTGCCCCAGCTTGCTATTCGGAGCCACCGATTTTTCCCCTTTTAATGTGCGGATTCTTGCGGCGAGAAGTGTCGGCATTTTCGCGATGAGCCGAATCGATTTTGCAATTTCGGCTTCTCTTGAGTTGTCTTCGCATTGCGGATCGAAGTGGGCCATCAACGAAACGCCACTCCGTAGAATATCCATGTAATGGGCGTTCTCGGGCATCGTGCAAAGGGTATCGAGAATTTTTTTATCGACGTTTCGTTCCGCAATTAATTTCCTTTTAAAATCGGCCAATTTTTCGGCTGTCGGCAACGCGGCATACAATAAAAGATACGAGACCTCTTCAAAATTCGATTGTTCACAAAGCTGGCTCACCTTGTAACCGTAATAAATCAGCTCGTCGCCTTGTGGGTCGACTTTGGAGATGGCCGAGAGAGAGGCGATCACCCCTTCCAAACCGGGTGAATAGCCTTCAGGGAGTGTTATGTCTGTCATTTGTATCTCACTTTTCTGTCCAGTCGGACGTAAGCATCATAATCCAGAAGTTCGTACAATTCTTTGCGGGTCTGCATTTTATCGATACTATTTTTTTGGGTGCCGACCTTTTTAATCTCTTCTAATCCACTCTCGACTGCTTTCATTGCGAGCCGAAGGGTAGTGACCGGGAAAAGAATCATTGCAAACCCCAACTTGTCAAACTGATCTGCATCAATAAACGGGGTCTTACCAAACTCGGTCATATTGGCAAGGAGAGGTGTTTTGGGGAAGGCTTTGGCAAATTGTTTGAATTCGGCGATCGATTGCAGGCCTTCTGGAAAAACTCCGTCGGCGCCGGCTTTAACATAGGCCTTGGCCCGCGTGATCGCCGCATCTATTCCCTCGACTCCGCGAGCGTCAGTTCGGGCCATGATAAAAAAATCCTTATTTTTTCTGGCACTCACAGCGGCTGTGATTTTTTCACACATACCTTCTTTGCTAATGAGTTCCTTCCCCTCCAGATGCCCACAGCGCTTTGGCAGAATTTGATCTTCAATGTGCAAGCCGGCAGCACCCGCCTCCTCCAAAATTTGTACGGTTCGCCAAACATTCACCGCCTCGCCAAAGCCGGTATCGGCATCGACCAAAAGCGGCAACCCGGTGGCCCGCACGATAGCCCTGGCATGAGAGGCCAGTTCATCCAGCGTGAGGATACCAATATCCGGAAAACCCAAAGAGGCCGATAAAGCACCGCCGGAAAGATAAACAGCCTTAAACCCGGCCTTTTTGGCCGCCAGCCCCACCAGCGGGTTAAAAACCCCCGGCAACACCAGCGGTTTTTTCTTCAGTAATTCTCGAAATGTTTTGGAATAACTCATGCCCGGCCCTATTACATTCTTTTGGGAATTATTACATCCCTAATTTTGGTCAATACTGTCCAATAAACCTGAAACGGTTTACCGAACCCTTTCCATGGGTCGTAAAAAAGATGCCGGATTTCGGACTTGGTGACCACCCCCTCTAAAAGGGCGTAGTAGAGCCGGTCTCCCAACATATACCCCAGCGCATGGGTCACCATGAAAAAAAGATCGGGCTTGTTATGAAAAACATCCATGCTGCTTAACGCCTCTCCATTTTTTTCCATTTTTTTGCACTGTGCCACCAAAAGGGCCGTTTCAAACTCCAGGTGCCGCTCCGCCTGCGTGCTGATCGACTGAAAATAGCGAATCAGTTTTTGAAAGTCTTTTTCATGAAAACATTTGCGTTTGTGATTGATGATTTTGGAGCCAAAAAAACCTAAAGCCTCGTGCAACACATTGGCATAAAAGGCATCAAAAGGGTCGCGCGGCTTTTCTTCGCCCGAACAGATATGCTTGATGAAATGGGCCGCCTCTTCGGCCGCATGATTGAGCGAAATGTTGGAGAGATAGACAAACCGGAGTTTTGGAATGTAATAGCTCTGGCTGGCGATGATTTGCTGTTTGATGATCTTGATTTCCTCTTTTGAAAAACGCCTGCTCGACTGGATTCGGTTCAAAAAAGAAAGGTCCCCGCAGGTAAACACCTCCACGTTCTCTTTTTCTTCGCCCACATCTATTTTCAGAAAATGGCTGATTCTTTCCACCAGATCCACAAAACTGTGTTTGGCATCGGCATAATCAATTTCGCCTTCCTCATGCTCCAGCCAGTTGAGGTAAGACCGCTGGCAGACAACCGGCGGCGTATGCATGCGACAAAAACTGTTCTCATTTATTTTGACCGCCTCTGTTTTGTCTTCAAGCCCCCTTTTTGCCAGATGCCAATAGATCGGCTCGCTGTTTTGATACAAAATCAGCTCTTTCTTTGAGATCTTCCATTTTTTGAGTTCACGATTCACCTCAAGCGGCAAATGGGAGGGGGCAATGTGCAAATCACCGATAAAAACAAATATTTTTTTGTCCGGATGCGTCTTGGCCAAATGGGCAACCAGTTTGGCGGTAGCACGATCTCTTTCTTTAAGACTCGCCCCTTTCGGCGCCGCGTCGATCGCAAAAAGGGGGATGTCATGATATTTGGCAAAATCGAAAAGGGGCTTGAAATTTTCCCACAAATCAAAGACCCAGTGTTTTTTTAAGCCGACTTTTTTCAAAAAACTCTCTTCCGATAATTTGCCTTTTAGAAATTGTTCTAAAATCGCCTGATGGCGTTTGTGCAAAAGCTCCAGGCCGATAATATAATTTTTTATCCGGGGGGTGATCTCTTTCAAAATTCTCAAAAAAGAACGCTGGGACTGATTGCAGGTATGATAATCCCCCACATAAATAATGTCGGCGGTTTTGACGGCGGCCAACATTTCACTGATGGTCGACGCGGATTTGTATTTTTTTAAAACACGATTGTATGCGGTCTCGTAACGGACAAAGTCGGGCTCGTTGATCAAGATGGATTCCTCAATCAGCCGCTTGTTCTGGCGGTAAAGCTTCTTCTGCAGGGCGAGCAATTCTTCGCGAGGGGTAATAGGCATGGGCGCGAAATATCGCATACCTAACAACAATCATCAAGAAGAGCGCAACCAATCTTTCAATTTTGCGCTGGCCTCGGTTTTAGACAATTTTTTTCTATAAATCTCTTCGTAGAGGCGTGTCAGTATTTGCAAGGCATCATCCACTTCGCGGTGTTTGGCTTGAAGTTGCAAGCGTTTCGTATCGGCCCTGCCCAACTCAAGCAATAAAAGTGCCGCCAGCCCATCCACAGATGATTTCCAAAATTTATAGGAACAGAGACGATCGACAATCAAATCTTCGATGGAAATAATTTTTAACGGAAGCCCGTCTACATCCAAAAGATCGCTCTGTTCCGAAGGGTTTAATTTTTCTGAAGGAAATTCGATGTATATTTTAAGCATCTCATGGATAAAGTCTTTACCGTGACGGACAAACCCCAACTGCTCCATCACATTCCACAGGGGAGCCCCTCCCACCGCCACCATATCGATGTCTTTTGTGGTGTAATCACCCTCCGTATAAAATTCGACAGCGGCACCCCCCACTAAAATCGGATCCTCCCCAATTTGCCGCAAAGCCTCGGCAATAAGAGCGGCAATGCGTATGCCCCGGCGGGCTTTGTTTTTTTCCTTGGCGGCCTCTTTTAGGGCCTTTTGGAAGTTATTTAAATTTTTTAAGGGCATCTTGTTTGTACGGTTTTTGGCCTTTTCGTTCCAGCTTGGAAAGATCAAAAAGGCCTTTGACGGCATGGACCACTTTGCGGCGCTGTTTGGATTCTTTTTCCCATTCTTTGAGGCTCATCCGGCGCGGTTCGTAGAGGGAAGGCGGGTTGGCAAGCCATTCTAAAAAGGTGTCATAAGGAGCCAATATCGCCTTGGGTTTGCCGTTCAAAGTGATGGCCAACAGGCGGTTTTGTTGAACGACCGTTGCCACCTTTTCAGACAACTTGGCTTTCACTTCGGTTAAGGGTTCAAAATCGATATTCAAAAGACTCGTTTCCATAAGACTATTATAATAGTCTTTAAAATAGTCTGTCAATATGGGAAAAAATGCGATCAAAACCGCCAGGCGGCTTGGGCCAAAATTTGGAGATCCCAGGTGTCGGTGGAACCGCTCAAAAGATGGGTCGAAACATTGGGCCCGATGTAAAAATGGGGGGTAAATTCATAAAGAAACCCCAGCTCCGGCAGCATCAGGTCAAACCAGGCCTGCCCGCGGGTATTGGCCAACACCCCCATGCCGACCCCCACATAGGGGGAATATCGTGGCCATCGGGACATTTCAAAATGATAGCGGCCAAAACCGATCACGTCGTAAGAAAAGGGGGAACGGAGAAAGGCGTCAAAATCGAGCCCAAAGGAAAAACGGTCGTTTAGGTAATATTCAGCGGCGACATCCACATCATAGCGGACCGGCTCTCTGACCGCGATACCGTTGCCGAGGTAAAACAAAACTTCACCGTCGCGGGTTTGGGCGAATGCCGGACCATGGACTATGGACCATGGACAAAGGACCAAAAGCAAGAGAATGAGTTTTTTTTTCATGGGGCTTATTTTTTCAGCTAAACCTTGGAAAGTGTCAATATAATTGTTTACAAATTCGGCAGACGAATATAAATGTCACCGCAATGAAAGCAGTGCGGATTCACAAACATGGCGGCCCGGAGGTTCTTCAGTATGAAGAGATTCCGGAACCTTCTGTCGGCAATCAAGATGTCTTGGTCCAGATGAAAGCCGCCTCGGTGAACCATCTCGATGTCTGGGTGCGACAGGGAATTCCCGGCTGGAAAGTAAGCCTCCCCCTGATTCCGGGCTCCGACGGCGCCGGCATCATTGTCGGCAAAGGGGAGGGGGTCAAAGATCTCATCACCGGCGACAAAGTCTTGATCATCCCCAACGTCAGCTGTGGCAACTGCGAACAATGCGTAAATGGCGATGACAATCTCTGTTCCGACTACGGCATTGTGGGAGAAACCTGCAACGGCTGCGATGCCGAATTGGTCTCCCTGCCAAGGCGCAACGTCATTCCCATTCCCAAAAATCTTACTTACGAAGAAGCCGCCGCCATCCCGCTGGTTTTTATGACCGCGTGGCACATGCTAGTGGCCAAGGCGCAGGTCAAGCCGGAGCAATTTGTGCTGGTCTTGGCGGGGGGTTCCGGTGTCGGCTCGGCCGCCATCCAGATTGCCAAACTCCACGGGGCCAAAGTCATCACCACCGCCGGAAGCGACGAGAAGCTGGAAAAGGCCAAGGCGCTGGGGGCCGATTTTTTGATCAACCATCACAAAGAGACCATTTCAGAAAAGGTAAAACAGTTTACCGAAAACCGGGGGGCGGATGTGGTGCTGGAGCATGTCGGCAAGGCGACATGGCAGGAAAGTTTAAAAAGTTTGGCCAAATGCGGCAAGATTGTCACTTGTGGCGCCACCACCGGAGCCGATGTCGGCATCAACTTGAACCACCTTTTTTATAAACACCAGCAGATCATCGGCTCCACCATGGCCACCCGCGGGGAGCTTTTTGAAATCATGAATTTCGTCCGCCAGAAGAAACTCAAACCGGTCATCGACAAAGAATTTTTCCTCAAAGATGTTGCCGAGGCCCACAAGTATATCGAAACAGGCAAGCAGTTCGGGAAGGTGATTTTAACCATATGAACCGCCGTAAAAGTTGTGAAGTAAAAATCGGCAATGTCACTATTGGCGGTCGTCATCCGGTTGCCGTGCAGTCGATGACTAATACCGATACGGCCGATATCGAAGGCTCCGTCAAACAGGTGATGGAGCTGGCCGATGCCGGTTCCGAACTGGTGCGGCTCACCGTGAATGTGGCCGAAGCGGCCAAAGCCATCCCCATCATCAAAGAAAAACTGCTCGCCAAAAATTATCCGGTGCCGCTGATCGGTGATTTTCATTATAACGGCCATACTCTTTTGACCCAGCATCCGGCTTGTGCCGAAGCGCTCGATAAATACCGGATCAACCCGGGCAATTGCGGCTTTGGTGAAACGCATGACAAAAATTTCAAGCAGATGATTGAAGTGGCCATGAAACATGACAAGCCGGTGCGGATCGGCGTCAATTGGGGCTCTCTCGACCAAAGCATTTTGAATCGTTTGATGGACGAAAATGGCCGCTCCAAAAATCCCAAATCGGCGGAAGAGGTGATGATCGATGCGATGTGTGAATCGGCACTCGATTCGGCAAAAATGGCGCGTGAATATGGAATGGGTCCCAATAAAATTGTGATCAGCGTGAAGATGAGTCATGTGCAAGATGTGATCCGCGCCTATGCACAGCTCGCCGGACAATGTGATTATGCTTTGCATGTAGGCCTCACCGAAGCGGGGATGGGTTTTAAAGGGGCTGTCGCTTCGAGCGCCGCCCTCTCCAATATTTTGCAAGCCGGCATCGGCGACACGATTCGCGTTTCACTCACACCCGCGCCCGGCGCCTCGCGCAACGACGAAGTCATGATCTGCCAATATATTTTGCAATCCCTGGGGCTTCGCCAATTTCAGCCAACGGTCACCGCCTGCCCCGGTTGCGGGCGCACCACGAACACAATGTTTCAAGAGATGGCGCAAGATATGGAACAGTTTTTCAAATTGAAACTCCCCGAGTGGAAAAAGAAGGGTTACAAAGGGGTCGAGGGTTTAAAAATCGCCGTGATGGGTTGCATTGTGAACGGCCCCGGGGAATCAAAGCACGCCAACATCGGCATCAGCCTCCCCGGCACCGGCGAAAACCCAAAGGCCCCCATTTTTGTCGATGGCCAGAAAGTCGCCACACTCGAAGGCCCGCAGATGATGGCACAATTTAAAAAGATGGTGGATGATTACGTAAATCAAAAATTCGCAAACGGCTAAAAAAATTTGGCCTAAAGGAGAACATTATATGACTTTTCTATCCCCCTTTTACACAACGCCGATTACAACTCCACTTTTTCCGGTGGCCGATATCACTACTGTTTATCCGGTGATCGGAAGTCCGGCTCTTTATAAAGAAGTGGTCGAGGCCATTCAGAGGCACGGTGATTCTTCGGAATCGATTCGCATTCGACAATCGTTCCAGGAAACCAGGGCCCCTATCACCACCCGTCTTTTCAAAGATTTAAAATTAAGTGGGGAAGGCAAACGGGCCGATTCTTTGTTCTTGCGTTCGATGGAGGTTTTCACCTCCGGAGGAGATGAGAAGGGGACGGTGAGTTTTTTGGTCTTTCTTCTGGGGGGTAAGGAATCAAACGCGATTCTTTTGTCAGCCGCCTATCTACTGGGCGATGAAGCCCCGATCAACCGACTCGAATTGGTCGACGGAGCAACTCCGGGAACCAAGGCGATCCGTTTTTATTCGCGAGGACAAGAGCAGACGTACGATCCTTCCAATCCTTCCGACACCGTCGATACCGTCAGTACCCCATTGCTCTATGAGGCCCTCTTTAATGCCCAGGCATTTTTCATAAACAGCCTCGGATTTTTAACAACACTTCAGGCGGCCAGTGACATCGGCATGTTGGCCGAGGAGGCGGCAAAAAAATCAGCGACCCTGTTTTATAATCAGTTCGCCGTCCCTTTCCTGCAATTAGATTTAAGACGTGGAGAACTTCCAGAACCGCTGAAACCCTTTGCCAGAGCGATGACGTTTCAGGCCAACCAGACATTGGCTCTTCCGCAGGGGGAATTGGATCTCATTGCCGAAATGACATCCCGCTCGCACAAATTAATACAAGATGCGCTGGATGCCTTCCGCTGGCAGGAGGGGGAATGGGCCAATAAGCCGATGACTCGCGCTGAATTTTACAGCGTATTGGAGGAGACCGCCGATCCTGAAAAGAGGCGGAATCTGGTGGAACACTATTCGGCCGCCGTCCTTGAAGCTCACAAAAAAGGGCTTTTTCCGATGATCAATCGTTTGAATGCCATTGCCAGACAATATGGCTACGCCAGCTATCCCGACTTTAACGACCGGGTTTTTTTCGGCATGACTCCCAAAGAGTTTGCAGAGATGGTCGAGGCTTTTCATGAAAAATATGGAATAACCATTGCCGATTTTATCGACGAATTAAGGGGTTTTAACGGCGGACGCCCAGTTTATGAATGGGATGTCGATTATTTGACACAAAAATATATCGAATCAAAAACGGGCAAAGAGATTCCAAAACTCACTTTTGACGAGGCATTAAAAATCGCCAAAATTTTTTTCAAAGACTTGGGGCTTGATCTCGATTCCCCTCCCTTTGCCGGAAAAATCTTTTTCGACATGAAAAAGAGAGAAAACAAATATGGAAACGCCTTTGCCCAAGCGCTAAATGACGGCTCCTCCGCCTGGTTTAACACCAATTTTGACCCCGCCGAAAAAATCACGCTGACCGATCTGAACACCATTATTCACGAGCTGACGCACGATATTCAATTTATATTGGGGAGCCGAAACGGGCGGGGAAATGTGGTTACCGGTTACGGCGCTTGGCCCACCACATGGGTGGAGGGCTCCGCCATGACAATGGGGGATATCGTTTACAACTCCGACTGGATGGATCGCTATCTTTCGGACCTTGAAGGATTCCAGGATCCAAATTTCAGAAAAACCGCCGCCGAGGCTTTAACCCAAAAGAATCTTTACACTAACATGATGGTCTTGTGCCGGGCCCTCTGGGAAAACGGCCTTTATGAAGATAAAGATGTCGATGGAAGAGATATCCCCTTCGAGAACCGGTTGCGCGATTGGGAAATTTTTGCCCAAAAATACATGCATGTCAGAACGATGAATGCTCTCCATGGCGGTTATGTCTATGCCACCCCCCATTTCGCGGGAATGCCGGCCTATTATGCCGGCTACGGCGGCGGTCGCACGCTCGGCGTTGCCGTCATGGAGCCGATGGTGGCGGGGCTGGCGAAACAGGATGAGGCAATGCTTCGGCGGGGAGGCCAAGTTTTAGCCAGAGTTTTGGAGAGGGGTTCGGCGATTTTAACCGCACCCGAAATCGCTACGGCAATTGAAGAGGCAAAAAGGACTCCTTAAATATCCTTCATCATGCTGTCAAATTCATTGAGATCGACCCCCTCTTCCGTTTCGGCCCCGTTTTTGCGGGGAATGCGGTCGGGGTTTGGGGTGTAGAAAATGGAGAGATCTTTGGGTTTGACCGATATCCCCGCCGCCGCTTGTACAATCAACTCGGCCAATTTCCGATAATCCTCCAACGCGCGCGAAGGGGCCTCTGTTGTTTTTTCCATCAGCGAAAAAGGAATTCCCTGTGCCGCGGCTTCGGCAAACTTGACCGAAGAATGGATCGGGGCATTCAGCCAGCGAAGCCCAAACTGGCTTTCCAGCATTAAAAGATATTCTTTGCCAAAACGGGTGCGGGAGCGAAACTGGGTCGCCATAACCCAATAGGGAAGGGTCTGTTCTTCCGCAAAGCGTTTTGCCGTGCGAACGGCCGCCATACTGAAATCGACCGGAACCAAAACGGCATCGGAAAGGGAGAGAGCTTTTTGCGTGGCATCATTTTTTTCCGTCGGCGTATCGACAAAAATGAAATCATAAACGGGGGCAATCTCTCCCAAGTCTGCGGCCACCGACAGACTTTCGGGTTTTGTCTGCAAGGCGTTCCAGGCGTCCTGTCTGGGGTCTAAATCGATCAAAAGAATTTTCATCCCCTGAATGGCCAGAAGAGAGGAAAGCTCCACGGCCGTTGTTGTTTTACCGCTCCCTCCTTTCGGGTTTGCGATGGTAATCATCTTCATGACCAGCCTCCCTTCCGTTGTACTTTGAGAAAATAAGACATGTCACTTTTGAAAGGAATTATGCCTGTCTCCTCCAAAAGTTTTTTCGAAATTTTTCTTAAATCAATGGCGGCGGGGTCATAAGGATAAAGATCAAGAAAAGGGCGCCCCAATTTCAAAGATTCGGCCAGCCCCATGCTTTCTGAAACCGAACCGAGGTAACTGATTTTGAAGCCGGCATTCATTTTTTCAGCCCCCCTCTGCAGGGCATAAGCCGCTTTTTCCCCGCGTTGGGACGCGGCCCGATTAAGCACCAAATAAACGGTCCCCTCGTATTTTCTCTGTGCCAAAACTTTGAGCAGGGCATAGGCATCCAGCAAGGCGAGCGAATCGGGATTGGTCACGAGAAAAATTTCAGGGGAACAGATCAGATAAGAGAGAACCTGCGGACCAATGCCGGCCGCCAGATCGATGACAATATGGGAATAGATTTTCTCATAGTGAAAAAGGGCCTTGAGCAGTCTTCCCCATTGAATGGAAGAAAGCTGTGCCAGCTGGGCCAAGCCGGAACCGCCATAGAGATAATCCAACTGCGGAAAAACGGGTTCCAATACGGAACTGTTTGGGTGCAGGTCATCTTTTAACAACGCGGAAATATCGTGTTTGGGCCTCACACCCAAATAGAGATGGGCATCCGAGAGGCCAAAGTCGGCATCAAAGAGCAAAACCTTCTTCCCTTCTTTCGCCAACTGTGACGCGAGAAAAGAGGCGATAAATGATTTGCCCGTTCCCCCTTTGCCGCTGGCGACGCAAAAAACGCGGGAACGTTCTTCCAACGTGGGGCGGGATTCAGACATTTGAGAATCGACGGAACGGCTGAAGAGCTTTGCCTGCGCGAAGAGAAACTTATCCGACATGCGACCTGTTTGGCATAGCCGGCAGGATTGTCAACGTTAAAGGGACCATAGACTATGGACTATGGACCAAGGACCAAAAACAAAAAGTCAACTTCCTTTGAAACAGGGTTTGCGCTTTTCCATAAATGCTTGCATCCCCTCTTTTTGATCCTCTGTGTCGAAGAGTTGATAGAACAGTTCGCGCTCTCTTTGGAGCCCTTCGGTCAAAGGAGAATCGAGCGAGGCAAGGATCGCCTTTTTGGCGGCGGCCAACGCAATTGGGGATTTTTCGGCAATTTTTAAGGCCAATTTTTTGGCTTCATTCAAATATTCCGCGGCTGGGGTCACTTTGCTTACTAAACCGGCTTTTAAAGCCTCCTCCGCCGAATAAATATTTCCGCTTAAAATCCATTCCATCGCTTTTGATTTGCCGATCGCGTGAGTCAGGCGTTGCGTACCTCCGGCGCCGGGAATAATCCCCAAGTTGATTTCCAATTGGCCGAATTTTGCCGTCTCCGAGGCGATGATGATGTCGCACATCATGGAGAGTTCACAACCCCCTCCCAACGCAAAACCGGAAACAGCGGCAATAAGCGGTTTTTTAACCGCGGCGACCCGGTCCCAGACGGCCAAAGGATTTTCTTTTTTGATTTCCGCCGCGGTTAGGGACGCCATCTCTTTGATATCGGCGCCGGCCGCGAACGATTTTTCAGAACCGGTCAGAACAATCGCCCGTATTTTTGGATCGCCATCGAGAGACTCCAAGGCCGCGACCAATTCTTGCATCAATGCAGGGCTCAAGGCGTTGAGCGCCTCGGGGCGGTTGAGCTGAACAACGGCAATCGGCTCTTCACGATGGACAAGAATAAGAGGCATATGGTAGCTGCTACCTATGTCACGCATTGCAAGAATCTTCAAGGAATTGATGCACCATCTTCCCTATTCCGCAGCGGGGGTTGCGGCGGCGGTGGGGATCATTTTGGCCATCCAAAAAATGGGGGGTCAAGAGAACCCGGAAAATTATTTTCACATCGCCCATCCCCTCCACATTTTTCTAAGCGCCACTGTCACCGCGGCGATGTTTTGGAAATATGATCGCAACATTGTCAAAACGGTGTTGATCGCCTTTTTGGGAACCCTTCCCATCTGCGTCATCAGCGATATCTTTATCCCCTATTTCGGCGGACTGATTTTAAAAACCCCCGCTGAATTTCACATATGCCTTATTGAAGAACCGTGGCTCGTCTATCCCGCCTGTTTTCTGGGCCTTTTGGCCGGCGTTTTTCTCTTAAAAATCGTCGAGCGGTTAACCGAATTCGGCCATTTTTCCCATGTGCTGGTCAGCTCTTTGGCCTCTCTTTTATATCTGGTTTCATTTGATCTGCTTTTATGGGAAGGCACCATCTGGCTTGCGTTTGTCATCACCTTGTTGGCTGTCTGGATTCCTTGTTGTTTGAGCGATATTGTTTTTCCGCTTGTTTTTGCCAAAGGAGGGATGCCGCACGCCCCTTGCTGCGGGCATCATCCGCATGAAATTTAAAAGAAAGGATAGATATGAACACCATTAAATGCGTCCGTTGCGGGGCCGATGCCGCCCCACCCGATTTTGTTCCTTACCCTGCACCCCTCAAAGCGGCGATCGAAGCGCAAGTTTGCGGGCCCTGCTGGGAAGAGTGGAAAAAAAGGAGCGTCATGGTGGTCAATGAATACAAACTGACCCCGTTTTTGCCCCAGCACCGTGAAATTCTGGAACAGCAGATGAAAGAATTTTTGGGACTTAAAATTTGAAGCCGGACATCGCGTTGCTTAAAAATGTCTTGAATCTCCCAACCGCACCTTTTCACGAGGAGCATGTCTCCCGTTTTATCCAAAATTTTTGTAAAAAAATTGGCATGGTCTGCAAACAAGATTCTTTTGGTAATTTGAAGGCTGTCTACAAAAAGGGTTCTGCAACTCCAATCGCCCTGACCGCCCACATGGACCATCCCGGTTTTGAAGTGGTGCGAGGCGGCAAAAAACCGATTGTCCAGCTTTTGGGGGGAGTCCCCGACCACCATTTCGCGAGGGCAAAAGTGGTTTTTTGCGACAATAGACAAATAATAAAGGGACATATTCTCAAAAGGATCGACAAAAAGCGGCGGCGCTTTTTGGCATCGGCCAAAACTGAAACCACGAGAGGGGCCTTTGGTTATTTTGATCTTGCCGGAATTAAATTGGAAAAAGGGCTGATCAAAAGTAAAGCGATCGACAATCTCATCAGCGTCTCCATTTTGCTCAATCTGCTCAAGGAATTAAGAAACCAAAAGACAAGGGCCCATGTGATCTGCATTTTCACAAGGGCCGAAGAGGTCGGTTTTGTCGGCGCCAGCGGTCTGGTGAAAAATAAATTTCTATCCCCAACAATTCCGACCGTCGTTTTGGAGGCCAGTTCCGCAAAGGCGGGCAAGGTGGAAATCGGCGGGGGGCCTGTGTTGCGTGTTGGCGATCGCTTCTCTTCTTTTTCACCCGAAATCGACTTATGGCTGAAAAGCACGGCCCCTTATCCATTTCAACGCGCTTTACTCCAGGGGGGCCGCTGTGAGGCGAGTTTTTACGCCGAAAAAGGATACAAAGTCGGCTCTCTTGCCTTTCCTTTGGGCAATTATCACAATAACGGCCCCAAAAATTATGATTATGAATTTATCAGTCTGAAGGATTACAAAAAAATGATGGAATGGCTGATGACGCTTGCCCAAAACCCCTCTCCAAAAAAAGCGGTCCAAAAAGAATACGCCGCGATCGACAAGATTTTCAGAAAATATGCAAAGAGATTAAAACAGATACCCCGCGGATAAATTGTAGGTGGCTTGGTATTCGTTGATATTTCTTTTTTCGTAAGTCATATCAAAGCGGAGGCGATACCCCCCCAGAAAGTCATAAATAAGGCCGCCGCCGCCCACGTTGGCGGTGTAATTGATGTAAGGCGAAGGCCGTCTCCCCGCTTCAAAACCGCGCTGGATGTAGGCATAGGTGGCATAGATGGCAAGGTTTTGCATCGGCAAAACCCTTGCCTCAAAAAACCCGCCGTTTAAATTTCTGCGCACGTTGGCAAAACGGAGATTTTGGTATTCATAGCCGCCGCCGAGTTTCAAAAATTCAAAAGGCTGATAAAAAAGTCCGGGACGGATCGTGTTGGTGGTTGCCTGCGCGTAACCTTCGAAATCATAGTTGACTTCGGCGGTCAGCTTCCACAAGTCCTGCGCCAAACCAAATTGCCCGCCTATTTCGGCGTAAAGATCGGTCTTGGGGGCAAAATTCAGCCCGCCGCTGATGCGCGTCTCTTCAAACGGGTTCCAGCTTCCGAACAGACGGGTGTTGAAAGCCTCTCGGTCGAATTTTTCAATGAAAAGGGTGTTGACCCCGGCGCTGAATGTTTTTTCTTTCACAATACGCACTTCCTGATACTCGCCTTGCGCCTGCGAGGCGTAATTCATCTTTTGCGTCAGGTAACCGACATTGAGCTCCAGCCGCGTCTTTTTTTCCAACTGCGGTTTGATCGCCTCAATCTCTTCATCCTCCGGTTCCAGTTTTTCAGCCCGGTTGAAAAATTCCTGGGCCTTGCGCTGTTTTCCCAGCGCCAGATAGGCCTTGCCGGTGCCGATCAACGCACCGATATCGCCCGAATCTATTTTCAATATTTTTGCATACGTATCGATGGCTCCCTGATAATCCCCCTGCCAATATTTTACTTGCGCGAGGCCGGAAATGGCCGGGGCATAATCGGGATGATGTTTTAAGATGCTTTCATAGAGTGCTTGCGCTCCTTCATAATCGCCGTCTTGCTCCTTGGCTTCGGCCTGTTTCATGGTCTTTTGCGGACCACTCACCGCGAAAGCAGAAGAAGGACCATAGACAATGGACCATGGACCGAGGACCAAAAACAAAAGGAGAAAAGCGGGAAAATAGCGCATGGCCCCACTTATCAGGCAACTTTTTCGGCTCGTCAACGATAATAAGATGTCATAAGGAGCCCTGCATGAAAATTCTTCTTTTGCTCTTGGGCCTTTCTGTCGCGGCCGGGGCCGCGGATCTGGATCAGGCCTTGTCGGTCAAAGTGGCGCGGCAAAGCCTTAAAAATGCGATGACAGAGATCGCCCAAGAGATCGGAAAGCGTCACAAAGACTTTCCACAGCTTAAAAAATGGAAACGGGCCGAAATTTCGGATCATGAGATCCGCTATCAATACAGCCATAAAAACATAAGCTGTGATCTTTTGATCTATTCCAAAAACACCATGGAGCTGGCCTCTGCCTCATCGGCGCTCCCCAATGAATTGAAAGTGGGAATTTATCTGAAGATGAACGCCACCGGAGAAAAGGCCGAGGCGCTTAAAGAGACTCTTCGGGAAATTGTTGCCAGCCGGTTTGAGAAGGTGAGGCAGATAAAGAATGCAACCCACGCAAAAGATTGATCGTTAAAAGATGTTTTTCTCCCCTTCTGACTTTTTCACAAAACGTAAGAAAAGCTTCCAACGGCGATCCGGTGCGGCATCGCTGAATCCGGTGGGTTACAGCCCCGGTGGTCATTTCCAAAATATCAGCCGCTTGAGAGCGGCTCCCTTTACAAGCTTGCAAGGCGCGGCAAAACTCCTCGTCCAAAACAACCCTCGCGGGAACATTTTTATAGCGTCTCAAGGGAGAATTCTCGGAGCTCCCTTCTATTCTCTCTCTTAAATGACGGGCGGGGACCAAAATTTCAGGCTCTTTGGAAACAGCGCGCAGATCCCCCCCATGTTTTTTAAGAAGGTCCGCCAACACTTTTTCGGGAATGGCGCGAACCGCCCTTGGCCTCAACATCTTCCCTTTGAACCGTGCGAGAGGAGAATCGGGCGGGGCGTTCCGAATACGGTTATAGATAGAGACGGGTGTTAATCCGATCAGATTCGCCGCTTTTGTTCTGTGTCCGCCAACTCGCTTCAAGGCATCGGCAATTTCTTGGGCAGGGACTCCTCTTTCAATAGAATGGGCCTCCGCCGCCGGCACCGCCAAAGGGACCGTAGCGGAAACAGTGGAAACAATGGGAGAAAGAGTCAGATTTATCAAAATAGCCATGATGTCCCTTTATCGTTTCTTCCTAAAAAAAGTTGCTTCGTTTGAAAAGGGGGGATATTGTCCGGCGTGATGAAAGACCTTATTCAAAAAGCCCTCGATACCCGAAAAAATGCCTATGCGCCCTATTCGCAATTTGCCGTCGGAGCCGCCTTGGAGGCCGAAAACGGAACGATTTACACCGGCTGCAATGTTGAAAATGCCTCTTACGGCCTTTCGATCTGCGCCGAAAGAACCGCACTGGTCAAGGCGATTTCGGAAGGGGCCAAAAAATTTAAACGCCTCGCCATTGTCGCTGACACCCCGGAAGCGGTGACCCCTTGCGGCATGTGCCGGCAGATGTTGATGGAATTTTCTCCGGAAATGGAGCTGATTTTGGCGAATACAAAAGGAAAGTCAGAAACGGTGGTTCTTTCCAAACTCCTGCCAAGGGCCTTCAAACTGGCCCGTTAATTATTCCCGATTTGTTGAATGAGCCACTCCAGCGCCTCATCGGCCCGAATGGCAAAATTGAGATTTTGGGCCGCCATGTCACTCCCCGGAATTTTGGGAATCAAAAAGGTGTTGATGCCGATCAATTCCCCCTGTTGATTAATCAAGGCCCCGCCGCTGTTTCCCGGATTGATCGGGGCATCGATCTGGATATACCCCCCCTCCAGATTTTGTTCGCGGCCGAAGAGCCGGATCCGGTTGGGGTGCGAAATCACTCCCGCCGTCACGGAACCCATAAGCCCTATCGGATTGCCGATGGTATAGACCCTCTCCCCGATTTTAAGCTGGGAGGAATCGGCCAGCGGAAGGGTATCCATCGGAAAGGGGGTGGTGATGGCCACCAAGGCGACATCGGGTTCGTCTTCCGCAAGCAGGGCCAATACTTCCCCCTTAAAAACTTCCCCGCTCATCAATGATGTGACAAAAAGAGAGCTGGCCACCGTTTCGCGCGTTGTTCTCTCTCCGTTTCTCTCATCGACGCAGGTTTCATCATCCATCACCACGTGGCGGTTGGTCAAAATCAGGTTGAGGTAGGTCCCGTCCAGCTGTTTGACCGACTGTACGGCAATGCCAGACCCCAATCCTCCCGTTTTTGTTTCGATGGAATAAGAGGCGGCATAGGCGGCCCGCAAACCTTCTGTGGCGTATTGCAATTCAGAGCCGGGGACATCAATGGTGATCGGCTTGCGTCCCGGCTCTTCAAGCACAAAACACCGTAGTCTGGCGTTAAACTGGACCCGGCTTTGGGCCAGCACCATCGGCCTGACAGCAGAAAATGGTGAAATATCGGGGGGAGATTGCGGCGTGGCATTGAACGCCGATGGAACCGGAGATAACGCGGCGACATTGGAAAGGCCGGCAAGCGAAAGGGTGGAAACCTGGAACATCTTCCCTCCTTTTGAAATTGGCGAAATTGTCCCGCCGCACTGCGGTAATTGTCAAGTGCAGATTTCAAAAAGATCAATTTTTTTATGGGGTTAAACTTGTTCAGCAATCCTTCGCCGAAGGGCGGAGATTTGATCGACAAGAAAATGGGCAAAGGCAACGCCATCCGCTTCTGCTATTTTAATGCTATTTATTCCAATAACCCTGCCGGCCATGTTGACCATGGGGCCGCCGCTATTTCCGGGGTTGATAGCGGCATCGGTTTGAAGCATGAAAACACCTTCTGTTACTTCTTCAAAACCGCTGATCATCCCCTTGGTCACTGTTTGAGAAAGCCCCAAAGGCTGACCAAAAGCCAAAACATCCCCCCCCATATTTATTTTTCTTCTGTCTAATTCCAGGGGAATGGTTGAAACCTCCCGATCACCCGTTTCAATTTCAAGCATAGAAATATCGTGGTCTTTATCGCTGGCTAAAATCACTGCGGGAAATACTTTGATATCGTCTCTCCTTCCCAGCATAGCCGCCGCTGAAATACCGATATCGCCGAATACTTTTACATCAACTTTTATCGTAATATCCTCTTTGCGTGCGACATGGCGGTTGGTGAAAAGATAGCTGTGGCCCGGTTTGGGCTGATATCCGGTGAGCAAAACATCTTGGTGACTGATAAAAAATCCGCTTCCAGACCATCCAGATGGTTGTCCACTCTCTTCATAAATGCCTTGGACCGCCAATTCTGCAATTCTGGGGAGAAGTTGTTGGATCAGCTGTTTGCGGCGGACGTCAATCGGCAATCTTCGCTCCGCCAATGTTTTAAGGAAAAGTCGTGCGCTTGCCAGCTTTTCGGGGGATATATAGGAATCAATCCGATCAGTATGCATGGCCGCGCCCAAAACATCGGCAACAGCACCTAAAGTGGTTGCGGCCCCTTGAATCAACCCAAGACCAAGATGAGCGGCGGACAGCGGAAGGTTCATGCGGCGGAATACTCGGGCTAAGACACCCGCAAAGTCAAGTTAATAAAGGAGATACGGCTTTCTGAATTTTATGAATTGGGGGGAGGGATCGCCCACCCATTCCAAAAGCTCCCTTAAAGGAAGATGTTTTTCGAGGGCTTGCCTTACCGTAGTCCCGCCGGTCAAAAGATCAATGGCCGGAATATCTTCAATAAATTCATATGGTTCCATGCGCCACTGGAATCCCTTTTCATAATATAAATTGTAGAGGGCGGCCATCACCGCGAGACCGGTTTCATAGGGCTTGAAAATTTCCCGATCGGTCACCTTAACGCGAATCCCTCTGCAAAGTTGCTTGGCCCATTTTTGCATGCCGGGGGTAAATTCCACAGGTTCAAACGCCACACCGGCGGGCCGGGATTCTTCCAGTTCCTCCAAAACTTCTTTGGGGTTCACAAACGGGGCCCCAAAAATTTCAAAAGGGGTGTCGGTGCCGCGCCCTTCGGAAATATTGGTCCCTTCAATCAGGCACAGGCCCGGATAAAGCAGGGCCTCTTGAACTGATCGCATGTTGGGGGAGGGGTTGACCCATTTCAGACCGGTCTCTTCCCAATACCATTCCCTCTGCCAGCCTTCCATGGGGACCACCGTCAAATCACAACCGATATCGTCCAGATCATTCACATATTTTGCCATCTCACCGATCGTCATGGCGTGGCGAACCGGCAACGGGTGGAGACCCACAAAAGAGGTGTACCCTTTTTGATTCACCTCCCCTTCGATGGTCACCCCGTTGATCGGATTAGGGCGGTCCAAAACGACCACCTCTTTTTTATGTTTCGCGCAGACCTCCATGCACATGGTGGTGGTCCAAATGTAGGTGTAATAACGGGAGCCGACATCCTGCAGATCAATAACCAGCGTGTCGATGTTGGAGAGCATCTCTTCGGTCGGCTTTAATTCTTTTTCGGAATGGCCGTAGAGACTGTAAATGGGAAGACCTGTCTGTTTGTGGATGCCAGAGGCTACCGGCTCCATGTCTTGCGCCTGCGTGGTCATTCCGTGTTCGGGGCCAAAGAGGGTGGTCACTTTCCACTCGTTTCTGGCGTCGATCAATAAATCAAGAATATGGCGGCCTTTGGAATCGAGGCTCGCTTGATGCCCTAAAACACCAAGGCGCTTTCCCTTTAGAAGGCTTTTGTGATCACGGAGTAGAATGTCTTGTCCCAGTAGCATGGCGGTGGCCAAATAGCATACGCAATCAGATTGTCAAACCCACGGAGGGATTAAAAAAGACCAAGGGAGGGGGGTCAAGATTAAAGAGATCCATAAAGATCGGCAATTGAAATTGATATCGCGGCGGTCTATCCCCCGTTATATCCCAAGAAACAACATGATCTCCCACTTTCCCTTTCCATTTTTTATCTTTCGTACGCAAAAAGAGAGCTTTGAGCCTCAAAATATTCAAACCCTTCTCCAATTCACCAAACCAGAGAAAAGCAAGACCCTTTGCCATTAAGGTAGCGTCACAGGTTTCTTGCTCGATTTGAAGGGCCTTATTAAAACAGTCGAGCGCCGCTTGGGCATTACCCAAAAGGGTTGCAACATACCCGAGATATTTCCATCCCCTGGGGCTCTCATCATCGGCAGCCACGGCCCTGACCAACCATGTATTTGCCTCTAAAAAAAGCCCCGCCCGTGCCAAAGTCATCCCCATATCAAGATATAACTTAAAATGTTTTTTCTCCACTTTGCCGACATGCTCCAGGAGCTTCGCACACCAATGCCCTACCATTTTGATATCCATTTTCTGCAATGCCAGCAGATATTCCCGCATCAACGATTCCACTGCGTCGACAATATGAATGCCAGATCTCCAATCTATGTTTCTACCCTCAAGATAGAGCACCATGGCCCCAACAACATCTGGCGGCATCCTCATGCGCTTGAGCTTCTTGAATTCTTGTACCAAAACCTGTCCATGTGCCGGTATCGAGGAGGTGGAAAGGGCATAAAGCAGCTGCTCTCTTGTGCTCTTCCGATCATGTATTCTTAACATTCCCCGCTCGATTTTTTTCAAAACCCTGGCCGCCGCACTGGAATAGGCATCCCCATCCACCAAGGAGAGATCTTGGGCGATTTGCAAAAGAGTGTTTGGGGTTGCCGGCAATTCCCCCATCAGACTCAAGACATGTAACTGGGTTTGGATTCCCTGTTCACCTTCCATCGCCACCCCAATGGCACCGACAATACCTTGCAGTTCCGCCAAGGCCGATTCATCATGAACCGACAAAAGCCCCCCTTCCAACATTCCGGATAAAGCACGGGGTGCTGATAAAATGGCCCCACCTATGCTTGGTGTCAATGCGATCAGCATCCTATCTCCTATCGGTGGTATTGAGAATAAGTTGCCTCCAAGCGAGACCTCTCCAATTGACACGGGGATGTTTTGCACGTCAAGTATCTCTATTATGAAGATGGTCCAAACCGACAAGGCGCCCAAACCGATCGGGCCCTATTCGCAGGCGATTCGCGCGGGAGAGTTTCTCTTCCTGTCGGGGCAGATTGCTGCGGATCCCTCGGCGAATATTGAAACGCAAACCGATTCGGTTCTCAAAAACATCGAAGCTATTTTGGTTTCACAAAATCTGACCAAAAAATCGGTCGTTAAAACGACCATTTTTCTGACCGATCTCACCCATTTTTCAAAAGTGAATGAGGTTTACACTGATTTTTTCGGTGACCACAAGCCGGCCCGCTCTACCGTGGAAGTCTCCAAACTCCCCAAGGGGGCGGCGATTGAAATAGAGGCGATAGCCGCATTCTAGGATTCCTGTTTCCAGCCGTGATAAATAGCAGAAAGCCAGGCGAGTTTGTTTCCTTCGCCCTTGCGCAAAAGATTTTGCAAAAAGGGTTCGACTATTTCGCGGCGCTCTTCATGCGTGGTGGCCGCCATCAGTTTGACAAATAATTCGCCGACCATTTTGCCGTCGCCGATATCGGGCGAGACCGCCATGACGCGAAACGCGGCAAGCCGGACATTCAAATCCCCTTTTTCGAAAATCTGTCGGGCCAAATGGGTCGCCTCTTTGGGAAACCGAGCCGCCAACTTTTGAAGACCGTAAAGATAAGCCGCCGCCTTACCTTGCGGAATCACCTCTGGAGCGGTCTCGATGGAGGGAAGTATTGCCGCGGCATCGCCGGCGGCCACGCGCAAAAGAGAGGCCCAAGGCGCTGTAGCGGAATTATTTTTATAGCCTGCCAATAATTGCCTGGTTTGCATCGGCAGGGCTTCTCCATATTGCATGAGACGGGGCAAATCATTTTCCATGAAATAGCGGATGAGAAGATCGGGAGCGCTGTGAAGCCGTTCGGCCTTGGAGGCAATTTCTCTTACTTCTTCCATCGCCTTTCGTTTTGAAAAAACCCCCCACGTCCATTTGGGAACCGTTCGTGTTTGTTGAGAAGAGGCTTCGGGGGGGATATACAGGTCGAGGTTGTCATTGCGAGGGAGCGAAGCGACCGAAGCAATCTCCCGGTCATTTAAGGGAGATTGCTTCGCCCCTTCGGGGATCGCAATGACAGGGACAACTCTATACCATCTCACCATCTTTAGACCTCTTTCGGTTTTTCGCCATGCGCGCATTTCACGGTGGTAACAATCCCGCCGCGCACATTAAAAATCGCTTCGATCTCCATCCACCGCGGATCGGTTGCGTAAACCAGATCGTTTAGAATCTGGTTGGTCACCTTTTCGTGAAAGGCCCCTTCATTGCGAAAAGACCATAAATAATTTTTAAAACTCTTCAGCTCGAAACATTTTTTGTCCGGCACATAACGGATATGGATCGTCGCAAAATCGGGCTGGCCGGTTTTGGGACAAAGGCAGGTAAATTCCGGCGATTCACAATGGACCAGATAATTTCGCTCCGGATTGGGGTTCGGAAAAACGTCGATATTCATGGAAAGGACCCCTATCAAACCCCTTTCCCCATTGCAATATCCTTGGACGCCTGATAGGACCCTCTGAAAAACCCGCTTCTGGGTGACCTTTTCGAAAAGA
>JAUYJH010000086.1 GCA_030688705.1 Deltaproteobacteria bacterium
CCGCCGGCGCTGAAAAGGGCGATCTCTATCCCTTTAAAAGAATCTTCATTCAGAATTTCCACCGGAAATTCGCGGCCCTCAAACTCAAGAAACTGGCCGACCGAATTTTCCGAAGCCAAAAGTTTCAGGCGGCCCACCGGAAATTTTCTCTCTTCCAGAATTTTGATAAACTCCCCCCCCACCGCACCGGTCGCTCCGACAATCGCCATGTTCCAAGAATTTTTCGGCATACAATAGTTTTTCCTTCCTTAATCTCCCTCTCCCCTTGTGGGAGAGGGAAATCCCGCACTTTCTCAAGAAAGTGCGGGATGGGGTGAGGGTTATTCAAACCTCACTCTCAAAAATCTTCTTTTCCCAACTTTAATCAGATGATCGGAGGTGGTTGTAATTTGTGCATGGATATCCTGAATTTTTTGGTCATCAACCGTAACACCACCCTGCTCAATCAGTCGACGCGCTTCCGACTTGCTGGGGACTAAGCCCGTCTGCACAATCACCTGCACCAAGGAACCCAGTGGGGCTTTCCTTGACAGAACCTTTTCTTCAATCTCCCCCGGCTTTCCCTTTTGTCCAAAGACTTTTTCAAATTCCTCTGCGGCGGCTTCGGCTTCTTTTGCCGAGTGATAACGGGTCACAATTGCTTTGGCGAGCGCAATTTTAGCCTCTTTGGGATGCATTTTTTTCGCCGCGCTTAAATCTTCATCGGTCAGCAGTTCATAATAGTGCCACATCATTTCATCAGAGAGGGCCATCAACTTTCCAAAAATTTCCTTGGGCGGTTCCGTGATGCCGATGTAATTGCCGTAACTTTTGCTCATTTTTTTGACACCATCGGTACCCACTAGCAACGGCATGGTCAAAATGACTTCAGGATCTTGCGCATGGGCCCTCTGAATATCGCGGGCCACCGCCAAATTAAATTTTTGATCACTCCCCCCCAATTCCACATCGGCTTTAAGCACCACAGAGTCGTACCCTTGCATTAAGGGATAAATAAATTCCTGAATGGTGACCTGCCCCCCCTCGGTATAGCGTTTTTTGAAGTCTTCCCGCTCCAGCATCCGCGCCACATTATAATGGCCGGCCAAATCGACGATTTCCATCGCGTTCATTTTTTTAAACCATTCGCTGTTGCGGCGGACTTCTGTTTTTTTCTTATCCAAAATTTTGAAGGCCTGATCGAGATAGGTTTTGGCATTCTGTTCAATCTCTTTTGCGGAAAGAGTCGGCCTTGTTTTGCTCTGTCCCGAAGGGTCTCCCACACGGGCGGTGGCATCCCCGATCAAAAAAATCACCTGATGCCCCAACTCCTCAAATTGTTTGAGTTTTTGCATCACCACCGTGTGACCCAGATGCAAATCGGCGATCGTCGGATCAAACCCGGCCTTCACCCGAAGCGGCTTTCCTTTGTGGAGTTTGGCTTCAAGTTCGGATGGGGTCAAAAGTTCCGCCGCCCCGCGGGACAAAAACGCAACCTGTTTTTTGGGGTCCATTGAAACGGGCCTTATATACGTCTTTGGCGGGCTTGTCTAGTTCGTGGAATCTATATCCGCGGAAACATTCCTGGCGCCGGTAAAAGCGAGTTTCTCTCTCAAGGCGACGTACCGGCGCAGGAGTGACATGGTATGGGCAATGTTCCAGTGGAAAAATTGCGCCGAGGGAATTGTGCCGTCGCTATTTTTCCCGATGGTAACCGGAATCGGCGCCGCCAAAAATCGGTGGATATCGGCAAGGTCGCTTTCCCATAACGCCAAAATACGCCGCCTCTGGGCCGGTAAAACACTCACGGGAAGCATAGCCCTCCCCTCTTTGCCGGCCATCTTGCCGATCCAGGCATTCGCAATCTCCTTTTGACTCTTTGTGAGAGGCTCTTCTTTTTCCATCAAACCGGCCAGTTTCATGGCCAGGCCTTTCGACATGCCCACGCTGGTATAATTATCGATGATCTGCTCCCGATTTAAGGCCTGCTTGACCGCCTGTTGAACGCTGAGAAATTCAAGGACATTGAGCGAGATCAAAATCGAAAATTTTCGGTCGACATTTTCCAAAAGCCGCGGACGCATATATTCCGGTGCGGTGGGAAGCATCTCCATGATCTCCGCCAAACCGGCATACGTTTTTTCTTTCAATGCCTGGCGCATCTGTTTTCTTCTCCAGCCGCTGTAAAACTCCTGAAAAAGCATTCCCGCTCCGACGGCCACGGTCAAAACACCCGTCGCACCGGCTTTTCCGGCAGGAACTCTTCCCAGACGAGCCAACAGATGATTGATGGCGAAAAAGGCCCCCCCGCTGACGACAAAATTGACCCCCAGCCCCTCCAAAAGCTCCTGCATCATGTGCCGGCGATAATCCCATGCCTCGTCCAGCGGTAATTCCTGGGTCTGACGCATCGCCATAAAAGCAAAGACGGACAAAAACAAAACCGGAACCAGATAAGCGCGCACCCTGGGAGAAACGCCCGCGTTGATTCTTTTGATCAGAATGCCGATTTTTTGATCGCCCAAAAAACCGACCAACCCCTTCCATCCCATGATGGTCCCCAAAAGAGTGCCGCCCACCAACGCGGAACCCTGCAAAACATCCACGGCCTCGTCCCACGATTCTTTCCACGATATTTCACCGATCACCGCCGAGGCCAACACATGTTCCACCACCCCCAAAGGCATCAGCGCCGCATTGATATAAGGGCTGGTTGCTATTGCATCGAACGTTTTCCATGAGTACCGATCTTTTTGAAAAGGGGGAATGGGCTGAAAAAAACTGCTACGAAAGGGGACCACCGGTTTTTTAAGACCCACTTTGCCAAACTGGGAGAGCTGGGTGGCATCCACCACTCTTCTGGCCGCTGTCGCCAATTTTCCCAGTTTATGGGTGTCCCCGTCTTCGGCCGCCTGTTGCATCAGCGTGCTTAATCGCAACAGCAAATCATCAAGAGAATCGGACAAACGACCTTTGGGCAAAATCTCCACCACGACCGGCGGCCCTTTGGGTTGCGCGTGAACACTTTGCGCCAAACCGCTCGATCTCAAACGTTCAACGATTTTGTGCGGATCCTTGCCGGGGGCCAAAAGCTCGATCAAAAACCAAGCATGTTCCCTTTGGGCCACCTTGAACACAATGGAACTTTTGCTGATTTTTTCCAAAAAGCTGGCGGCGTTTTTATAATCTTCGGGCATGAGAGGCCTTAGCCACAAAACTTTTCGGATCGCCTCCAGCTCCCGATGCGATCCGACATTCTGGGCAACAGACTGATTGTACAATCGCAACAAAGATTCGTGGGGGGTTCTAATCAGCAGATCAACGGCGGGCTGGGTCCCGGCGGGAATGGCCAAAGCCACGGCCGAAGCGGGCACCGGCAACGGTGGCGGACGGGTTATCACTTTCAAAGCAGGAATGGGGCTTCGATATTGCCCATCTCTCAAACGCCGCAAAAACCATGCGGCGTGTTCTTTTTGCCTCGGGTCAAAAAGTTCGTCTCCATTTCCATTGACGACAAATTCGAGAAAACTCCCGAGAGTCGTCTGTTGCTGCGGAGAGAGGGAGCCTCTTTCCAAAAGGGAGGCGGCGCTCCGCTCCACCACGCCCCGGTCAAAAATAAAACCGGCAGAGTGCGCTCTTTCCGAAGTTGTTAGGAGAGACTGCAAAGGTTGTGTATCCATAAGATAACCCCCTTTGGTTGTTTGACGTGATGCGTCGCATTATAGCAAGTTAAAAAAATCATAAAGACATTTTCTAAAAAAGCATTATATATCGGCATGTTAAATAAAACATTTACCCTTGACATGCTTTTAAAAATATTTCTTTCCAGCGCGCAACTTTTTTGACGGGCTGACGATGATATAGATATCATGACCCACCCAACGGTTGTTAACGCCACCATGTTAGTGCAGAACCTGCAGACGGCCCTTCAAAGTGACACGACTCTGGCGCCGCTTGCCGACAACATATTCGCCGCCAGTGAGGGTACTTTCGCTCCGGAGACGCTGGAAAAATTATGTGATCGCATTGGGAGCATCCACCCCGGCTTGGGCTGCCGATTGCTGATACCCGTTGCCAAAGCACGGGTGGCAAGAGACCCCTTAGAAATTAGCAAGGCGTGGCGCGAATTCACGGAGGTTCTTACCGCTCCCGAAAAGCGTCAAGAGGGGCTCGTCGCATTTGCGACACTTAAAAAAATCTCCATGATTTTGATCGGAAAACAGCGAAAAGTATGGCTTATGGAGGGCCTCAAACAGCTTGCCATTCCGCATGCCGATAGTCTGCTGAAGGACCCTGTGCTTCGCCTCGACGAGCGGAGAAAATTTTTTTTAAAAATAAGCCGGGGTGAAAATGATTTTTTTACGCTCCATACGCCTCACGATCTTTCCGATTCCACTCAAATGACTTTGCATATTGAAGTGCCGCAAAACTGGAAAAAACCTCTGGACGAAAAAACATTGCAACTGCTGATCGCCCGAACCCTTACCATGACTATTTTGTCTTATCTCGCGGGAGTAGGTGTCGCGCAGGGATATCAAAAGATCGCGCCGGTTTCATTGGACGTACCGATACCGTTGGTTGTTGCCGCCCGGGACGGCTGGGTCCAATTTGGCCCCCCCGCCCTTCCAAAAAGGGTGGAACAAGATTGGCGGGAGATTCATCGGTGGATCATCGACGGATCCCTTCTTTTTACCGACTATCAAGCCTCAAGGCACATGGCCATGAGGGCCCAGACGGCGGCCCACCTAAGGGCAGGGGGACGCAATCTGGATCTTGGCAACATTACCCCTTTCTGGATTGAGTTACTGCAAATGCCAAATGCGCCGGAGCTTCTCTCAAAAATGCTGGGAAATATCATCCCCTCCCAGCCCCTTTTCTTCAGAACCGTCATTGAAATCAACGCCGAAACAAAACCGGGAACAATCAAAGCTGTTTTGGAGAACGAACATTACGGATTAAGACTGCTTCTTTTCATGCAAGAGGCGACTCTCAAAACCCTTCAGGACGAAGAGATTCTGGAACTCATCTGGCGAGTCATGAAGCCTGCCCAAGCCAACGCACAGGAGCAAAAAAGAAGGAAGAGAAACCCGTTTCGTGGAGTGGAATACAAAACGGAGGATTTGAAGGAGCTTGAAGAACAGCCGGCGGCGGAAAAACTGGGGGGTTCTCTTCTCAAACTCCTTTTCGCCGGCACCCGGTTTCTGGAGAGAAACAGTCAAGGCACCGATTTTGAATTAACGGGACTTTCCGGAATGGAGAAAAAAAGTTTCATGAGCGCTTTGGCGGAAAGGCACAAAATCGCCCCCGGAGGAAAATCGGCAACCCATAAAAAATGGATTGTCCGCGAGGCCGGAATGGAAGATCGCGGCGGTGTGATGGAGATCATCCCCATGGAACGGGTAATTTTGATCCACATTCACGGAGATGCGAAAGAGTTCTCCAAACAAGATTGGCTCTTTTTAATGCAAACACTCGACGCACATGACGCCGCCATGTTGAAAATCAGTCTTGAATCCCGCGAAATCCTTTCCGGAAGCCGCTGAATATCATTTACACACCGAAAGAGTTCCTTTAAAAGACTCACATGCCCAAAGAATTCAAAGGTGTTTTACCGGATATTCTTGCCTGTGTCGGCGACACCCCGCTCGTTCGTTTGAACAAAGTGGTCGGGAACTGCGCCTCCGCCATTGCTGCAAAATTGGAATTCATGAATCCGGGCGGTTCCGTCAAAGACCGAATCGGCTTTTATATTATTGAACAGGCCGAAAAACGGGGGGAATTGAAACCGGGCGGAACGATTGTGGAAGCCACCAGCGGCAACACCGGCATGGCTCTGGCCATGGCGGGGGCTATCAAAGGCTACAAACTTATTTTCGTCATTCCCGACAAAATGAGCAAAGAAAAGATCAATACGTTGCGGGCCTTTGGCGCCAAAGTGGTGGTGACACCGACCAACGTGGAGCCCGAAGACCCGCGCAGTTATTATTCTGTCGCCAAAAGGCTGGCCGAGGTCACCCCCAACGCCTTTTATGCCAATCAATACCACAATCCCGATAACCCCGAGGCCCATTATAAAATGACGGGCCCTGAAATTTGGGAACAGACTCAAGGGACAATCGACGCGCTCGTTTTGGGTGTCGGCACCGGCGGCACCATGACGGGGGTTGCCCGTTACTTAAAAAAGAAAAAGAAAGAGATAAACATTATCGGGGTCGATCCGGAGGGTTCCATTTTTTTCGACCACTTTCACCACAAGAAAAAAATAACGCCGCATACTTATTTGATCGAGGGAATCGGTGAAGATTTTTTCCCATCGACGGCCAATTTAACCCTGTTGACCCATATGATCCGCGTGGAAGACAAGGCGGCTTATCAAATGGCCAGGGCTCTTTTGATCAAAGAAGGGATTTTTACCGGTTCTTCCGGCGGAGCGGCGGTGGCCGGCGCCATTCGTTATGCCAATACACTCAAAGACCCGCAAAATATTGTGGTCATTCTTCCCGATTCGGGGAGCCGTTATCTCACCAAACTCTTCAATGACCAATGGATTCAGGATCAGGGGTTGTGGGAGGGGATTTCCAAGACATACGGCGTCGCGGAAGATCTTATTCACAAACGTTTTGATCGCGGAGAGGTTGTTGTTGCCATAATCAAAGACACCATCGGACAGGCCATCGACAAAATGTCCAAGGGGGGAATCTCTCAATTGCCGGTCATGGATGGCAACCAAATTATTGGACTCGTAACCGAAAGCGATATTCTGGCGCCGCTGGCAAAAGGCGAAGTGGCCGCGACCGATTCGGTGACGATCATCATGAAAACCGATCTCCGCACGCTGGATGCCCATGAAAACATGGATTCTCTGCTCAAAGTTTTCGAAAAAAATGAAATCGCCATCATCAAAAAACACGGCGACTTTCTGGGCCTCGTCACCAAAATCGATTTCATCAAATTTTTAGGACAGTAAAAAAATCTAAATCCCAAATTCTAAATCCTAAACAAATCCCAAATTCCAATTTCAAAATCCCAAACACACTGTTTGTTTGAAACATTGTGTTTTGGAAAATTAGAAATTGTTTAGAATTTAGGATTTCGTACTTAGAATTTTGATTTGTGTTTTCGATCTTCTATTGTATCGACGACGAAGTTTCGGTGGCAAGTTGAGAAGGATCGATGCCCAAACCCCGCACCGCCTCCGCCCAAACTTTTTCAGGGGGGGTCTTCAAAAGAAGCCGGGGATCAACCGGTGCGGTAAGCCACGAGGCCAATTGAATCTCCTGCTCCAACTGCCCCGGCTGCCAGGCGGCGTAACCTGAAAAAAGCTTGAATGCCTCCGGCTGAAGACGGCTCTCCCCCGCATTGGCATCCAGCAAGCGGAAAGCCGCCCCCAGACAAATATCATCTGAAATGGGCATACTGTCAGAAGGAGAAGGCTCTTGCGTTTCATGCAAAAGCCAAATCCGATTCGGTTCCACAGGCCCTCCGTACCAGACGGAAGAGGCATGCAAAGCCGGGTCGATAGAAATGTCGGGAATCATCATCTGCTTTAACGAAGCCGCGGCCGGCCGGTTGAGAATCAATCCCAAAACCCCTTCTTTGGAGGCATTAAAAATCAAAACCACCGTTTGGGCAAAATTGGGATCGGTCAATTGCGGCATCGCGATCAAAAAGTATGGGGTTGTATCCAATGGAATATCCCTCTTCATGAACAGGCATGTTGACAGAAAGCCGAGAAACGTTCAAGAAAAGAGGACTATGGGCGACAAAAAAATAATTGTATCGGTCTGCCGTTCCTGCATACGGGATAACGCCCAAAGTGACGCGGCGTTGGCCAACGAAGAGTGCCTCAAAAATACGTGGCTTAAAAAATTGAAGAAGGGATTTTTTGGAAAAATTGCCGACCCCAGTTCAATAAGTAAGTGCAACGCTTGGGAAAGCGAGGTTGGATGTGGTAACCCAAGTGTTCATGAGCAAAGGATACAAGCAGTTAACGGTTAGGGAGAGGGATTTGATAGGAGCCTTAAAGGCCTCTGGTAAGAGCCTTGGAGAAATCGGCAAGGAGCTTGGGCGTAACAAGTCGACGATTGCTCGTGAGCTTCACCGCAATGGGCCGCCGATTCGCACGGGATATTACCTGCCTCACAAAGCGCATGAAAGAGCTGTGGAGAGACGGAGCGAGTCTCGAAAAATAACCAGATTAAAAAGCGCTGAGATCAAAGAATATGTTGGCTCAAAACTGGCAATCCGGTGGTCACCCGAATTGATTGCAGGCAGATTGCAGATTGAACACCCCGGCCAAAAAATCAGCCATGAGGCGATCTATCAATGGATATACAACGAGGCTAAAGAATATATCCCGTACCTGATTAGAAAACATCGGCACAGATGGAAGAAAGGACATTCCCGCAAACACCAGAAAGTCCATATTCCATGCCGAGTTGGCATAGATGAGAGACCAGAGCATATCGGCAAACGTTTAGAGGCCGGACATTGGGAGGCCGATACTGCTGTTTCGCGACAAAGTAAATCGGCCTTGCATATTATGACTGAACGCAAAACTAGATTTTCCATGATAGACAAACTCGCAAGCAGAGAGGCTAAAGAAGTGAGATCAACAATCATTCGGCGTTTAGAGAAAAAACCAAAATCCATGAAGCGCACCATTACCTACGATAACGGCACGGAAAATACCCGCCATGTCATGGTTAATAACCATGTCGGAACAAAATCGTATTTTTGTAATCCGTATCACAGCTGGGAAAAAGGCACCGTCGAAAATACGATCGGTATTGTTCGGTGGTTTCTTCCAAAGAAAACTGATTTTGCCAAAGTATCAGACGAGCAGATCAACGATATTGAAAATTGGATTAACAACCGGCCCCGAAAATGCTTAAACTTCATGACCCCAAACGAGGCCTATAAATCAGAGTGTTGCACTTGAAGGTTGAATTCGGGCGAACTAAAAATTGCCGACTGTCTTACCAATTGCCACAAACCCAATTCGGTACAAATCAGCCGCGACGACGGAGAAATGCTTTTAGGATGGATATGCTCTGAAAGCCTGGTCGATGAGGTGGTGAAACTGGCCGATCAATTGAAAAAAGGGACAACCCCTTTGAAACCCTCCACCGCTTTAAAAGAAAAACTGATTGAAATCCATCCCGTGACAAAATGGGACGGCTGATCCTTTACTGCCCCACGCCGTAGCGGGCGGCGGGCCTGGGCGCTTCGGCGCTTTCCGTATTTACATTATTCTCTTCCGGCTTTTGGGGGGGCATGGCTTCCGCCGGCTGATCTGCCGGTTGATCCACTCCAATCAAGGCAGGGCACCTTTTTTTGCAGGAATCTTTTCCATTTTTTTGCGGTTGAGGAGCGGCCACTTCCTCAATCTGCGCGGCAACCGGCGCGGCTGTTCCTACCGAAGCCGTCAGCCATTTCCACTCTCCACCCTTCCAAGTGGCCACCGCTTTTTTTCCAGAACCGGTCTGAATGACAAATTCCACATCTTCCATCGGTTTAAACTCACCGGCCAGCTGGGGAGTGTAATATTGAAGTCTCTCCATGAGCGTTTTGTTGAAAGTGTTGATATGCCTTGTCACCAGCTCCTGCATTTGGGCCCGGTTGGCGGTCAGTTTTTCACCAAGCAGGGTGAGGCTCATACCGAGCCGCATATCGTCGGTTAAACGCGGCACATAAACGATCCTTTGCGTCGATAAATAGAGGCTCACCGCATCGACCTGATTCAAAAAAAGTTTTCCGGCGGTCAACTGTTCCCCGGCGTTAAAGGTCTCTTTCTGAATGCGAGCGTGGGCACTTACACTGACTAATGCGAGACAAATCGTCAGCAATATTTTTTTATTCATGGGCACCATATTTTTTCTCCTTACTTATGTTTCACCTATCTCTTCGTCCATCCCAAAAATTAGTTGCGTGTTTTTTGCAATTTTTTTAGCAAGTGGGGATATAATATACAACTCATTGAAATTACAGTTATTTTTTTGATAGAATGACGCGCGTCACCCCGGCGAAAGCCGGGGTCCAGAAAAACCCACAAACACTGGATTCCGGCTTTCGCCGGAATGACGTTTTTAGAGGGGCCCTGAATAATTCCTCTTTAATGAAAAAAATTCATCGTGCGATAAAGCAGGAAAAAAAGGGAAAAAAGACAAATGGGTAAAAGCCCGCCATTTAATGTCCTAAAAACATCCGCTCAACGGGAGTCAAAATAATTTGGCGGCGCATCTTGAAACCCCAAGTAATAACGATTGGCAAACAAAAAGGCCTTCAGCCAGCTGAAGGCTTCTCCTTCAAATCCCTTCTCAAACGTGAGGCGCAACCAATGAGCCCTCGGATTGTAACCGAGGACCCAATCCTTCAATCCGACTGCTTTCTGTGTGTGTCTTCTGCTTTCTATCACTGTTTCCTGTTCCGCTGTTGGAAGAGGAGCCAAAAGTGAAAGGCCAAACAGAGAAGCAGCAACCCCATTTGGTTTCATAAAGTTATCCAAAAAAGCCTTTTTATCCCCATAAGGATTCCCCTCTACAGAGAGGTGGAGAGCAAGAGACTCTGCAGAGGGTTCAGACCCGATATAAATTACGCTCCCCCCAAATAAAAAGGTGGTCTCGCGGGGAGAGCCTTTTCTCAAAGACTCCAAAACCGACCGCACCCCTTTATATTGCAGAATAGATAAAAGAAACCACTGCCAAACATAAACTTCACTGACCACGGCAGAAACAGCCTCCTCTTTTTTTCTCTTCACATAAAGAGAACTGTGAAGACCGACCGAATTTACTTTTGGCGCCAACAAGAGCGGGGGAGAGCTTCTAAGAAAATGACTATGGTAGAGCGGATTTGTGAGCCCGTTGGCCTTTGCAACTTTTTTCGCCGCCGCCATCCCCTCTTCCGGTGTTGCCAAAGGTCCGTGATAGGTCGACTGCCGATGGACAATCTCTCGGATGACCGCAGGCCGGACATGCTCGTGCCAGTCGCGGTCCCCAACCGATTCCACAGTATTTCGCAGCCATCCTCTAACCTCCCCTAATTTAGCGCCGCTACCCAATTGTGCAACAGCCCTCGCCATAGGAAAAGCCCATGCCGGGTTTCCGACAACCGGCAATAAAACGGCAGAGGCTTTTAGCAAAGAGTCCCCGTCGACACCCGCAAGACTCATGTCAACATCGGTCGGCATCCGCGCAAAAAGGCCGACCGAAAGATCGGCTGTATTCAGAGGGGCCATGGCGGCGGAAACAGAGGGAATACCGTAGAGTGATGCCATAGAGGGACAACTATTATAAAAGGCTAAATTGTCAAGCCTTGCTTGGCAGGGTGTGGTAGCTCAATGAAAATGTCAGGGTTTAACAGATCAGTGATTATGTCAGGGTATGAAAACAATCACCCTGACAATGAAAGAGCAAAACAGAGCCGCCATTCTCTCTAAACTGGCGAAGAGAAGAGGAAAAGGAACACCAACAATCCCGGAGTTGGCGGAGGCATTGGGTCTCTGTGAGAGGCAGATTTATCGGTTAAAGACCCGGTACAGAGAGAAGGGATCCCAAGGATTGGCCCATGGCAATCGGGGCAGAAAATCCCAGCGTAGGATATCCAAGGAAATGGAAGATAAAATCGTGAAGCTGGCAACCGGTAAATATCAGGGATTCAATGACCATCATTTGGCAGAAAAGCTGAATGAGGTGGAAGGCCTTGTTATTTCCCGATCAACGGTACAAAGAACGCTCCGAGCCGGCGGGATTCCTTCTGTCAGAAAAAAAAGAAGGCCCAAACATCGCACGCGCAGGGAGAGAAAAGCGCAGGAAGGGATGATGTTGCAAACCGACGGCTCCAACCATGATTGGCTGGAAGGTCGGGGGCCACGGCTCACCTTTCTGGGATTGATCGATGATGCCACCAATGAAGTCCCTGCCGGTTTTTTTGACGAGGCAGAGACGACGATGGGTTACCTGCGGCTTTTTTATGAAACTTTCTCTAAAAAGGGCCTCCCGGCCAGTATTTACGCCGATCGCCACATGATCTTTCAAACACCGCGAGAGGCGACTCTGGAAGAACAATTGCAAAACAAAAGACCCGAGACACAGGTAGGTCGGGCCTTGAGAGAATTGGGAGTGACTCTCATCCCTGCCTATTCTTCCCAAGCCAAGGGAAGAGTCGAAAGGCTCTGGGGGACTTTTCAGGATCGTCTCGTCTCTGAATTGAGACTGGAAAAAGCGGCGGATAAGAACCACGCCAACGCCGTCGCCAAAAAAATCATCCCTCAACACAATCGCCGCTTCACCAAAAAACCGGCCAATCCCAAATCGGCCTGGAGACCGGTCCCAAATAATATCGACTTGATGCAAATCCTGTGTGTGAAGGAGCAAAGGACTGTCGCCAATGACAATACGATTTCTTACAACGGGGTCGCTTTCCAAATCCCCAAATCGAATCTTCGCCCTTCCTTTGCCAAAGCGAAGGTGGAAGTCCGTTCCCTGATCAACGATGAAATCCACGTTTATTACAAAAATCAGCGCATTGCCAAATATTATCCCAAAACAATTCAATTAAAGGCCCATAGACAAACGATCTCGGACGCAAACGATCTGAGGGATACCCCAAAAATGAAAGAAGGAATCATACCATGGAAACAAAATACCCTGTCACCTACCCTGACATATTGACTGGGCTACGACA
>JAUYJH010000093.1 GCA_030688705.1 Deltaproteobacteria bacterium
GTTTGGAATTTAAAATTTAGGATTTGGTATTTGTTTAGGATTTAGATATTGGAATTTAGGGGTTGAATTTTCTATGCTGCGATTGGTTCTCATATTATTGCTGTTTCTATCGCCTTCGGTATACGCAAGGGATTACGCCGGGCAGGGGCCTCTCATCACCCGCACCCAACATCCCGTTTATCTGCAAATGGTCAACTTAAATCCCGATCGCGCCATGGCGTTACCGACGGGGCTTTTGGAAGTCCGTGTCGATTCGGCTTATTCCAATATTTTTGAAAGGCAGGCGGACAAGACCTATTTTGTCGATCTCGACATGGAACTTTGGCGCATTGGCTGGGTGGGGACTTACGGTTTGGGAAAAGGTTTTGACGTTGGGATGGAGGTTCCGCTCTTGCACATGAACGGCGGTTATCTGGACGGCTTTATCCAGGACTATCATAACGCCTTTGGCTTTCCCAATGGTGGCAGGGATCAGGTCCCCAACGGCATTTTTGAATATTTTGTCCGCGAAAACGGCCGGACCCGCTATCAGGTTGGCTCGCAGGATTTGAATATCGGCGACATCACCCTGTTTATGAAGCACCAGCTTTTGCATGAAACCGATGTTTTACCCGCTCTCTCCTGGCGTTTTGGTTTCAAGTTCCCCAGCGGTGATCCGGATAAGGGCATGGGGAGCGGCAATCCCGGTTTCGGTTTCGGCGTGGCCGCTGAAAAATCGTACAAAAAACTGCACGGTTACTTGAATGCCAATTATCTCGTTGATGGGGGGAATGAAGCGATCGAAAATTTAATGGAGACGGGGAGTTTTGTTTTTACGGTTGCCGGGGAATGGAGTTTTTCCGACCGGATTTCGCTGTTACTGCAACTGGATGGCGGAACGCCGCGTCTTAAAGGAACGGGGCTTGAAGAGTGGGACGGCGTGCCGATGGATTTTATTGTCGGCGTCAAGGGCGACGCCTTTTGGGGCAAAACGGCCAACCCTTTTTTCTGGGAGTTCGGGTTTGCGGAAGATATTTTGGCGGAAGGCCCGTCGGTCGATTTTACAATTTATATAACAATCGGCGTTCGCTTTTTCCCCGGCAAGGTGGAACTCTACAAGGGAAATATGTGGGGAAAATTATAACCAATGTCATTCTGAGCCTTGGCGAAGAATCCCGATACACCCGGGATCCTTCACTGCGTTCAGGATGACACCTCGTTAAAACGGAATATCCTCTTCTCCGCCCGCTGGCCCGCTCTGGTCCATAGGGACTTCCGGAAACGGTTCCGCGGAAGATTCCGCGGGCCTTGCCGAGCGTTCACCGGCGCCGCCCGGCGCACCGCCCAGAAACTGCACCCGCTGGGCGATCACTTCGGTGATGTATTTTGTCTGACCCTGTTGGTCTTCCCAAGAACGGCTCCGGATACTTCCTTCAATATAAACCGGTCTTCCTTTGGAAAGATACTTGGCGCAATTTTCAGCTTGCGGTCCGTAAACCACCACGCGGTGCCACTCGGTCCGTTCCTGTTTTTGTCCCTGTTTGTCGGTCCAGCGTTCATTGGTGGCAATGCGCAGATTGCAGACCGCATTCCCCGTTCCGGTGTAGCGTTTTTCGGGGTCGGCCCCCAAGTTTCCGATCAAAATGACTCTGTTTACGCTTGCCATAAAATCTCCTTTTCATTGGACTATGGACCATGGACCGTGGACCACGGACCCACTACTTTTACTTTTCAATATTTTTTGGTCCATTGTCCCTGGTCCATTGTCTGTGGTCCGTTTTTATAGTTCTCCCTCTAGTTCTTTTACATCTTCTTGCCAACCTGAAAAATAGGGGTCTTGTGGCCATTTGGGTATTTTTTCTTTGGCGGCCTCTAGTGCAATGCGTGCCTCATCTATCTTTTTGGCTTTCAGTAAGGCTTCGGCCAGATCGATTCTCTGTGTTGGATAATCAGGTGCAATTTGGATTGATTTTTCAATATGTTGAATGGCTTTATTCAAGTCTTGTCTCACATCCTTTGTGCCGAAATATTTGGGTAAATCGGTGTAGAGTTCACCCAACACGCGGTCAGGCCCCCCGTGATCAAATTTGGGGTCTAATTCTTTTGCCTTTTGCCAATCGGCAATCATGGCGCGGACCCCATCTTGGTATCCGATGATATGGTTTTCATAATAAAGGCCAGTGACTTGGCCTCTATAATAATAGCAACCGGCTTCTTTGGGATGTTCGGCAACGCACTGCTCCGCTATTGCTTGGGCTTGTCTGATAATTTTTGCTTTGGCTTTTTTGTTGCCGTTCATGAGATCGATTTTGACGGTGATTTCTTTGAGCGATTGCCAGGGCGGAATCGATTGCGCGAAAGCGGGACCATGGACAATGGACAATGGACCGAGGACCAAAAGAAGGATTAAAAATTTCATTTTCACGAGGTATCGCATACCTTGTGCACCCGTTCTGTCAAGTTGACACGAAGGGGGAGGGGTTGTTAGACCAGCCTTCCGGCTGGTCCCTCCATTTTCTATTTTCCATTTTCGAAAATAGAGAATAGAAATTGGAAAATAGAGGAATCCGCCTTTGGCGGATTGGCGCGGTACCCAAGTGGCAAGGGAGCAGTTTGCAAAACTGTCATGCGCCGGGTCGCTTCCGGCACGCGCCTCAGACCAGCCTTCCGGCTGGTCCCTCCATTTTCTATTTTCCATTTTCGAAAATAGAGAATAGAAATTAGAAAATAGAGGAAAATTTTCCTTTGGAAAATTTCTGCCCGGGTGGAGAAATTGGTAAACTCACAGGACTCAATTGGGTCTCCTCTGCAGTAATGCAGAGGTAATAAACTGGGTGAATTCGGGGAAGCCTAAATCTTCGGACATGGTAATCCCGAGCCGAGCCGCGAGGGGCATTGGTTTCGCGGAAGGTGTAGAGACTAGAGGGTGAGACCCAACAATAATCCCTCACTAGCGCCCAGCTCCCTTATAGGGAGAAGAGATAGTCCGATCCAAAAGGAAACTTTTGGGAAAATCGTAAAATCCTGCGGGCCTAAACAGCCCTTGCCGGTTCGATTCCGGCCCCGGGCACCCATTTTGTCAACGCTGGCAAAGCCAGAGATGGATTAAAGTCAGGGGGAGAGTGCCCTATATCCCCCTGATAATCCCCGTTGCCATGAAAAGAAATCTCTTCAAAACAAAAATTCCCAAAGAAGGTGAAATTTTTGAAACATTTTTTGAGCTAAAAACAAAAAGGGGTCCGTTTCCGGACCCCTTCTTTTTTACTTTGAAGTTCGAGAGAGCG
>JAUYJH010000098.1 GCA_030688705.1 Deltaproteobacteria bacterium
CCAATTTTTCAGAGACAGCCCCATTTTCCGGGCCAAATACAAGAGCCACAGGTTTCTCCTGGCCATTCATTACCACCGCTTCAGCGGAGAGCGAAAGGGTTTTTGCCGGCAGCCGAACATTTTTGATCTGCACTTTTTTACCACCACCCAACTGAAGGATCGGAGACTTCCGCAGCACTTCCAACATGCGGCTCACATACGAGCCGTAATCTTCCTGCGATTCGAATTTATTCCTATCGGTTGAATCATCATCGAAACTGAGCGGCGTAGGAATGGTGGCCTCCAAACAAAAGGGCCCGGTTACACGCGTGATATTTTTTATTTCTTCTGGACGATCCACCAAAATCTCTTCTGCCGGAGGTTCATTATTGGCTATTGATTTTAATGTGACGTGCGGTACAATTCCTCCAATTTGCTCGCCTTTGGAGTTTTGTTTCCGCTCATATACAAAACCCGCAATTGGTCCCGATGTTTCATCTCTTAATTTGTAATAGGGGTAAGTCGCCGTTAGAAGTCTCTGTCGCGCCAACGCCAACGGAACGCGGCTTGTGTCGACGGTGATCCATCTTCGACCCCATTGTTCGCAAACATATGCTGTGGTACCGCTGCCGCAAGTAGGGTCAACAACTAAGTCTCCCGGGTCCGTGGTCATTAAGACACACCGTCTAATAACTTCTGAACTCGTTTGAACAACGTAAATAGGATCCGCTGCTCCACCAAGACCATCCCATAAATTGCTTAGTGACTTAAACTGAAAATCATCAAAATATCTCAAAAAACGAATACTCTTCTCAGTTGCTAAAACCCGTTTTTCTTGAATAACCTTTTCTAACCCCTCCTTGGTCGTTCCCCACCATCGTTTACCAGAGTTATATTTCTTGCCATTAAACTCTATTTCGAATTTGGTCCCAGGGCCAGGCTTTGTCATTAAAATGCTCGCAAAGAGTCTAGAACCGGTGGGTATTGGTTCTTGTTTCTTTTTCTCCTCTGCAGTTAATGTACGTCGCTCGCCATTCGACAATTCAATCATCGTGAATCCAGAATCGATGGGATCCAAACGTTTTTCATAAAGTGGTCGGTATTTGATTTGCTCTGAGTTTTTTGAATACCACACTAGATAGTCCAATCTCGATCCAACTCGATCAGATGATTCGAGCCCTCCGGCAGCTTTTGTAAAGGCAATAATCGAAATAAAATTATTCGATCCAAAAACTTCGTCCATTAGCTCTCTCACATGATGCAGGTTCTCATCGCTAATCTGCACGAAGATACTCCCGCTGGGAGTGAGCAGGTCGCGGGCGAGGAGGAGGCGGTCTCGAAGATAGCTCAAATAGGAATGAAGGCCGAGTTCCCAAGTGTCGCGGTAGGCCTGCACCATTTCCGGTTCGCGCGTCATGTCATCGTCGTCGTTGTGGCCGACGTCGCGCTTGCGCACGAATGGCTGGAAGTTGGAGCCGAACTTGATGCCATAGGGTGGGTCCATGTAAATCATCTGGACTTGACTACCCAATCCTTCATAGTGAAGAAGCGAGTTCATTACTACGAGTGAATCGCCCAAAATCAGTCGGTTCACCCATTTGTCGCGGTACTCATAGGCTTTAAGCACTTGGTCAGCAATGGAGTGTTGTGGGTCGGCGAACAAATCAAACATCAGCTGCTCAGTCTGAACTTTCTTGTGGCCTTTTAGCGTTTCAATGATCGCTTTTGTGGAAAGTCGTTCGTGAACGAAAAGAGGCAAGGTCGGTACATCGAACGATAGCCGCTCCGCTTTCCCAGCCCAATTTAAAAACGGCCCGCCCAATCTTTTCAACTGCTCCACCGCTTCCTGCAAACTTCGGACGGAAGCGACAGTGCTGTCCGGGCGCTTAAACACGCGCGGTTGGTCGAACAAATGCGGCGCGGGAAGGCGGGACGATTCGTCAATCAGCGAGAGGAGCCATTCCCCAAATTCCCGAGCTGAGTTTTGCGCGTCCCATTCGAGTGCGGGCGATACCGAAGAATCATAGCGATACTTTACCGGTGGCTTGGTCTTTCGGAATTGCGGTTGCGTTCCCACATCGGGGCGCAAAGGGCTGTCCGCCGTTGGGTGACGATAAACTTTAGCTTCGATTTCAACGGTTCCATTTTTCTTACGGCTTCGAGGCTTGGCCACAATTAACTCCTTTGATTTTTAAAAAGCACTTCCTCAGAAAAAACAATAAGCATCTTATCAGTTGATAATTCTGGGCATAATTTATCAGCTAGTTCTTCTTTTCCCTCTGATATTTAGCACCTTTTAATCGCTGTACCTGATCCCGTTCGAATAACCATGTGGCACCGGCAACTTTCATCCAAGGCTTAATTCGCCCAGCTTCCATCCAAGCATATAGGGTCTGCCGGGTGATTCCTAAAACCCGGCATGCTTGGGAGGTGGTTATTAAAGAAGATGGATCCAGAGACTTCTTGACCATGAAAGCGAATCATCTCAATTCTGTACGAGGGTGTCAAAAACTATAAAAGCTTTTCCTGACAAATCTCCTTCAATTCCCGTCTATATATATCAAGGGGCATCGATGTGCGCTGGCTCTATTGTTCACCCTTGGGGGTCATTTGAATCGGGAAAAGGAAAGAGAGCTGTTCAAGAAGTATCCATTCCACATCTGTGTTATGGTTCTAGCGGCAAAAAGGGCCCTCGATGAGGGTCGTGCTTATATAGAAGACGGCGTGTTTATTATGAAGCCGTCGGAAGAGCCCGTCCCGAAGAGAGCCGAAGGACAAACGACAACTTGATCAATAGGCGTAAGGAATGTACGGTCCCACTATGATGCACGAAGGCAAAGAATCACCAAATACCATTATCGAGGGGCCATCGTTTTTCAAAGACAGGATTCAGGAAGAG
>JAUYJH010000122.1 GCA_030688705.1 Deltaproteobacteria bacterium
CCCTGACATATTGACTGGGCTACGACATCATAAAATAGAAGCGGTGGAAAACAGGATAAATCTACAATTCTCCTTCACGGTCCAGCACGCGGTACTGCGCCGCTTCGGCGATGTGGCCGGTCTCGATGGCTTCTGTTCCGGAGAGATCGGCAATCGTGCGGGCAATCCGAAGAATTTTATCGTGAGCGCGGACGGAGAGTTTGAGTGTCGGAAAAGTTTTTCGAAAAAAACGCATCGCTTCCGGCGTTAGGGGACAAAATTGCTTCAGCAATTTTCCCGGCAGATTCGCGTTTAAAATGGGTTTGAAAGGATGATGGCGTTTGGACTGTTTTTCTCTGGCCAAAAGAACCCGCTTGCGGATTGTTTGGGAATTTTCCGAGGGGATGTCGTCAAACAATTCTCTCTCGGTCAAAACGGAAACTTCCACATGAAGGTCTATCCGGTCCAAAAGGGGCCCCGATATTTTTCTCCGGTATTGAAAGACATGGCCTGGCGCGCAGACGCAGTTTCGGGTGGGGTGCCCCAGATAGCCGCAACGGCAGGGGTTTAAGGCGGCAATCAGTTGAAAGCGGGCCGGCATTTTCAGTCTTCCCTTGGAGCGGATGATCGTTACATCCCCCGATTCAAGCGGCTGTCGCAGCATTTGTAAAACGTCGCGGTGCAGTTCCGGAAGTTCATCCAGAAACAAAACGCCGTTGTGGGCCAGCGTGATTTCGCCCGGGGCCAAAAGGCCGTCACCGCCGCCAATCAGCCCGGCATAGGAGATGGAATGATGCGGCGAGCGCATCGGCGGAGTCGTAATAAGAGGCTGGCGGCTGTCGAGAAGACCCAGTGTGCTGTAGATTTTGGTTGTTTCGAGAGATTGTTCTTCAGTGAGAGGGGGCAGAATGGTTGAAAATCGGCTCGCGAGCATTGTTTTGCCGCTTCCCGGCGGCCCCATCATGACGAGATGATGCCCCCCCGCCGCGGCAATTTCCAAAGCCCGTTTGGCCAGACATTGGCCTTTTATATCGGAAAAATCCGCGTCATCGTTGCCCGAGGCCGTTTTTTTGGCAGGGACACAGGGTTCGACGGGCGGTTTTTTCCCTTCATTCAGAAAGGCAAGGACCTCCACCAAATTTTCACAGCCAATCACGCCGATCTCTTTTATCAATCCGGCCTCGCGGGCATTGGCCCTGGGGCAGATAAGTGCCGCGAATTTTTTGTGACGGGCAAGGATGGAAAAGAGCAGGGCCCCCTGCACCGGTTTCAGTTCCCCCGTCAAAGATAATTCGCCCACAAATAAAAAGGGGTGCAACGGTCTTTCCAATGCTTGATGGGCCAGCAGAAGCCCCATGGCAATCGGCAAATCATATTGGTTGCCGCTTTTTTTGAAACCGGCCGGGGCCAGATTGATCGTCGTTTTTCTTGCTTCCAAATGGAGGCCGCTGTTTCGGATTGCGGCGCAAACCCTCTCGCGCGATTCCTGCACCGCCTTTTCGGCCAGCCCCACCATCACCCAGCCGGGGAGCCCGTTGGCGACATCGACCTCTACCTTGACCAGCGAGGCCTCAAAACCAAAAACCCCCGCGGAATAAACAGTCCCGATCATGGCAGGGAACAATGCAAGCAGCGGGCCAGACGTTCTCAAATATATTGCATGTAGCGGCAGGGGCGTGCTTTGTATCCGCCGCCTCGTGCTTCAAATCGGTACTGGATGGCGTAAACCGTTGGCTTTTTATGGCAGTTGATATATTAGCGGCGTACCCATGCAAAAAATAATTGTTCTTTGCGGTCCCACGGCCGGCGGCAAAACAAAACTGGCCATTGCCTTGGCCGAAAAATTCAACGGTGAAATCATCTCGGCCGATTCGGGACAGGTGTGGCGCGAGTTGGATGTCGGAACCGCCAAACCGACACCCGAAGATCGGCGCCGTATTCCGCATCATCTGATAGATGTCGTCACCCCCGGCGAACATTTCGACGTCTCGCATTATTGTACCTTGGCCGACAAGGCCATTGCCGATATCGCCCGGCGCGGCAAAATGCCCTTCGTGGTCGGCGGCACCGGAATGTATCTTCGTGTCTTATTGTACGGCCTGTGCAAAGCCCCCAAACAAGACCTAAGGCTCCGAAAAAAACTGGAGGAGAGAATAAAAAAAGGGGGATCGGAAAAGCTGTATCAGGAATTAAAAAAGATCGATCCCGCGTTGGCTGAAAAAATAAGTCCAAACGACAAAACCCGCGTCATCCGCGGGTTGGAAGTTTACGAATTGGCCGGTGCGCCCCTTTCGGCGTTTCAGGAGGAACACAAACTGCAAAAACCCCGCTATGACGCTTTGCAAATCGGCCTTTCTTTTGACCGCGCCGCGATCCGGGAAAGAATCGACAAGCGGGTCGACTGGATGATCGCGAACGGTTGGGGGGAAGAGGTGCGCGAACTGCTTAAGTTTTACTCCGCCGCTTCACAGGCTTTCAAAACAATCGGTTACAAACAGTGGGCGGCGCATTTAAGAGGGGAAAACTCGCTCGAAAAAACCGCGGGGGAAATAAAGAAACAGACAAAAGCATTTGCCAAGCGCCAGATGACATGGTTTAAGGCCGACAAATCCATCTTGTGGGTGCCGGGTGACGATGATCAAAAAAATCTTGTGGATTTTGCTGCTGATTCCATTCATCGCTTTCTCGGCAGAGCGAGAGCCTGATGAAACGTTTTTAGGCCGGGTTTTTTTGAAGAGCCAGATTGTGGGCATGTCGGACAATGGAATTGTAATAACCCGCGGTACTCAAGCCGAGCATCAATTTCTTGTTTCGAGAGACCTCTTTACTCCGGCTTTTGACCAGAAAATAAAGAGTCCAGGAAAGTCCGATTGTCGGAGTTTCGACCGCCCCCATCATTTTTTGAATCAATTTAGGATACCGGATTGATTCCAGCGTCCAAGCCGGGACCCAATGCAGATTCTTGGAGCCGATGGCATTTAAAAGAGTTGTTATGGCATTGGGTGGAAAAATTTCCGGTGTTTTCCATGCCAGATAGGCCAGGGCCAGACCAAGGGCCGCGTTTTTTGTTGCCAATTTCAGGATTCTTTCGACATGGGATTCAATGGCTTCGGGCTGTTCCAAAATAAAAAAAGCCAATTCTTTCGCATCCCATTCTTTCAGCTTTTGGGTCCAATCTATGGCTCGCCTTGTTGACGGAGACGCCTCCACGGGCATCGCGGTCCGTGCGCGAGGAGGAAAAGTTTTTTGTCCCCGTTGTTTGCTGATGTTGGTGAAAATATTTTCAACGCGGGACGCAAGTTCCTCTCTTTGAATAAGTTCGATGCCTCCTTGTTGTAAGGCGCTCGCCGCTCTGAGGGCCGATTCGGTGTAATCGGCCGGGGACATTTCCTGCAAAAGTCCGGCGATACGATCCAAAGCCGGCAAGTCTTTTTTCCTGAGCGGGGTGTCCGTCCCCAGCGGAATTCGGCCCGCGTACACCACAAGATTTGTTTTCGCAAGTGAGTGTCCCGATATGGACTGTGCCAAAGCTCTTGTCGCGGTATGAACCGTCACAAATTCCTCGGGAACAATGGTCCAGCCCGCGGGGATGCGTGCCAGAATTTCAGGATACAATATTTGAGCCGTCAACATGGCACTCCCCATCAGACCGAGTGTTTGTATTGGCATATAGGGCTCTTCGGTTATTCCCAAAAGAAGTTGCTTGTAAACCCAAAAAAAGTTATAGCCTCTGCCAATGCCAAAAATTATCGACATCAAAGCGCGAGAGATTCTTGATTCAAGAGGGAATCCGACTGTGGAGGTCGATTGCTGGGTGGAAGGCCATATTCTGGGGCGCGCGGCGGTCCCCTCCGGCGCCTCCACCGGCATTCATGAGGCGGTGGAACTGCGGGATAATGACCCTAAACGTTATTTGGGCAAGGGGGTTTTAACGGCGGTCGATCTGGTCAATACGACGATACAAGGGGCCCTGAAAGGGTTGACCGTCACCGGCCAGCAGGTCATCGATAAAAAACTGATCGCACTCGACGGCACCCCCAATAAATCGCGTCTTGGGGCCAACGCCATCCTCGGAACGTCTCTGGCTTGCGCCAAGGCGGCGGCACAGGTACGCGGCAAAGCCTTCTATGCTTATATCCGCGATCTTTACGGCAAGGCCGATTTTGTTCTGCCCGTTCCGTTGATGAATATTCTAAACGGCGGCGCGCATGCCGACAACAATCTCGACATCCAGGAATTCATGATCGTCCCCGCCGGGGCAAAAAATTTCCGTGAAGCGTTGCGGACAGGGGCCGAAATTTTCCACTGCCTCAAAAAAAATCTCAAAGAAAAAAAGTTGAATACCTCCGTGGGAGATGAGGGGGGTTTTGCTCCAAACTTGAAGTCGAATGAAGAGGCTTTGGGTTTGCTGGTCGATGCGATCGCCGCCGCCGGATATGAGCCGGGCAAAGAAGTCTGGCTTGCCCTTGATTGCGCCGCTTCGTCTTTCAAAGAGAAAAAACCGTCCCAGGAACTGATTTCCCGGTATGAAAAATGGGTCGGCCAATATCCAATTTGCTCCATTGAAGACGGTCTGCCGGAAGAAGATTGGGGGGGCTGGACCGGGCTTACGCAAAGGCTCGGAACCAAAATTCAGATCGTGGGGGACGACCTTTTTGTCACACAGGCCCAGTATCTGAAAAAGGGGATTGAACAAAAATGCGCCAACGCTATTTTGATTAAACTGAATCAGGTTGGGACTTTGACCGAAACCCTGGACTGCATCCGGCTGGCCAAAGAAGCCAAATTTGCCACCATCATTTCCCACCGTTCCGGTGAAACGGAAGACGCCAGCATCGCTGATTTGGCTGTCGGCACAGGGGCGGGGCAGATTAAAACCGGCTCGCTCTGCCGCAGTGACCGGTTGGCAAAATACAATCAGCTTTTGCGCATTGAAGAAGAATTGGGCGCGGAAGCAAAATATTTTGGGGAAGCATGCATAAAAAAATCAAATTCTAAATACTAAATCCTAATTTCTAAACAAATCATAAATGACAAATTACAATAGTCAAACAGTTTGGAATTTGAATTTTTGGAAATTAGAATTTGTTTAGTATTTAGAATTTAGTGCTTGGGATTTTTCCATGTTAAATATCCGTCCTTTCCAACCATGCGACTTGAAAGCCATAATCGAAATCGAAAAAAAGACTTTTTCCATTCCCTGGTCGGCACAGTCTTTTCTCGACTGCGCCCAATGGAAAGAGTTTTGGATTTATGTCGCGGAACAAAATAAAAAAATAGCCGGTTATTTTGTGGCGCAAGTCATCGGGGATGAGGCGGAACTCCATAATATCGCCGTTGATCCTGCAATCCAAAAAAAAGGGATAGGACAAATCCTGCTCGACACTTTTTTGGATAAGGCGCAAAAAGAGGGTGTCCAAAATATTTTTCTGATGGTCCGGCCCTCCAATCACGCCGCCATTCATTTGTATCAAAAATCGGGTTTTCAACTCCTCGACAAAAGACCACGGTACTACGAAGACACCCATGAAGATGCCCTTGTCTTTTGCAAGCGGCTGATATAGGGATGCATACCAAATGCAGCTATCCGTTAAGATCAATAAAAATAAGACGTTACGCGAATCCATTGCGGATGTGCTTCGGAATTCCATCATGCAGGGGGAATTGAAGCCGGGCGTAAAAATCTCGGAACCGGCTTATGCCCGCCAGTTTGGCATTTCGCGCACCCCCGTTCGCGAGGCTTTTCGCCAGCTCGATTCCGAGGGGTTTTTACAGGTCCTCCCGCGGAGGGGGGCGAGGGTGGCCCCGCTTTCGGAAAAAGATGTCCGCGAATTTTATGAAATCAAGGCCGAGCTGGAGAGTTATGCCGCCCGCTTGGCCGCGCCCCGTTTGACCCCAAAAGATATCGATCGGATGGAAAACCTGAACGACCAGATGGAAAAGTGCCATCTCCAGAAAGATTACAAAAAAGTTTTCAACTTGCACAACGAATTTCACGAAGTCTTCATCAAAGCGTGCGGTAACGAGCAACTCCACCAATTGCTTAAAATGCTGGCGAACAAATTCCAGCGCTTTCGCATTCTTCTGACGATTGCCGGAAAGAGCGAAGGCTCCATCGCGCAGCATCGTGAAATTATCGAGGCGTTTCGCCAAAAAAATTCGGGTGCGGCGGCACGCTTGGTGGCCGAAAACGCCATGTTCGGCAAAGAGGTCATCATCAGCGAAATTTTAGGAGAGATCGCTTTAAATCGTCATCCCCGTGAAAACGGGGATCCCGGGATTCCCGCTGGAGCCTGCCCTCGACTCCGATCGGGGGCGGGAATGACATCTCTAAAGTAAGTCCTTGATTTCAAACCACAAAACTGTGCTATAATTCAGCCATATGATGCAAACCGCGGTGCTGGTTTTAAACCGTTCTTATTTTCCGGTTCATGTCACATCCGTAAAACGCGCTTTTTGCCTTATGTACCGCGGCATCGCCAAGGCGGTTGACAGCCAGTATCATACTTTTGATTTTCAAAGCTGGGCCGAGCTTTCGGCGGCGGTGCATGACGATACGGTGGGGCTGGTCGACAAGTTGATCGTGGTGCCGCGGGTGATTTTGCTGACCGCCTATGATCGCTTGCCGAAGAGGGAAATTCGTTTTTCACGCCTGAATATTTTGATTCGCGACAATTACACCTGCCAATATTGCGGCAAAAAACTGGCGAGAGGCCATCTCAATCTCGATCATGTCGTGCCCCGTTCTCACGGCGGCAGAACAACATGGGAAAACGTGGTGGCCAGCTGTCACAAATGCAATTGCTACAAAGGGGGCCGAACGCCGCACGAAGCCGGGATGCGCATTATCAAACCGCCGTATCGCCCCAGTGCTTTTCCATTTTCTTTGGCTTTGAGCCGCCCGAATATCCACGCCGCCTGGAAACCCTACCTCAACATTGTCGATTTCAGCTATTGGAACGCAGAACTGGAACCGTAACGCACCCCGTCAACCCGCTGTGCCTTGACCCCGCAATAAAATAGAAAAAAGGTCTCCCCCTGAAGCCCATTGGGCTTTCATGGACACTATTCTCGTTTGAGAGAATGGTCATTTTGGTCGGCAATGATGCCGGTTCCAAAAAAAGGAGGAGACCTATGGATGAGCAATACGATCACTACATTGCAGTGGATTGGTCAATCAGAAATATGGCGATAGCCAGGATGACGGGGAAGTCAAACAAGATCAGCGTTGTGGATGTACCCTCGGACGTTTCGGAGCTTCGGTTGTATTTGAAGAATCTACGGGGGAGCAAGGCTTTGGCATTGGAAGAGACGACGACATCGCAATGGTTATACACAGAGCTGAAAGGGGAAGTGGAGCGTTTGATTATTTGCGATCCGGTGAGGAATCATCTTTTGAGCGAAGGAGCAAAGACCGACAAGATCGATGCCTCGAAATTAGTGCAGTTGCTTCGGGCGAATTTATTGAAGGAGGTTTATCATTCTGGGGAGAAGTTTTTGGAATTACGCCGGTTGGTGAGCGGGTATGAGGATGTGGTGCGGGCGGGGGTACGGCTGAAGAATCAGAGGTATTCACTGCTTCGGGCGTGCGGATTGACCGGAGAGGAGTCGATGGAAACCCGATTGAGAGGAGCAATTGAGCAGAGAGTTTTGGAGGGGCTCGATCGGCAGCTTGTTTGCAACAAGGAAGAGAAGAAGAGATACGAGGCAGATTTTAATGAATTGGCCAAGAAACATCCGGAGATACGGCATCAAGATAGTTTGCCGGGGGTCGGATTGATCGGAGCGGTGCGGATTGTTTCGCGTGTCGTTTGTCCACATCGGTTTGTGAAGGCGGGAGATTATTTGAGTTACGCCGGTCTTGTGAAACTGGAAAGGACAAGCGGCCAAGTGACTTACGGGAGGAAGCAGTCTCGTTATTGTCGGGAATTGAAATACGTTTACAAGATTGGGGCGGTGACTGCCATTGGCAAGAATAATCCGATCAACGACTATTACGAATATCTTATCAAGGAGAAGAAATACCCGGATTATTTGGCGAGACACAAGACAGCGCGGAGGCTTGCTAATTTAAGTTTAGGTGTTTTCAAGAGCGGGGAAAAATATCGGAGGGAGAGACTAAAAAAAGGAGATCAGGAGATTAAAAATCCAGGCCTGTGACCGTGTTTTAAAAGACCTCTTTTTTAAAAGGAGAGCAACGGTCCCACAGGTGAGGGAAGAGAGCTCAAAAAAGGTTGTCATCCATTCGCCTCAGGCGAATGAGAATGCATCCACGCAATTAGCCCTCCCTCTTTTACCTGGAATTTATCGTAGCCCGGTTCTGGATCGGAGCATCGATTCGGACGAGAGAGCTCACATAGGCAACTAAGGAAAACTGGAAATCCTGATGCCGTTGATAAAGAAGGATCCGTTGAAGATGAAAAAAAGAGGTGTGCACGAGCAAAGAGGAGCATGGGCCTAAGTATGGGAGACCATTAAGCAAAAAAGCGTTCTTTTTTGTTAAGGGAGACCTTTTTTCTATTGACTTATTTTTCTATAGGCA
>JAUYJH010000142.1 GCA_030688705.1 Deltaproteobacteria bacterium
AATAAAACATGGCCTAAGGGCCATGTCACCCTGAACGAAGTGAAGGGTCTCGTTGAAATCGATTAGATCCTTCGCTCCGCTCAGGATGACGTCGTTGTGGTATTTGCCCATGATCGGTCATTCAACGTTGGGACACTACTGTATGATTGCAATTCGTAAAATTTAGTGCATAAAGATCGTCCCGAAATGAGCTTCCGTGAACGACGCGCAAAAATTGTAGCCACGCTGGGCCCCGCGACCGACATTCCGATGGTTTTGGAAAAAATGATCGAGATGGGTCTGGATGTCGCCCGTTTTAACATGTCCCACGGCACGTTGGCGGAACACAAGCGGCGCCTGCACATGGTGCGGAATCTTGCCAAGAAGCACAATCGTCCCGTCGCCATCCTCCTCGATCTTCAGGGCCCCAAAATTCGGACCGGTCTTTTGAAAAACGGCAAGCCGGTGCATCTGGTCAAAAACAGCAAAATCACCATCACCACCAAAGACCTTCTGGGGGATGCCGCGCTTGTTTCCACCACCTATGGCCATCTGCCGCTCGATGTCAAAAAGGGGGACCCTATTTTGCTCGATGACGGCCGGATGCGGCTGGCTGTTTTGGAAAAATCAAAAGAGAGTATTGTCTGTAAGGTGGTTCATGGGGGGTGGCTCAAAGAACATGCCGGCATCAACCTGCCGGGGACCAGGCTTTCTTCTCCGGCGCTGACCAAAAAGGATATTGAAGACCTTAAATTCGGGATGGAGATGGGGATAGACGCCATTGCCCTCTCTTTTGTGCGGCGAGCGAAAGACATCCAGCAATTGAAAGAAATTTTAAGAGCCAAAAAGTTTTTTGTGCCGGTGATCGCCAAAATCGAACGGGCCGAAGCCTTGGACCATCTGGATGAAATCATGCATGAGGCGGAAGGGGTTATGGTGGCTCGCGGTGATTTGGGGGTCGAGCTGTCGCTGGAAAAAGTTCCAATTCTTCAAAAATACATCATCCAAAAAGCGAATGCGACCGGCACGATTGTCATCACGGCGACGCAGATGCTGGAATCGATGATCGATGCCCCGATACCGACTCGGGCGGAAGCCAGCGATGTCGCCAACGCGATTTTCGACGGGACCGATGCCGTGATGCTCTCCGGCGAGACGGCCAAGGGGAAATACCCGATTGAAGCGGTGCAAATGATGACGCGGATTGTCGCGGAGACTGAAAAAAGCACCGACGGCGATTCGCAATGGGATTTACATCAGCACGAACATGCCTCCAACGTGCACGCGGTGGTGCACGCGGCCTGCCAGGCGGCCGAAGAGGTGGATGCCAAGGCGATTCTGGTTTTTTCGATGAGCGGCACCACCATTCGCATGCTGTCAAAACTGAAACCCCGCAAGCCGATCATCGGCCTTGCCCACAGTGAAAGGGTTTATCGGCAGATGGCCCTTTGCTGGGGGGTCCATTCAATTATTTCACCCATGGGGCATTCGACCGATGAAATGATTTTGCTTGGTGAGAAAAAAGTGTTGAAACAAAAACTGCTCAACAAGGGGGACAAGGTTGTGATTGTCTCCGGTTCCCAACAACTCCGCGGCGCGACCAACATGATGAAGATTTTGACGTTGGATTAAACCCGTTTGTAATCGTCCTCAAGTCTTACAACATCAGTCAGGTGGGGGGTGGAGACTTCGATCAGTTTGCAATCTTCAACGGCGATGAAGCGGTGTTTTTGAAGCGGCGGGTTGTGAAAGGTTTCTCCCGGTTTTAATTGAACCTTGAGGCGCTCTCCATTTTTTTCAAATTCAATTTCCAACAGACCTTCCAAAACCAGCAATGTTTCCTCTTTTTGTTTGTGAAATTGGTAAGAAAGCCGGTTCCCCTTTTTGATAAACAAAATTTTGCCGACGTAATGCTCGGTCTTGGCCCAAATTTTTTCAAAGCCCCACGGTTTTTCGATGTGTTGCATAAGGTGCCAGGCACCTCGTGAGGTGCCTGGCACCTTATGCAGGCTCTGTGGCCTCTTCAATTGTTTCAGCAGGGACGGCAATCGGTTTCAATTCCGGAGCGGTCTGTTTGAAAATGCGTTGCACAAGGATCGCAAAAATAATAACGGCCACCGCCAACTGCCATAGGCCGGTGGTTATATTAAGCAACAGCACGTTGCCGAGCCCAAAGTTGAGGCTGAAAAGAAAAACGAGCCCCAGCGCCCAACTGATCAATGCCGGTTGCAATTTGAATTTGGGCTGAAGGCCGTAAGTGTCGTATATCCGCTTCCAGCCGGCACGGGCTGGCCCCACGGTCGCCACGAAATTTTTAAGCGTCTTGTCATCGACCGGCTTGGTCAAAAAGGTAACCACCAGCCAGACCGCGGTCGAGATGCCGATGATGATCCACATTTTATAGGAAAAAAGCATCTTGGGATGGGTCAGCTCCACGATGATTGTGGCGATGCCGGAGGTGGTCATGGCGCTGAACTCGCTCCACGCGTTCACCCGCCACCAGAACCAGCGCAAAATCCAGGTGAGCCCCGCGCCGCTGGTAAAGGCGATCAAAAATTTCCAGGTGTTGCCGATGGAGTGGATGTTCATCGCAACGCCGATGGAACAGAGCAGTGTGAGCAGTGTGGCAATTCTGGCGGCAAACACATAATGTTTTTCGGAAGCCCTTTTGACGAGAAAGCGCCGGTAGATATCGTTGATCATGTAGGAACTGCCAAGGTTGACGTGTGTGGAGATGGTCGACATGAAGGCCGCAATGGCCGCCACGACCACAAGCCCCAGCATGCCGCTCGGCAACACCTTGGCCATCATCATCGGATAGGCCATCTCGGGGTCTTTCATGTCGCGTCCGAAAATGACGAGCGCGGCGAGTGCCGTTAAAATCCATGGCCAGATCTGAATGACAAAGTTCAGGATCGCGAACAAAAAGGTGCCAAAAACGGCGTGCCGTTCATTTTTGGCCGAAGACATTCGCTGGATATGTTTGCCGCCGCCGTCGGCGAATTTGTGGGCCCACCATTGAATGAAAAGATAGGTCATGAAAACGGAGAGGGGCATCCATTGGGCCGCTTGCGGCCAGGTGGGGTAGAGGGCGGTGAGGCCGCTCTCTTTGCCGTACAGATGGCCCAGTTTTTGATACATCAGCTCCAGCCCGCCCACCTCCATCACGGCAAACCACGCGAGAGCGACGCCGCCGGCGATGGCGAGAAAATATTGCAAAAAATCGGTCCAGACGACACCGTGAAAACCGGAGGCAAAAGTATAGATCACCACGATCGCGGTAAAAATGATCAGCACCTCTGTTGTATTGAGGTTGGTCACGCCGGTCATGATTTTGATGAGTCCTTTATAGACCCAGCCCATCACGATGCAGTTGAAAATGACCCCGAAATAGACCCCTTTGAATATCCTTAAAAAAGAGGCCGGTTTGCCGCCATAGCGCCTTTCGACAATTTCAACGTCGGTCAAGACTTTGGAACGCCGCCAGAGCTGGGCGAACAAAAAGACTGAAACCATTACCTGAATGGCGCCGGCCCAAAAAAACCAACAGCCGGCGATCCCCTCTTGAAATATAAATTTGGTTACGGCCAGCGGGGTATCGACCGAAAAATTGGTGGCGGCCATAGAGATGCCCAAGAGCCACCACGGCATGACCCTCCCGCCGACAAAATATTCCTCGGTCGATTTAGAGGCCCTTTTGGTGAAATAAAAACCGACTGCGAAACAAAGAAGGGTATAGGTGGCGATGATGGAATAGTCGAGGGAGTTGAGTGTGCGCATGTCATTCCTTGAAGGAGGCCCCTTCCTAGTAGATTCCTCTTGATTTTTCAAGAGATTTTAGCGAGTTCTCACGAGGAGCCAGGCACC
>JAUYJH010000150.1 GCA_030688705.1 Deltaproteobacteria bacterium
TAGACAAACGATCTCGGACGCAAACGATCTGAGGGATACCCCAAAAATGAAAGAAGGAATCATACCATGGAAACAAAATACCCTGTCACCTACCCTGACATATTGACTGGGCTACGACATCGACCCTGATTTGACTCTGATTTAGCGTCAAAGTGCCATGGCAAAAGCTTCCACTCGCGCTTTTGCCATCATTTGCTTTAACGAATTTTCAAACTCAATCCTTCCGGACATTTTGACCGCTTCCGTTCCTGACCTTATGTTTGTCGGGGAATGAAGAGCCGCCGACATTTCGTAAAAGCGCGCTTTGACCGGAGCCGTATGAGGAGCGAAAATTTGTATTGGTTGTAAAATTCGGGAATTGACAGGGGAAAATTTCCAAATTTTATTTCTTCAACCAAACAAATTTTCGCGACGAATAGGCGGAGGGAAGCGCAGAAATGGAGGCGGGCTTCATGGACCGACAAACACAAACGTCGTAGAAGATACCTCATGTAAAGGTCAATGAACCTTGCCATTATCTATGGCCCATGCTAATCGGCAGCAATCCCATGATTTCAAAAGGACAAAAAATAACGTTTTTTGGGTTTGGGTCGCAAGGACGGGCGCAGGCGCTGAACGCGCGCGATAGCGGGTGGAAGGTCTCTGTTTTTTTGCGGGCGGAGAGCAAACGGATTGCCGAGGCCCAAAAAGAAAAATTGACTGTTGTGACCGATCCCAAAGAGTCGGCGCAAAATGCCGACATCGCCGTTTTGCTTCTCCCCGACACCGAACAGCCCGAATTTTATAAAACGTTTTTGGAGCCGCATCTTCCAAAAGGGGCCTCACTGGTTTTTGCCCACGGCTTCAACATCCATTTCAAACAGATTACGCCGCGGCCCGATCTTGATTGTCTGCTGGTCGCCCCCTCTCTGCAAGGCGATGCCCTCCGCCAACATTATATCAACAAAGAACCGGTCCCCATTTTGACCGCCGTCGCTCAAGACGCCAACGATCGGGCCTATCGACTGGTTGAAGATTTGGCCGGAGCCATCGGGGGAAAAAATATGAAGGTTTTTCCGACATCGTTCAAAGAAGAAACGGAGACCGATCTTTTTGCCGAACAGGCCGTTTTGTGCGGGGGGATGAACGCATTGGTGAAGGCCGGTTTCGATACACTGGCAGCCGCCGGTTATAACCCGAATATCGCCTATTATTCTTGTCTCAAAGAACTCAAAGCGATGGCCGATGGATTGTATAAATACGGCATTCAGGGCCTGCGCCAAAGAATCAGCGGCACCGCCCGCTACGGCGATCTGACCCGCGGCCCGCGCCTCATCGATGAAAAAGTCCGCCAAACCATGCAAACAATTCTAGGCGAGATCTGTTCTGGAAAATTTACCGAAGAGTTGTTACAGGATAAAAGCGCTGGCTGGCCTAAATTAAACCGCCGCAATGAAGAAGAAAAAAAACATTTAATCGAAGAAATAAGGACAAAAATTGAAAAATAATAATAGAGTCCGAGTCCGTTTTGCCCCCTCCCCCACAGGCCACCTGCACATTGGCGGTGCCCGCACGGCTCTATTTAATTACCTCTTCGCCCGTAATCTCAAAGGGACTTTTATTTTGCGGATCGAAGACACCGATCGGGAGCGTTCCACACAAGAATATACCGATTTTATTCTCAAAGGGATGGAATGGTTGGGGATGGAATGGGATGAAGGCCCTTTTCATCAAACAGAACGGATGGATATTTACCGCGAGCATGTTGAAAAATTGCTGAAAGAAGGAAAGGCCTATCGCTGTTACTGTCTGCCGGAAGAATTGGAGACGCGTCGCAAAGCGTTGCTCGCCGCCGGTAAAAAGCCGAAATATGATGGAAAATGCAGGACCATGGACAGTGGACTAGGGACCGAGGACCAAAAGCCGTATTGCATTCGATTTAAAGCACCCCAAGAAGGAAATCTAACTTTCAATGATATCTGCCGCGGGGAGATTACATTCAACCGCGAAGAGTTGGACGATATGATTATCGCCCGCACCGACGGCAGCCCTACTTACAACTTCACGGTGGTGGTCGATGATGTCACCATGAAAATCACACATGTGATTCGTGGAGACGATCATCTCAATAATACGCCTCGCCAAATTCAATTGTATGAAGCATTGAATTACCCAATACCCCACTTTGCCCATCTGCCGATGATTTTGGGGCCCGATAAACAGAAATTATCCAAACGGCACGGGGCCGTATCGGTCATTGAATATAAAACTTATGGATTTTTGCCCGAAGCGATGCTTAATTATTTGGCGCGTCTCGGTTGGTCGCACGGCGATCAGGAAATTTTTACCAAAGAAGAATTGGTTCAATTTTTTGATCTGAATGTCGTCGGCAAATCGCCCTCCGTCTTCGACATCGAAAAATGCAAGTGGGTCAATCATCAGCACATGATGAAACTAACCCATGCCGAATTGTTTCATGCCACAAAACCATATCTTGAGGAAATGGGACTTGAGATTGACTTGGAGGCGAATGGCTTTGCCGTCAAAGCGGTCTGTTCGGAACGCGAACGGGCCAAAACACTGAAAGAACTGGCTGAAATTTCCGCCTTTTATTTTCGCGAAGAACCGGTTTGGGATGAAAAAGCGGTCGAAAAATGGCTGAACGATGAAGGGAAGCAGAGGCTCAACGCACTAAAAGATTCTTTTGCCAATTTGAAAATTTGGGATGAAGCCTCTATACAAACTGCCTTCAAAGAAATTCAGGAAAAATTGGGCATTAAAAAAATGGTCGATTTGGCCCAACCCTGCCGCGTTGCCCTAACCGGGACAACCACAAGCCCCGGCATTTTTGAAGTGCTAGCGATTTTGGGAAAAGAAAAAGTTCTCAAACGCTTCGATCGCGCATTGGCATTTTGATTCTAATCTCTTTTAATTTTTCAAAATCAAGTTTGGCGGTGATCACCCCCTCTTCTTTTCCAAGACCGGCCAAAATTTCTCCCCATGGATCGACAATCATCGAATGCCCGTGGGCTTCCCAACCGGCGCCGGTCATACCGGTCTGATCGGCCGCAATCATAAAACACTGGTTTTCAATGGCACGGGCCCTCACCAAAACCTCCCAATGGGCGATGCCGGTCACCGATGTAAAATTGGAGGGAAGAACAAAAAGATCGGCCCCTTGCTGTGACATTTTTTGGAAAAGTTCGGGAAAGCGGAGGTCGTAGCAGATGGCGATACCTACATTTGGCCCCTCTCCCCAACCCTCTCCCACAGGGGGAGAGGGAGATAATAGAGAGGAAGTGACTACCTCTGAACCAGGTGAAACTGATTTTGATTCTTGGTGGCCGCCGGCGACCAAGGTGTCAAACAAGTGAATTTTGCGATAAGCTTTTCCCAGTTTTCCGTCGGGATAAACCAGCACCGAAGTATTGTAAGGAGGCTTGTCGCCATTTTTTTCTCCGATGGAACCAGCGACAAAATAACAATGATATTTTTTGGCCAACTCACGGATAAAGTGAAGGCTGGGCCCGTCCAAGCCCTCGGCCATCGCTTTTTTATCGGCAACCGGTCCCAGCCAATCCCAATGTTCGGGCAATACAATCAGTTCTGCTTTTTGGGCAATGGCTTCGGCTCCAAAATGGGCTACTTTTTTGTAATTTTCGTCCTTCTTTGAGCCCGAAGTCATTTGAATGGCAGCGGCAAGTATTGTCTTCATATCAAAAAGGATAATCCAGGGCGGTGTAAATTTCCATACCCTCCGTGCCGAAACCGATATCGACACGCCCCACCACCGACGGCGGCGCTATGGCCCGGAAGCCAATACCCCCCACCGGCTGCAAATTACCGAATCGAACCTCTCCCATCCCGTCAAACACCTGCCCCACCGAGAAAAAAGGATCAATGTTAAAATCAAACTTCACATCGAACATGCTCCACCGCTTGACGAGAATTCTCTCTTCAATATCGAGAAGAATCCGCCCCTTTCCGGTGAAACGCCTTGCCACAAAGCCGCGCAGATCCTGATCCCCGCCCAAAGCCGGCTGCATGTAAAAGGGGATGTTATCGCCAAAGTCCTGCTCCAGCCGAAACATCGTCAAGGCCGTAAATCGGTCTCCCTGCGGAAAAAACTTTTTGGCGATCAAACCGTATCCCTGATAAAAATCTTCCGTGGCGTTTCCCGCGTCGGTCCCCAAAAGATAAAACCCTTCCAGCAAATGACCCGACTTTGTGAAATCTTTATTATCGCGGGTATCCCACAAAGCGGAAAAACGGCTGTTTAAAATATCGGAAGAACGAACCTCGGGATTCCCCGCAAACAGCGTTTGCGTATCGCCAAGGGATAAAATGGCATGGGGAAACATTTTCATGCGGGTCCATTTTTCTTCCAGCTGCAGACGGATTTTGGGCCAAAATTCATAGGAAATTTTTCCCTTTGCGAAACTCACATGGGAAACAAAATTGGTCTGGTTCGATTGGGAACTGTTCGGGCCAAACCCGAAAAAACGTTCGAACGGGTTTTGGATATATTCCAGCTCCAGCTCCGCGTTCAGTTTGTAATCGTCCCAACGCTCGTTGACGTATTGCAGATAAAAATCTTTTTCAAAATGCTGCGACTGCTGGAAAAAAAGGCGCAAGAACTCATGGGATGAGGGATACAAAAAGACCCCGGCAAACCCGCCAAACTTGACAACTTGCGGGTTGTAAGTGAGGGCCCCGACCGCGATGGTGAAAAGCTGGTCTTCCTTGTCGAACCAGAGAAAAGTCGGCATGACGCCGTAACGCTGGCCGGCGGCAGGGTCTGTTTCAAAAACGGGGATCGGAAAAAAACGAAAATAGGCATTCTGCATCGCCGGTTTCAAACCGAGGAGGTTGCGCACCGGCAATATCCCCTCTGTCGCCGGAGGCGGCTGCGCTAAACAAGGCTGGACCAAGGACCAGGGACCAGGGACCAGGGACCCAAAAAAAAGAAGCAAAAGAAAAAATATTACCTTTTTTCTTTTAGTCCATGGTCCTAATTTAATAAATCTTGAGTTTTCGGACATGTTGGCCATGAGAAGTCCACGACAGGTCATAACCGACTTTGGCCCCGGCTTTAAGGAAAGATTTGGAATTTTTAGGCCCCACAAAATCAAGCTCCCCCAAATGAAAATAGACATCGCGGCCGTGCTGGTCCTTAATGAATCCGTAATCCTGCCCCGAAAAAAATTTGATAACTTCTCCTTTGGGAAAGAGATCATCCTGCGAAACAACAATCTCTTCGGGCTGAATGGGGGCCAGTCTGGCGGTGGGGAGCCAATTGGGAGGATGTTTTTTAACCAAATCCTTTTGGATCATATTACGGGCACCTCTAAAAATCTCGGTTGTCATCCTGACCCTGAGCTTGCCGAAGGGGACGGATCCCGTGGAAACACTCTAAAAATCGGGATTCTTCGCGGAGTTTACACTGAACGGAGTGAATGTGCTCAGAATGACAAATTGCAATTTTCATATGTTTTCAGAGACTCCTTACATCAACTCTCCCATGATTTCTTTCAAGACAGTTTCAGAAGGCCTTAACTCTTTTTCACTCATGTGGGCCAGCGGCGTTTTGCTCAAGTGCATGAGTGTATTGTAATCGGGCTCCCCTTCGCGAATATATAAAAGACCGGTCAGCCATTCCCCCTTGGAGCGTGACTTTTCAATGGTGTCCAACGCTCCAATCCGGTTGGTTGGGTCATAATCGCGATCGATTTTTTTAAGACGGATGTGAGAGCCATCGGGCAATTCAATATCTTTGGTTGTTCCCGGATCGAACTCGGCCTTGATCGGTTCCACGGCCGGCACAAAACCGATTTCATGAAGCGGAATATCGTGCGCCCGCACGCTATCATAACTCATGGTCGAGCCTTCATGATTATTGAAGGTGATGCACGGGCTGATGACATCGAGCAATGCCGTCCCTTTGTGCGACAAGGCGGCCTTGATCAGCGGCACCAGTTGTTTGTTATCGCCCGAAAAAGAGCGGGCCACAAAAGAGCATTTTAGTTCGATCGCCATCGCACAGCAATCGATCGGCGGAAAATCGTTGGCCAGGCCCGATTTGAGTTTGGATCCCTTGTCCGCGGTGGCGGAAAATTGTCCCTTCGTCAGACCATAGACCCCGTTGTTATCGATAATATAAACCATCGGCACATTGCGCCTCAAAAGATGCATGAATTGCCCCAAGCCGATGGAAGCCGTGTCGCCGTCGCCGCTGATGCCGATACATTTAAGATCTGTATTGGCAAGCATCGCGCCCGTCGCCACGGATGGCATGCGGCCATGGACCGAATTAAACGCGAAGGACTGGCTCATAAAATAGGCCGGTGTTTTGGAAGAGCACCCGATCCCGCTCATTTTGATCAATTGTTGCGGATCGATCCCCACTTCAAAACAGGCGGTGATGATGGAGCTCGTCACCGAGTCATGTCCGCAACCGGGACATAATGTCGATGGAGACCCGGTATAATTTTGGCGGGTCAGGCCCAGACGGTTTGTCTTGGGCTGTACCGGTGTCGCAGGCGGTGTAGTTGCGGGTTGTGTCATAAATTTTTACCCTCCCACTTCAAAATGGGTTGCGCGATGTTAGAGGCATCAATCGGCATGCCGTCATAGTGGAGTACCGACCGCATGCGGCCAGCCAGTGCAGGATAGTTCATTTTCATCAAATTCATCATCTGCCCCTGCTGATTTTGTTCCACGACATAAACATACTCGCATTCTTCAATAAATTTTCCGACGGCGCCGTTCAAAGGAAGCCCGCGGATTCTTAAATAATGGGTTTTGATCCCTTGCGCCGCCAGCTGGTCTCTCGCCTCAATCAAGGCAAAGTGTGTGGACCCATAGGCAATGAGCCCCACTTTGGCACCGCTTGTTTTTTCAATCACCGGCTGGGGAAGCCTCTCCTTGGCCGTTTCAATTTTTTTGGCAATCCGATCCAATACCCATTTCCAATCTTCCGGTTTTTCAGAATAAGTAGCCCGGGCCGTATGCCCCGAACCACGGGTGAAATAGGCCGCTTTCGGGTGTTTGGTTCCGGGGAGCGTGCGATACGGAATGCCGTCGCCGTCGGGATCGCCGTAGCGTTCAAAGCCGGCGGCCCCCAGCTTTTCCAATTGTTCCGCCGTTAATACCTTGCCGCGGCGGAACGGCTCTTTTGGATAGGTAAACGGATCGCTCATCCAGTTGTTCATCCCTAAATCGAGATCACTCATCACAAAAACAGGGGTTTGAAATTCTTCGGCCAAATTGAAGGCCTCATAAGAAAGGCTGAAACATTCTTCAGGAGTCGCCGGAATCACCGCCAAATGATGCGTATCCCCGTGCGATAAAAATTGGGTGAAAAGAATATCGCCTTGGCTGGTGCGGGTCGGCAAGCCAGTGGAAGGGCCCAAACGCTGGACATCAAAAATCACCACGGGGATTTCTGTAAAATAGGCCAGGCCCGCAAATTCCGCCATGAGGCTGATCCCCGGACCCGAAGTCGATGTTGCCGCGCGGGCGCCGGCCCATCCGGCACCGATCGCCATGCCCAAAGCCGCCAGTTCATCTTCGGCCTGCACGACGGCAAAACGGGCCTGATGATCCTCGGCTTCCCTTCTGTGCTGTGCCAGATAATCGATCAGTGATTCGCCCAAGCTGGAAGCCGGCGTGATCGGATACCAGGCAAAAACAGTGCATCCGCCGAAGAGGGCGCCGAGCGCCGCCGATTCATTGCCGGTGATCACAATTTTGCCGGTGGTTTTATCCATCGCCAAAACCCCATACGGATCATTTTTCTTCACATTATTTTTGGCATATTCAAAACCGCACAAGGCCGCCTTCCAGTTCAACTCCACCGCTTTCGGCTTGTTGTGAAACTGTCTCTCCAAAGCATGGCGGACTTTATCCATGTCGATTCCCAACAACTGCGCCACCGCCCCCACATAAATCATGTTGATCACCAGCTTACGAAGCGTGCTGACTTCGCAACATTCCTGAACCAATTTGTTAAAGGGCATCGGATAATAGACAAGATCGGGGCGCATATTTTGCTGGGGGAGTTTATCGTTAAAAACAACAACGGTTCCCGGTTTGGCCTGCGCCAAATCTTCCTGAAACGTATCCGCATTCATTAAAATCAAAATCTCGGCATCGCGCCGCATCCCCACATACCCCTCACGACTGACCCGAATATTGTACCAAGTGGGGAGCCCCGCGATGTTGGATGGAAAGATATTTTTGCCGGCAACCGGTATCCCCATGTAAAAAATAGACTTGATCAAAACGCTGTTTGCCGACTGCGAACCCGACCCGTTCACCGTGGCCACACGAATGGTAAAGTCATTGATTTTATTTGTATTTTGAGTTGACATAAACACGCCCCTTAATGGAAGGGCGTATATAAGACATAGACACTCTTTTTGGCAAGTGGTTTTACGCCGCAATTTCCCATATAATGTCCCCGCCTATGCCCACACGGCTTCCTTCCATAAGTCACTTCTCCCAGGATCTGGTGAAAGAAGGGTTCGTCACCAAAGACCAACTGGCGGTCGCCAAGGTGAGCCAAGAGAATCTCGGGGAAGATTTGGGGGTCATCCTCATCCGTAAGGGTTTCTTGACCGAAGAAAAACTGCTGAAATTTTTAAGTCAAAAAATCAAAATTCCATTTGTCTCCTTGAGTTCCCAGGCAATGGAGCCGGAATTGTTGCGTGAAATTTCAGCCAGCCTCGCCAAAAGGCATTTGTTGATTCCCATTCGCAGAACCGACGGCAAAATAGAAGTGGCCATGTCCAACCCTCTGGATGCGTTCGCGATGGATGATCTAAAAATGGCCTTTCACGCTGAAATCATCCCCTGCCTTGCGAGCCCGCAGGAAATTCAAAGGGCCATTGAAAAAGCCTATGCCGCGGAACCGGAAGAAACGGAAAAAAGAATCGCCACGGTGGAAACGATCACCGAAGGGGTCGGCTTGAGCGGGATGGAATTCAAAAAAATCCAGGAGATTGCCTCGGGCCCCAAAGTCATCGCCGCCGTGAATGACCTTATCAGCAAAGCATGGTCTGAAAACGCCAGCGACATCCACATTGAGCCGACGCGGGAAAAAAGCCGCGCCCGTTTCCGGATCGACGGCGTTTTGAATGAGCGGGCCTCTTTCCAGAAAAGCATGCATCTTGCCGTCGTCTCGCGGCTCAAAATCATGGCGGGGCTCGACATTGCCGAACACCGGATTCCACAGGACGGACGGGTGCGGATCCGTGCGGTGGGGCGCATCCTCGATATGAGAATTTCCACCTGTCCCACGCAGTACGGGGAAAAAGTCGTTTTGCGCCTTCTTTCAAAAGAATCTCTCAAAACCGTAGAGGATTTGGGCTTCGCAAAAGAGGACCGGCAGCTTTTCACCGACATGGTCACCAAAAGCCACGGGATCTTTTTGGCGACCGGCCCCACCGGCTCCGGAAAATCGACGACACTCTATGCGGCCCTTGCCCGGATCAATTCGCCGGAACTCAACATCATTTCCATTGAGGACCCGATCGAAAGCGAAATCGAGGGGGTTTCGCAGGTCGCCGTCCATTCCAAAACGGGGCTCACGTTCGCGGGCATCCTCCGCTCCGTATTGAGACAAGACCCGGATGTCATCATGATCGGCGAAATCCGCGACGCAGAGACCGCCAACATCGCGGTACGCGCCGCCATTACCGGCCACCTGGTCTTGTCCACGCTCCATACCAACACCGCGGCAGGCGCCATTTCAAGACTGATGGACTTAGGGGTGGAACCGTTTCTTTTGAGCTCTGCTCTGCAAGGTGTTTTGGCGCAGCGATTGGTCCGAAAAATCTGCAAGGACTGCAAAGAGGAAATCCCCCTCGACCCCGACAAACTCGGCCCCTACGCCAAATTGGTGAAAAAAGCCTTCCGGGGCAAGGGATGCAAGCATTGCCGCCTGACCGGATACTCGGGGCGCATCGGCATTTTCGAACTGGCGCCGGTGACCGATGCCATCCGCCAATTGATTTATAAAAAAGCCCCCGACATAGACATTGAAAAGGAATTGAGAAAAATGGGGCTGGTCGCCATCCGCCAAGACGGCTTCCGCAAAATCGAGGAGGGGATCACCACCATTGAAGAGGTCTTGAGAGTTACCGAGGAAGAATAACAGGGAGACAATGGACAATGGACAATGGACAATGGACCAAAAACAATGAAGCAGTTGGTCCACGGTCCTTGGTCCAGGGTCCTTGGTCCACTTAAATATGCCCCTTTTCTCCTACCGCGCCCGGGATCAAAGAGGAATTCTCGTCACCGGCCATCTGGAAGGCCTCGCCGCAGAGCCGGTGCGCAACCTTCTTTCCGAGCAGGGTCTTATTCCGCTTTCCATCCGTCAGGTGCAAACCAAAAAAAATTGGGTGCCCGAATTCAAATTTTTGAAAAAGGTCAAGCCGGAAGAGGTGGTCCTGATGACCCGGCAGTTCCACACTCTTTTCCGGGCCGGCATGAGCATGGAAAACCTTTTGGGGACACTGGCCCGGCAGACCAAAAACAAGGCCCTGAACGAAACGCTGCAGAGAATACAAACGGATGTTTCGCAAGGGGCCACCCTCTCCAAGGCCTTTGCCAAACACCCCAAAATATTCAACGATCTCTACATCAACATGCTGGCCGCCGGCGAAGAGGCGGGCATTCTGGAAGAAGTCTTAAAAAATCTTTCCGATCTTCTTGAAAAAGAGGTGGAAATCAAAACAGGGGTCAAATCGGCAACCCTTTACCCCAAAATCGTTATCGGCGTTCTTGGCATCGCCATCACCGTCATGCTTATCTGGGTCATCCCCGAGTTCACGAAGTTTTACGCCCATTATAAAACGGCCCTGCCGCTTCCCACCCGGATGCTCACCTTTGCCAGCAACGTCGTCCGCTATTACGGGTGGGTATTGCTTTTGGCCGGCATTGTCGCCTGGTTCGGTTTCCGCAAATATGTCAGCACGCCGGGAGGCCGCCTCCGTTACGACCGTTTGCGCTGGAAGCTTCCCGTCTTTGGGGATTTAAGCCAAAAAATCGCCAATGCCCGGTTTGCCCGGATTCTCTCTTCTCTCTATCGCAGCGGACTCTCCATCACCAAGGGGTTGAGCCTCGTGGAGCCGATACTCGACAACGAGTTGATCGCCAAGGATATCCGGCTCATCCGATCGCAAATTGAGAAAGGGCAAGGAATCGCCGAATCGATGAAACAGACCGAGACTTTTCAACCGATGCTGATCGAAGCGACCGCCATCGGCGAAAAAACCGGCTCTTTGGATGACATGCTGCAGGGGATGGCGGAACATTATGAGACTGAAATTCACCATACCATCAAAAATCTGACGACGCTGTTGGAACCGATTTTGCTGGTCTTCATTTTTGGAATGGTCACCTTTTTTGTGTTAGCTGTCTTTTTACCCATTTGGAACCTTTCTGGCGCTGTAATGCATTAAAACGATTTAAATAGGGTGGGTTTTATAAAACCCACTCCGAGTCAATCATCACTCATGGACACAGTGTTGGAGTAACGTACAATTGGCTCTAAGAAAGGAGGCACCCATATGATGTTGCGAAAGACAAAAGGTTTTACGCTCATTGAATTGGTGCTGGTCATTACCATTTTGGGGATATTGGCCGTAGCGGCGCTCCCGTCGTTCATCAACGTGAGCACGCAGGCGAGACAAGCCTCAAGAGATGGGGTCACCGGTGCGGTACGGTCTGGGGTCGCGATGTTTCGCGCCAACGACTTGGTGGTAAACGGACCTCCCGGAATCTATCCGGCCACGCTGGATGCTGGGGCCAATGCTGTTGCCGCCCCGGATAACCTGCTCTTTACGACCATATTGAGCCAGGGGATTTCGGATGGCCGGTGGACGCGGGTTTCGGATACGTCATACACCTATAATGACGGTACGAACACCTTCACCTACACATACACCCCGGCCACGGGAAGTTTCACCAGCCCAACGGCTCCGTAATGTCATTCCGGCGAAAGCCGGAATCCAGCCGTGCTGAAAACGACTGGATCCCGGCTGGAGCCTGCCCCGTACCGCGATACGGGGTCGGGATGACGATGGGGTGTTTATATCCGCTATAAAAAGAACCAATCGGGTTTTAGTCTGATCGAGCTCATCATCGTCATTGTCCTGCTCGGAATTTTTGCCATATTCGCCATCCCCAAAGATTCGCTTTTGACCATGAATTTGGAAACGGCCGCCGAAAAAGTTTCCAATGATTTGCGTTATGCCCGCGAACTGGCCGGCATCACGAATACCAATTGCGGCGTCAGTTTTGTCGCCAACGGAAATTACACCGTGTATCAAAATTCTTTGCTTACACCGGCCACCAATCCATTGACCCGTCAATCTTTTGTGACCGATATCGCCGCCCTTTTCAAAAAAGTCTCCCTGCAAAACACCGTTCAGGTGGAATTCGATCCTGCCGGAAAACCGGTGCTGGGGAGCGGGCAGACCGTCCAATTGACCAACGGTGTTGCAACGGCATCACTCTATATAACGCCCAACACCGGATTTATTTTGAGGCAATAATTATGAATGGACCAAGGACCAAGGGGTTCACACTGATCGAGGTCATCATCACCTTGAGTGTGTTGGCTGGCGGCGTGATGGGGGTTTTAACCCTCTACCAGCGCAATATCGAGCAGGCGGCGCGGATGGAGCAGACCCTCATCGCGACACAGCTGGCGCAGGAAAAACTGGAACAGATCATTCATGACAAAAAATATCAAAATTATGCCTACATCAATACTACCAACTATCCCGCATTGCCGGAAGATATGGGTCTTCAAGGTTTCAACGGTTATACACGGACAACGACCATCACGGAAGTCAGCGCCGCGAATCTGACCACGCCTCAAAACGGAACCGGTTACAAAAAAATCACCGTTACTGTTTTGCTGAACGGAACGCAGGCGGCCAAGCTGGAGACGTTGGTCACTTTATGGGGAGAAGCAACATGAAAGGACCAAGGACCAAGGACCAAGGACAATGGACCAAAAGCAAAACCGCAGTTGGTCCTCGGACCATGGTCCATGGTCCATGGTCCAATGGGTTCACTCTTGTCGAAATCGTGCTGACGGTGAGTCTTATCGGCATTCTATTTGCCGCGGCCAGCATCGTTCTGCGGCAAGGGCTCGATTCCTACGCAACCGTCAGTGAAAGAGGGAGCACCCTGCAAGCGACACGGTTCGCCATAGAAAGAATGACGCGGGAATTAAGGCGATGCGGCGACGACGCCGACAACCAGCTTCAGAATATTTCGGCGGCACAGATCGGCTTTACCGATGCCAACGCCATCAACACCAGTTTCAATCTGAACGGCCAAACCCTGCGGCGCGGCAACGATACCCTTTTGGATAATGTGACAGCACTCACTTTTACCGGTTATAAAAGCGACAACACCCAGACCACTTCCGCGCAACAGGTAAGACGGGTGCGCATCCAGATGTCGGTTTTGCCGCAGGGTCAAAACACGCCGCTGACTTTAAGAACCGATGTTTTTTTAAGGAATTATCTCTATGAAAATTGGCAATAATCATGGTGGAGTCAGCGTCATCGCGGCCATGCTGATGCTTTTGAGTCTTCTGGCATTGGGAGGGGTTATCTCCTATCTCGTGGCGGTCGGGGAGGAGTCACGGGCCAGCCAGCATTCTTCCGCGCAGGCCCTGTATGTGACACAAGCCGGCGTGGAGTACGCGGTCAAAAAAGTTTATGACGGGCAAAGCGAAATCGTCAACCCGCCGGGGCAGCCTTTTGGAAACGGTTCTTTCACGGTCAGCCGCAGCGGCCTGACCCTTACGATCACCGGCACTGTCGGCAATGCAATACGCGTTCACAAAATCGACAGCCCCACGCAGGCCGATTGCGACATCCTCGACGTCGACAACGCCACTCTGGTCGGCGGAGGACAAACCCTCAAGAACATTTATTTCCGCAAAAATTGTCTCTCCCAAATTGTTGTCGACAAACTGCTGTTCAGCTGGACCCCGAATGGGGGGCAAAAATTGATCCTCGTCAAAATCGAGTCGAGCGTGGTTTATGACAACCCGGCGGGAGTCCCCTCCGGAACATTGATCGATATCGCGGACTATGTGGCCGTGAACAACAATAACAACGTGTTCAGTTTTATCCACTTTACCGCGCCGATTTTCGGAACCGTCATGACCCTGACCTTCCACATGGGCGACGGCACCACCAAAACTGTCACCTTCGGCCCCCTCGACTAAAGCAAATCCCAAACTCCAAATCCTAAATCCTAAATCCTAAACAAATTCCAAAATCCAATTTTCCAAATATCAACCACATTGTTTGGATCATTGGAATTTGGAAAATTAGGACTTGTTTGGGATTTTAGAATTTGTAATTTAGAATTTGATCAGTATAATCAGGGCTATGTACCGGGAATTTTTTGGATTTGATGAAACCCCCTTCAATGTCACACCCGACACCCGCTATCTTTATCTCTCCCCCATGCATCAGGGAATTTTGGAAACCCTCAAATACGGAATCCATGAACGGAAAGGTTTCCTTCTTTTGAGCGGCGAGGTGGGAACCGGCAAAACGTTAAGCATCCGCGCTTTGCTCAATGAACTGGGCGATTCCGTGGAAACAAGTCTCATCTTGAACCCCCAGCTTTCAAAAATGGAGCTGATCAAAACAATCAACCGCGACTTCGGGCAGGAGGTCAAAAAAACATCGTTCAAAGAACAAATCGATGTCTTGAACCAGTTTGTCCTCAAGGCCCAAGAACAATCGAAAAACGCCCTGGTCATTATCGATGAAGCTCAAAATCTTTCTTTGGAAGCCATTGAAATGACAAGGCTTTTATCCAATCTGGAGACGGAGACATTCAAACTTCTCCAGATTCTTTTGGTGGGTCAGCCCGAGCTGGAAGAAAAACTGGCCCTCCCGCAGCTGCGGCAATTGCGTCAGCGGATTCAAATCCACTGCCGTTTGAGGCCGCTCGATCAGGAACAGACCGAACGCTATATTATCTTTCGCCTGCAGAAGGCGGGGCCCCAATCGAAAGTGGCCTTTGAAAAATCGGCTGTCTTGCGCATCCACCAGATCACCGAAGGGGTTCCCCGTTTAATCAACACACTTTGCGATTTTTGTCTCATGGCCGCCTATCTTAGAGGTTCCCGTGTTGTCACCAAAAGTCTCGTTGAAGAGGCTTTCACAGAAACCCCCACTTATGCTATATCAGCATGACTAAGGGGAGTTCATGTCACTGATTCTCGACGCGCTCAAAAAAGCGGAAAAAGACCGCCAAAAAAACGGCGGCGGGCTTCCTTCCATCAGTCCAATTATTCCCGACAAAAAAATCTCCCGTACCCGGATGATTTTATGGGTTGCCGGGCTTGTTGCCGCGCTGGGGGTTTTTGCTTATCTCCGCTTTTTTAAAAAAGAAGGGGTCTCCCTGATTCCCCGCCCCATCGCCGCCGTTCAAAAACCATCTCAATCTCAAGACCCCGAATCACTCAAAACCGAGGCGCTCACACTCTACCGGGAAAATAGATTCGAAGAAAGCCTTCTGCTCTGGGAAAAATTGGCCCTTCTTTTGCCGGCTGAAGCCGAAATTTATAACAATCAGGGGTTGACCCTGAAGAAACTGGGAAAAAGAGAGGAAGCCCGAAAAACATACCAAAAAGCGCTGGCACTCAAGCAAAATTATCCGGAGGCCTTGAACAACATGGGGGTACTGCTTTTGAGCGAGGGAAACAGGGCAGAAGCGAAGCTTCATTTTCAAAAAGCGGTTGAAAGCGACAAAAATTATGCCGATCCTTATTTTAATTTGGCCCTGATTTACGAACAGGAAGGGAATGTCAAAATGGCCCTCATGGCCTATGACCAGTTTTTGGCCGCCTCCCCGGAAATAGACGAGGCCTTACGGCAAAAAATCCGGCAAAAAAAGATCCGGCTGGAGCAGGAGTAATCATGCAAATCCCGATCTTAAAAAATTTGGGGCACAAAAATTCCATCGGGGTCGATCTGGGCGCAGCGGCCGTCAAATTTGCGAGGCTCGTGACCACAGCACCGGACCGGCACAAACTCGTTTTTCTCGATTCCCTTGAGATCCCCAAGGACCCCGGGCAACTCCCCTCTCTTCTGCGGGAATTTATCGTCCGTCACAAACTGGACGCTATACCCGCGGCCGTTTCTTTTCAGGACGAGACGCTCCATATTCGGAAACTGGAACTCCCCAAAATGCCTTCGGAAGACCTGAAAGAGGCCGTCCGCTGGCAGATGCGGGATATCGCCGAGGGCTCCATGGACGATTACACCGTTGCTTACGCAACCATTAAAGAACAGATGCATGCCGATATCACCCGTCTGGCGCTTCTGGGATACGCGGTTAAAAAAGCCTCCATGCAAGAAACGGAACTCCTTTTGCGAAAGGCGGGCCTAAAACCCTTTTTCATGGAACCGGTCCCGGTCTCTCTCGCGCACGAAGTGGAGAGGGTTTTTCCCTCACTGGAAAACGAATGGATCGGCTGTATCGATATCGGCATGAAGAGAAGCTATTTTGCCGCCATCGGTTCCGGACGTCTTCAATTCGTCCGCTACATGTCCGGCGTCTCTTATGCCCAAGCCGCCGAATTAAAAGAAAACTATCCCGCCAAACTGGCCGTCGAAATCCAGCATGCCATCGATGCTTTTTCGATTGCCTGCCAAGCGGAGCGGCTTGAAAAAATTATCCTCTCCGGAGGAGGGTCCTCTCTGGAAGGTTTAAGCCTTTTTTTAAGCCAAAATATCGGAATCGCCACGGAGGTTTTAAATCCATTTCAGGGGATTGAAATGGGTGCCCCGTTTCCGTTGGCACGGCAAAAACCGTATCTCTTTGGGCCCGCTTTGGCGATGGCCTTTTTAAAACCATGACGATCCAGAGAATCAACCTTTTGGAAAAAAAGCAGTTTCGGGTCACCTATGGCCTCCTTCTCTCCCTCTTTTTGGGCATGTTGACCCTCTCTCTCCTCATGGCGGGAACGGCCTGGTTCGGCCAGTTTCAGGCCCAAACCCATGTGACCCTTTTGCAGACCGATATTTCCAAACTTCAAAAGGAAAGAGAAAGACTGATGGCAAAAGGAGAGATGACAGAGGCCGGTCCCTTAAAAGAACTGCTGGCCATTCTGGAAAGAGAACCCGACTGGTCGCAGTTGCTGCGTAAAATATCAAAGGCCCTCCCCCCCAACGTCTGGCTGGCCAGTTTCAAGAGTTTTGACCGGGAAGGGAGCGGCATTCAAAAAAGCATTATCCTGAACGGCTGGGCCAAAAAAGCGAAAGACCTGGCCGGCTTCATGGGGGCCATTGAAAAAGACCCCTATTTTGAAAAAGTGGTTCTGACCTCTTCCAAAAAAGAGGATAGCCTGTTCAATTTTAGCATCACTTGTGATATAACAGCCCGCAAGCATTCCCAATAACATGGAAACAGCCGATCTTAAAAAAACGGCAAACCCCAGAGAGCAGATTCTGGGACTACTTGTCTCGGTTGCCCTCTTCGCGATGTTTTTAAGGGTCGTCTACTTTCCAAAAAAAGAGGCGGCCGAACAGCTGCGATCACAGATTCACAATCTGATACTGGAGCGGGAGGCTCTTCAGAAATTCACCGACGCCCTTCTGACGACTCTCTCAAGGCAAAGTGCGACGAAACAACCCTCCAAAGGGAGCTCCGACGCGCAGATATTGAAGGGAGAAGCGAGGGCCATTGTGGAAGAGATATCCCCATTTTTGGAAAAAATGACCACCCCGCAATTTTTGCAGGGGGTCCTGGTCCGCTCGATGAGCCACATTCCCCCGAAAAATGAAAACGGTTTTCTGAAAACCTCTTTTTTTATGGAGGCCCACGGTTCTTTCCGCAACGTGACCAGCTATCTGGAAAGAATTGCCGCACTGCCGGTATTGGTCAGTATCGACAATGTCTCTCTCAAGACAACCGATGCCAAGACGGCACAGGTCGATGTGGAAATCAGCGGTTCTTTTTTCCAAATGGAGGCAAAAGTTGAGAAAAAATAGGGACGAGAGTTCAATGGTCGTCACCCCGGCAGTGATCGTCACCCCGGCGAAAGCCGGGGTCCAGTCTGTTTTCCGTTCTCTGTTCTCCGTGTTTCTGTTTTCTGTATCTCTGTTCTCTGTTTTCTGTTTTCTCTCTTCTCTCCACGCTTCTTCCTCCCTTTCCGATCTAGCCGTTGAAGGATTGGAAAGAGAATTTGTCTCCGCGGGGGGCCGCAATCCCTTTACACCCGGTGAAAGAGGAGAGATGGACGCCGCCACCCTGACACTGGAGGGTCTTGTTTACGGCAAAACAGTCAAGATGGGGCTTTTATCGGGGCAAATTGTCCGGCCGCAAGACAAGGTGGGTAAATACACCGTTTCAAAAATTGAGCCGGGCGAGGTGGTGCTGACCACGGAAACTGAAGAACAGCACATCCGGATGGAAGGCTACCTCAAACCCCAAAAATCGTCGGCGATAAGCCAGCTTTCCATTAATTTCCGGCAGGCCGACATCAAAGACGCCTTGCGACTTCTTTCAACGGCCGCCGACTATAATCTGATTGCCCCGGAAGACATCAGCGGCAGGGTTAACGTCAGTTTTGAAAATACCACCCTGCGCGACGCCATCAACTCCATCCTCAAAGTCAACGGATACAATTACGCCATGGAAAGCGGCATCATGCGGGTAGGCCGTCCGGACCAGTTCGCGGGCGGCACCGATCTTCTGGCCACCACCGTTTCGCTAAAATACGCGACGGCCGACGATCTGGTCGATAAAATAAAACCGCTCCTCTCGGACAAGGGCTCGGTGACCGCCGAGGAGAGAACCAACACGTTAAGCATCAAAGATTATGAGGCTAATGTCGACAGCGTGAGAAAATTCGTGGTGCATGTCGACAAAAAAGACCAGCAGGTTTTGATAGAAGCCCATATTATCGATGCCACCAACAACTTCTCCCGCTCGCTGGGTGTGCAGTGGGGGGTATCCGGAAGTCCAGACCGGTTGACCATTTCCGGAGCCAGCAATACCGGAACCTTTACCATCAACGGATTCCCCCCCACTCCAGCCATCGTCAATCTGCCGGCGGCAAGCCCCACCAGCGGCATGGGTTTCCGCGTGGGACAGCTTCCGGGGGGGACCAACATCGATATCCAATTGACCGCGGAGGTACTACGGGTCGTAATCCGCTTTATTTCCAAGCCAAACGTTTCGACCATCAACAATCTTCCGGCGAAAATCCGGAGCGGCGTGAAAATTTACGTCAAATCGACCTCCAATATTTCAGTGGGCACACCCGGGGCGGAAGCAGAAGCGAACCAACCGAGCCTGCAATTGATAGAAACCGGCGTACAGCTGACGGTCACCCCGCAAATTTCCCCCGAAAACATGATCAAACTGACAATCGACGCCAGCGAGAGCCAGCCGAATTTCGCGCAAGCGGTCGACGGCATTCCCTCTATTTTGGACAACACGGCGACAACCACCGTGCTCCTGCACGACAGTGAGACCGCCGTGATCGGTGGGCTCATCAAAACCAACGACAGTTTTCAGGATAACTCCGTCCCCGGCCTCTCCAAAATTCCCGTGCTGGGCCTTTTCTTCCAGAGCAAGACCAAATCAAAAACCTACAGTGAGCTGATGGTCTTCATCACCCCGAAGATTTTAAGGTAAGTCATTTTTTTGACTCCCAAGCCTCTCAAAATGAGAAAAATCGAGAAAATTCAAATGAAAAACTTTGGAATTTCAACAAGTTACGTTAAGCACGGCATGGCACATTGGTTGCAGACCAAAAGGAGTGGTGAAGATATTCAAATATACCGCGACTTTCATTTTTATAATCCTGTTGTCATGGGGGAACTTGTGTTTCTCTGGAAACTTTATTCCGCTGACGACAAAGGGGACCATTGTAAATGCGTTTCATCATGTGTCTGCGTTGGGAACATATGGTGTCGGAACGAGCCAGAGGGTATTTCTTTTGAGGCCCGGAAGTGCCGACTGGGTGGCAGTGACAGGACAAATCGATCCGAATGCGCAGATTTCGGCCCTTTACATTTCCGGGACCGGCATAATTTATGCGCTGAATCAGACCAACGGCGTCATCTACAGACATTCGGGGAACGTCGGCGGGGTTTGGAACCGATTGACCACCAGCGGCCGTGTCAAAGATGATTTTGTCTTTTTTTCGGAAAATGAGATTTATTCTTTTGGGACGAGTAATCGTGTTTTCAGATGGGATGGACGGCAGTGGATTCAGAAAACAAAGGACACTGGCAATCAGTCGCTGTACGTAAGCTCTGCGCGGGAAATATACGCGATCAATCCTAACAAGCAAACGATTGTGAAATGGGACTCCGGTACTGGAAACTGGATCACGGTGACGTCCGGAAGAATACATCGCAATTTTGCCTTCGTCTCTGAAAACCGCATCTATTCCATTGGGCTTTCCGGAGATGTCTTTGAGTGGATCGGGAGTTCAAGAAGCTGGTCACGGATTGCGGCATTGGCGGGCAAGAGCGCAAAGGCTTTGCAGATGAGTGACAGCACGCTTTGGGTTTTATCCGGCAATGGAAAAATTTACCGGGAGGAACAGACAGGCAAGTTCGCCATCTCCTCGGATCCACCAGGATCGACGGTCTTTCTGAACGGCGAGAACAAGGGGGCGGCCGGAGGCATCTCCAACCCGTTGGTCATCGAGAATATGACTCCGGGAGTTTATCAGATTCAGCTAAGACGTGACGGCTGTCCTCCAAGCGTTGCATCGACCCACCCGGTCACCGGCGGCCAGACGACTACTCTCAATATCGGTTATTGTCAGAATCAACAAACCGGTTCCACTGGGGACGATCACACTTCTCCCGGTACGTCTATGCCGCCATCGGCCATTACATGGCATATTGAGTCCAATCCGCTCGGCGCCAATGTGTTTCTTAACAATATCTTTAAGGGGATCGCCCCCCTTGCACTTCAAGGGCTGGAAAGGGGAGTCCGCTATGAGGTCCGCTGTGAAAAAGAAGGTTATGTATCGTACACCCTGTACACCACTTTTGACGCAGGGAGCAGGGCGGATCATCATTCGACCTGCAGTCCCTCTCCCACGCCGAAAGCTGTTTACAACATTGTCTCCAATCCCGCGGGAGCGCGGGTATTTTTGAACGGAGCGGATAAAGGTGAGACACCCCTTCATCTTGAGTTGGCACCCACGACCACATACACATTGAAGTTCACAAAAGAGGGTTATCACGATTCCACTCGTTCCCTGAAAACGAGCATTCCGGGTCAGTACAGCTTTTCGACAACGCTCTCCCCGATTGTTTACGGAATGGTGCGTCTTATGACGCGTCCCCAAGCCAGAGTTTTTTTGGATGGGGTTGATTTGGGGCAGTCGCAACCCGAGTGGGAGGATGATGAAGTGAATCGGGATGAATCGGGTGCAATGGTTCTCCCCACGTCAATTTTGTGGCTCACAAATGTATCTGACGGAACGCATCCATTGCGCGTCACCGCCCCAGGATTCGAGGATCACGAGGAAACCATAACCCCCAGCTTTACGGCAGACCCGGTTGTGGAAAAAGAGGTCACCCTTGCCCTGAAACAACAGGGGTGGGTAGAACCCCCCTATGGACCGCACACGGTCAATATCACCTCCATTCCGGAAGGGGCCGAGGTTCGGGCCGACGGAGAAGCGCTGGGACGCACACCTTTAAGCCACACATTTCCCTCTATTTCTCCGATGTTCAAAATAGAATTTCTTTTTTCGGACGGCACAACCGAAAAAAGAATCTATAAACGATTTTATCCCGTGAGTGAGGGAAATACATTTCGTTGGGATGCCGGTGCCCTATGCGTTCGACTCGACTCCCTTTCCGAAACGGAGTGTGACCAATGAACAAAAAACTCCTTCTCCTCTTTCTTCTTGTCCCGAGCGGCACGGCTCTGGCGGATCCCGACTGGAGCCAGCATGTACCGCCTGGAAATTACGGAACTGTATATTATCCCGAGGGGAATTGCGGCGATATGACGGTTTATGGAAATATCTCGGTAGATAACCGTGGAATACTAAAATACACGCATGAAGAGCGAGAAAAATTGATGGCCATCATGTTCAAGACGGAGGTAGCAGGAGGAGAACTGCCATCCGCTTATGCGGCCGCCGGCTCCATGCCCTTTATACAAGTAAAGATCGATCTCAACAGAGCGTCTGCCACCACCGTGGCCAGGATAGCCGAAATGCTCCGATACGCCGATAAGCTCATAGGAGGAAGGGCCGCAACAAATCTGACTTGTGAGCAGGCAAGCGCAGACACAATTGTCGTCAAAACCCAGGAACTTGTCTGGCAAAACGATCAGGGAACAGTGATCGGCCGCAAACCCGCTTGTGAATTGGAACGGGTTTCCTCCACATGTCAGGGAGGTAATAAACTCTGGGAGGCGCAATGTCCTGCCGGCTCCTTCTGGAGTTTGGGTAGTAAACCGCAAGGGGCAGCCGTCCCTGTTTTTGGTCACGGGCCGCTCCGCAAAGAAATCATATGTCGGTGCTCGGCGAATCGGTGCGAGGGGCCCAACTGTTATGAGACGGGAGATGAAATCTGCAATAAGGAGTATGTAACCGGGGCAACCCGTGTAGCCGCTCAATGTTCTCCTAAAGCAGGAATGGAATACGGCGGAACTGTCAGAAAAAGATATTGCAATGGCAAGTTTAATGAAGACCGGAGTAGCCAAGGCTATGACCCCCATTTGATAAGATGGCGGCAATACAAGTGTGCCAGCCGCTACGGGTCCGGGGGGTATACACGAGAGAGGGATCCGCAGTTGCTGGGGTGCGGGGCTGTCATGAAGCGAAGCGAGATACAAACAGATTTTCACCCCACAAAGGGGTGTAAGATCAATTGTGATTTTATCGGCTTTGCAGAATCAACAGCCCCGTCTTTGGTCTACCTATGCCCTTCTCCCAGCGGGACTGGCGCCGCTTGTTCACAATATAACACTCCCCTTCCTTTTGATTTGAGGCCGGAAGAAAATGATTTCCCCAAATGAGTCGGCGCGTTTATCAACGTGATTCGAGAATTTCCTTCAGTCTGTTGCGGGCCTCACCGGCATGCGGGTGATTCCAATCTTCTTTCAGGGCTTCAAGCACGGCACTGACTTCTCTCATGACAGCTTCGCGATCGAACCCCGCCGCACAATGTTGCTCGGCCAGTTCCGGAATAAAGGCGACATCTTGTGTAGAGAGGAGGGAATAAAGTTTTGGACTGCGAAGGACGGCGGCGGTTGCCAGAAGCGTGAAAATATACTTCATGGCCGGGTCACCCGTCTGGAGGCCCCGCAGAAGAAATTCTTCCGCACGCTCGAAATCGTGGAAACGGAGAACCCTCACACGCCTTTGCAAGGTTTCAACATCCAGGGCGTGTGTCATCTGCAACGGAAACGCATTGCGATCACTTTCCGCTCTTTGCCGCTCGATGACGATCCTTTCATAAACGGCGTCAAGAGATTCCCCTTTGACCAGGGGTTGGAAGTGATCGGTTGCCTGGATCAGCGCCTCATGTCCCAAAAAGGGATTGCCCTGCCGGACTTTTTCGCGAAGGTAATCGCGCATCGGCGCGTGTGCCATCGCTTGGACGATCAGGGGCGTAAGAGGAAAATACCCCACGATTTGGGAGCGCCACGGCGACCAGGGAGGATTGTCTCTGTCCAAGTTGGAATAAAAGCGGTCGAAATGGGCTTGAACCGCGGCAAAGAGTTTTTTCTGCGTCGGCCCCTTGGATTGAGAGGCCCGTCGCATCGCGGCGGCCATCAAGTTTTGATAATTCTTCCAGACATCGGGCGGAAAATTGGTCTCTTCCCTGGAAAGGTCTCTTGAATCTTTCATCGGCAGGAGAAAAAAAGGCTCCATGGAAGCGAAAAAGGAGCCGATATCAAATCGCACTTTCACGATTTTATCGTTTTGAAAAATTTCAAGGGTCTCTCTTCCCGTCAGAAAGGCCTCGAAAAATGGAAAAACCCCGTTTTCCATCGAAATTATTTCGTGAAGAAGAAGGGGGATAGATTCATGCGAAACAAAGGGGACACGGCCGGCCAGCATCTCCTTCAGCCTGAAAACGGCGGCGGCATCTTTTTCTCTCACGACCATCTCTTTCAGATAGAGCGATAGGGCCCCTGTTTCATGAAGGGCCAGTTCCTGAAGCATCTGGTTTTCGAGCTCCAGGCGGGCATCTATGCGCCCGGCCTTGCGGTAGAGAAAAACGAGGATATCGGGAAAAATAGAAGCCGTGGCCAGATAGCTCAAAGCACTCTCTTTGGCGGTGTCGATATTGTATTCCTTGCGGAAGTAGGGTGCAGCCCTGTTGCGAAAAAGGGACGGGAGACGATCGAAGCCGTTGATGATCGCGCGGATGGCGTCGGTATTTTCGGGGTTCGGTTTTTGGAGAATCTCTTTCAGAACAAAAGAGACCCGTTTTTCATCGGAAAGCTTTTCAATGCCCTCCACGGCAAGGTTCGAGATCGACCGGATCAACTCACGCGCGCGGTTTTTCAAACGTCTCTCTTCTGCCCACTGTTCCGTCGACATGGCCGCCAGAGCACTTTCGGATTTCTCCACCCCTAACAGGCCAAAAGAACCGGCGGCGCCGCGATAGGTAACATCCTCTTTGCCAACGATCCAGGGGAGAATTTTTTCGTTGATTTTTACAAGATAATCGACCCATTCCCCTTTCCAAAATCGTTCCAAAAGGGGAAGAGCCCGCTGTACTTCGAGGAGCGCTTCGGGTGTTTTGGCGATATTTCCCCTCCCTATCAATACGGACAACGGCCTTTTAACCGCTGCGATGGCAGACGGCTTTCCCAGCTCGGCCAGTTTTGCCAGCATGTACAGATCATCCCATGCGAGGGTTTTCCCGTCGGCGATTTTTTTCAATATTTTCGGCTCTTCGTGGCAATAGATCGTTTCGGCCGAAAACCGGTGGGTCTTGTTGAGGACTGCGGCCCAATTTTTATCGACGGGACAGCTCAAAAGCTCCTTTTCTTTTTTGTCGCCCGCCGGTCCTGAAACGCACGCAAGGGATAAACGCCGTACCCCGTCAAAAATAACAAAAGAGTCCATGTGGCACTCCGTTACCTGTTCCTGAATGCTTGAACCGGGAAGATGCCACCCCATCTCCCCATAGAGGTGCGGTTGGCCGAGATTGGTGAATTTTGCCGATTTTTGTTGAACGGCCATGAATAGATCGCCTCCTATAAGTTATCGTCCCTTTTCAAAATAAGTTGCCCCCTGCCTCCCGTAATCACCACCCCGTGCAGGCACGGGTAGCGGACGAGACCCATCCTTTTTTCGGGTCATATTGGTAGGGGTTGCCAAAGGCATCGGACCATGGACCGTGGACCGTGGACCGTGGACCAACAGCCTCTTCGATCGAAGAAGGAAGTTGACGGTGTTCCAAAAAGTAGGCGGTGACGTAATTTCTAAGGGTCAATAATTCAAGGCGGGTGATTTCGGCCTTGCATAAAAAATCTCTTTTCGCGTAAATCCCCAACGCCAAAAAAAGGGAACCGGCAACAACCAAACCGACAATCACATATTCCCAAAAAGAACGCTTGGCACCCTTCAATTCCATAAGTTTGTCCTAGCATAAATACAAAACCTGTTGCATAGAAATTTTGACAGGGATGGGAGTGGTGAGGAACGTCATTCCGGCGAAAGCCGGAATCCAGTACTGGACCCCGGCTTTCGCCGGGGTGACAAAGCGAAAGCGGGAATCCCGGGATCCCCGTTTTCACGGGGATGACGTCGACAAACGGAGCAACATTAAAAAATCATGGCTAAAATCCTGCAAGAAATGCTCAAGACGATGGTCTCCAAGGGGGCTTCCGATCTTCACATCAGTGCCGACCAACCCCCGATGATTCGCGTCGACGGCTCCCTGCAACCCCTGCAGGAAAACCGGCTGACCCCTGAAGAAGCGCAAAATATCTGTTACGAAATTCTGACCCATGAACAGGTGATGAAGTTTGAGCAGGATTTGGAGCTCGATTTCAGTTTTGCCGTCAAAGATACCGCCCGTTTCAGGGGAAATCTTTTCCGACAGCAACAAAGCGTCGCCGGTGTTTTTCGGATGATCCCCTTCAAAATGCCCACTTTTGAAGGTTTGGGCCTGCCGCCTGCCGTTCAAAATCTGGCTTACAAACCAAACGGCCTTGTTTTGGTCACCGGCACCACGGGGAGCGGCAAATCAACCACCTTGGCGGCGATGATCGACGCCATGAACAATGTCAAGCCGTGGCATATCATCACCATCGAAGACCCCATCGAGTTTGTTTACACCCCGGAAAAATGCCTGATTCATCAGCGCGAAGTCGGTCGGGATACCACGAGTTTTACAAACGGCCTGAAATATATTTTGCGCGAAGACCCGGACGTGGTCTTGGTGGGCGAAATGCGCGATCTAGAGACGATCCGTTCGGCCATCACCATTGCCGAGACCGGTCATCTGGTTTTGGCCACGCTCCACACCAATTCGGCGGTCCAATCGATCGACCGGATGGTCGATGTTTTTCCAGCCCACCAACAGGCGCAGGTGAGAGTACAGCTTTCGTTTATTCTACAGGGGATTTTGTCGCAGCAGTTATTGCCCAAAACAGACAAAGGCCGTTGTCTGGCTCTGGAAATCCTTATTCCAACCCCGGCCATTCGCAATTTGATCCGTGAAAACAAGACCCACCAGATCTATGCGCAGATGCAGTTGGGGCAAGAGGCCACCGGCATGCAGACCATGAACCAATCCTTGGCCGCCCTCGTCAAAAAGAAACAGGTCACCAAAGAAGAGGCCCTCTCCCGCTCCTCCGACATCGAAGAGATCAAGAAGATGCTATAAAAGTCGTTTACAGTGTGAAAATCTTTGTGCTACGCTTTCGCCATGTCCGGTCATTCCAAATGGTCCACCATCAAGAGAAAGAAAGGGGCTACCGATGCCAAAAGGGGGAAAGTCTTTTCCAAAATTATCCGTGAAGTCACTATTGCCGCACGGGTCGGGGGCGGTGATATCAATGGAAATCCACGGCTCCGGCTTGTTGTTGATAAAGCCAAAGCGGCCAATATGCCAGCCGATAACATCCAGCGAGCCATCAAAAAAGGGACTGGAGAACTGGAAGGCGAAACGCTCGAAGAGTTTGCGCTTGAAGGATACGGTCCCGGCGGCGTTGCTCTCTTTATCGAAGCGCTGACCGACAATCACAACAGGACCGTCGCTGAAATCCGGCACCTTCTGGCCAAAATGGGTGGAAACATGGGGGAATCGGGTTGTGTCTCCTGGATGTTCGCCAAAAAGGGGGTTTTAACCTTCCCCAAATCGGTCGGCGAGGAAAAGCTGATGGAAACAGCTCTGGAAGCCGGTGCCGAAGATATCAAAGACACCGACGACAATTTCGAGGTTTTGACCCCGCCCCACCTGCTCCATAAAATAAAAGAGGCTTGTGAAGCCAAGGGTTTGAAGCCGCTCGATATCTCGGTGCAGAGGATCCCCCAAAACACGGTTCGTCTGGAAGAAATCGATGCTGAAAAAATGATCAAGTTGATGGAGGCGCTGGAAGATCACGACGATGTCCAAAACGTCCACGCCAACTTTGATATTGATACGAGCGTGATGGAAAAGCTGGCCTCTTGAAGAAAATGCAAATTCTAAATTCTAAATTCGAAATCCTAAACAAATCCCAACTTTCCAAATCCCAATATTTAAACTTGATTATTTGGAATTTAAGACATTGGGATTTAGGATTTGTTTAGAATTTAGTGTTTAGAATTTGGAATTTTATGATTATACTGGGGGTTGATCCAGGCACCTACTTTACCGGCTATGGCCTGATTGAAAAAGAGAGGTCGGGCCTCAAGCATATCGACAACGGTCTGATCGCCCCCTTAAAGACATCTCTTCTTCCCGATAAATTAAAAGTTCTGTTTGATGAAATCTCTCTTCTGATCGAAAAATTCAAGCCCGGAGAAATCGCGCTGGAAGATGTCTTTGTGGCCAAAAATGCGAAATCATCGTTAAAGCTGGGGCACGCTCGGGGTGTGGTCATGCTGGCGGCGGCCATCAAAAATGTGCCGGTTTATGAGTATCCCCCGGCCAAGGTGAAACAAGCCGTCACCGGCTTCGGGCAAGCCACCAAGGACCAGATGCAAAAAATGGTCCGGCTCTATTTGAAACTGAAAGAAGAGGCGGAGGAAAATGCCAATGACGCGCTGGCCGTGGCTTTATGCCACTGTCAAACCATGAGGCTTCCAAAATGATCGCGCATCTTAAAGGGACAATCCGGTCCAAATCGGCCGACCATATCGTGGTCGACGTGCAGGGTGTCGGCTATCAGATTTTTGTCTCCCTAAACACTCTTTACGAACTGCCGCCGGAAGAAATGGAGGCCTCTCTCCACATTCACACCCACATCCGCGAAGAGGCGTGGCAGCTCTTCGGGTTTTTGAATAGCGCGGAAAAAAATCTTTTTCAGCAATTGCTCAAAGTGAACGGCGTGGGGCCAAAACTCGCCATGACCATTTTGTCGGGCCGCACCGTCCATGAAATCAGCCAAGCCATCGCCGGCCAAGAGGCCGCCCTGCTCAAGACCATCCCCGGCATCGGGCAAAAAACGGCGGAGCGAATACTGCTTGATCTTAAAGGTAAAATAGGCCCGGCGGCCGCCGGCAATTTTCCGCAAATGCCCCCGGGTAAAGGGAATATTTTTGAAGAGGCCTTGTCAGCCTTGACCCACTTGGGCTACACTCGCCCCCAAGCCGAGCTGGCGTTGAGCCGCGTTGAAAAAAGAGAGGCGCTTGTTTTAAAAGAGGTCATCCGCCAAGGCTTGAAAAATCTCGCAAGAAACTAAAACATGACCGACAACAATCTGCTTTCCAATACGCCGTTTGAAGAAGAACTTAAACTGGAAATAAGCCTGCGCCCAAAACGATTCGCCGATTTTGTGGGACAGGCCGAATTGAAAGAAAAGTTGGGCATTTTTGTGACCGCGGCCAAACAGAGAAAAGAGGCCCTGGATCATGTTTTATTCTCCGGACCGCCGGGCTTGGGAAAAACAAGTCTTGCCAATATTCTGGCCGAAGAGATGGGGGTTAAGATCACGACCACATCGGGGCCGGCTCTGGAGCGGCCCGGAGATTTGGCGGCAATCCTTACCAATTTGAATGAACACGATATCTTGTTTATCGACGAAATCCACCGTCTTCCGCGCATTGTCGAGGAGATTTTGTACCCCGCCATGGAGGATTTTCGGCTTGATCTGATCGTGGGACAAGGCCCCTCGGCAAAAAGCATCCAGATCGACATCCCCCGTTTTACCCTTGTCGGCGCCACCACGCGGACGGGGCTCATCACCTCGCCTTTAAGAGACCGTTTCGGCATGTCCCTGCGCATCGATTACTATTCGGCGGAAGATCTCAAAGTAATCGTGGAGCGTTCCGCCAAACTTCTTTCCATCGGCATGGAGCAGGCGGCGGCGCTCGAAATAGGGCGGCGTTCCCGCGGCACGCCGCGCATCGCCAACCGCCTTTTGAAAAGGGTGCGCGACTACGCGCAAGTGCGCGGCTCCAAAACAATTGAACCCCTTGTCACTCGGCTGGGTCTCGCCATGCTGGAAGTCGACGAGATGGGGTTTGATTCGATGGACCGCAAAATCTTGTCCTTGATTATCGAAAAATTTCAGGGGGGCCCGGTCGGCGTGGAAACCCTCTCTTCGGCGTTAAGCGAGGAAAAAGAGACGCTGGAAGACGTTTATGAACCTTATCTGCTGCAATGCGGGTTTATCCAGCGCACCCCCCGCGGCCGCATCGCCACTTCTTTGGCATACCATCATTTGGGCCATAAATTGCCGTGAACATCCGCCGTCTTTTATTCCAGATTTTTCATTCGCTCCCTTTGGTCGCCTGGCTGGCCGTTTTGGCTTTTTCCATTTTTCTTTGGCTTCTTGTTTTCGGTCACCATGGGCTCTATGAACTGGAACGTCTTTTGAGAACCAAAAACGACCTGATTTCCCAAAAAGAGGATCTTCAAAAAGAAAAAATCGATTTAAACGCGGAATTGGAAAATCTGGAAAATCCCGTCTATCTTAAACATCTGATCCACAAAGAATTGGGTTTTACCGAATCGGACGAGGTGATTATCCAGCTCCCTCGTTCTCCTTAATTTTTAAAAAGGCTTGATAACCCCCTGTAGGCGTCCGACACCTAGAGGG
>JAUYJH010000151.1 GCA_030688705.1 Deltaproteobacteria bacterium
CGGCCCAATACGGCGCCCCCCATTCCGGAAACGGATCTCTTCGCCTACGCCGGCGGCGACCCGATCCATTTTTATGATCCGCTGGGGCTCTACAAAATCGAAATCCAGTTGCCGCACTGGGGCCCGAAAATGGAAAGAAACAATTTCAGGGACCAGCATGGTATTTTGATATTAAGGAAAAACAACGGCCATCCACTTATGGGTCCATTCAAGGTGTTGGGGCGATCCAGCAATGAGTGGAAAGAAGATGGAAAAAAAGTGACCAACCAAAATAAAAACCGGGACCCCGTTCATAAATATGGAGATACTCCAACCGGCATTTACGAAGTTGGGACCATTCAGCCACGGGCTGATAAGAAAGTGTATGGGCCGCATAGGGCGATCCAAATGGTTCCTGTTTCCGGAGACGCCTCGACTGCGGCACAAAACGGGAGGAGCGGGTTGCTGATTCATGGAGGCAGGGACAGTGAAAAAACACGCTTCGGCGACAATTTGGTGCCGACAAAGGGTTGCATCCGAATGCATGATAAAGACATTTTGGCTCTGATCAACGAAATAAATCGTTTAAAAAAGGAGGAGCATGATGAAGAAGGGACTATTGATATTAGCGAGTATTCTCTCTCTTTTGGCCGCTAAAGCAGAGGCAAGGGATTTTTTTGAATGGCAAGACGAAGTGACCCGTCTGGCACAGACCGCCATAGAAAAAGAGGATGCCAAGGCGCTGCACCAACTGTTTTTGATGTCTCTGGATACAGACGGGGCAATGGTAGATACGCTGGGTGAGGCCTATTTTGACATTCGGGAGAAAAAACCCAAATTTTTCAGGAAGGTTCTTGGAAAAGAAAATAAAAAGGTCCGGAAAGCGGTCGAATGGAATTTGATTGCGGGCCACGGCGAGTCCGCGGATTAATTTTTTGACAGATTGTTGGAAATCGGGCAGAAGGGCTGGTCCATGATCGTTCCGCAAACCATTGCCGTTGGCCCGCTTGCCAATGCCGCGTTGACACACCCCGATGCCCTTGAGTGCCTTTTAGAGGAGCCGGATTTTCATCCTGATGAAATGGATGTGTCCTCTTTTTGGGAGGTCTTGCCGAGATTGGATGAAAAACTCGCGCGGACCGGTTTTGAAGCCGGTCTCTTGAAACGGCATCTCACAGCCCGCACCCCGGAATCCCTTTCGGCCGTGGCCCGGACATTAAGCGAAGTTTCACAAGACGTCCATCGCCTTGCCGCCAATGCCGTGATGTTCTCCGGCGGCATTTTTTTCGATCTTCATTTGCCGTCCGATGAATCATTTCAGGCTCTTTGTACACGATATGCCAAGGAGCCTATTGTGGACACGCAACGTCTTTTAGAAATAGCACTAACCTTTGTATTTAAAAGGATCCAGCATGAATGGAGGAATAACAGCATTCTTGCGGAAAAAAGGCATCTACTTTTGAGCCTCTACCCTGTGTTTTTTCATGGCGACGATGAGGTGTCGCACCCGAACCCGGCACGTCTTCGGGAAGAGATTGCCCTCTACATGGTACGGGCATTGGAAGCGGGAGCTGTTCAGGAAATCGGCGAAGAAGAGCTGTTTTTCGACCCGGAATTTTTGCAAACAATCAGTCTGTCGCCCGATATTTACATCGGGGTCGGCGCGGAAAAGCTGGCCCCGCAGGATTTTGTGGCGCTGACTGCCGATCTGGCCGGGCATTTTTCCGGGCTGGGATTTCATTGTATGGCCGCTTATTTTTGCCAGGCCACATGGGATGCCGTGGTTCCTTCTTTTGAACCGTGCGATCCCGATCTTCAAACTCTTTTTCTTCGTCTGGCCCAGTCCTACCATGCCTTGGGATATTATCGGCAGGCCCTTGATTACTTTGAAAAGGGGCTTCGCATAGAAACAGAGGGGCGGAACAGAGACGCTCAAGCCTACCGGTGGCTCCTGGAGTGTGTCGCCTCTCTTCATATGGTTCTGGGGTATTACGAACAAGCCAAAGAAATACTCGATCTTTTGTCGGCCGAGACAGGCTCTTTTCAGGATATTGGCGAAAAAACACGCCTGCTGATCGACTTTGCGAACGAGGCACTGGGATGAATACCACCGTGATAAACATTCCCGGGCCTTTAAGCCTTTCTGTTTTGACCTCTGCGGATGCTTTTCACGCTGTTTTAGCGGCCAATGAAATTCCGATTCTCGGGGCCGACTACGCGGCGGCAAAAAGAATTTTACCCCTCTTGGAGAAACGCCTCTTGCTGGAGGGGGCCGGCACCAAAAAACTGCGCCGCCATGTGGCTCTTCTGCAAAGGCTGGCTCTGGAGGATGACCGTCATCTGCCCCTCCTGTGGGACATCGGCTATGAATTGAAAAAATATTCGGCCGACTGCCACCAAAGGGCGGCCAACGCGGTAATACTCGCCGGTGCCGCGCGATTCCGGGATCTTCCAAAAATCGACAAAACAACCCTTTCTTTTCTGAAGGAGCATCGTCATCCTGTTTTTAGAACGTCCGATCCCGAAACTTTTTTGGGCAAGGCCGTTGCAGAGACGCTCGAGGAGATTGATGCCTCCTCTATTGAGTTTCTGAGAGAGTTTCGTGATTCTATGGCGTTTTTTTATCCGCAACATTTCGGAAAGGAAGAGGCTATTGACTCCAACGCCCCGAAAGTTTTGATGTTGCGGAGGGCCATTGTAAAAGAAATGCGGCGCGAGATCGGCGACAATTTGTTTCGGGGCGGAAAGCCGGAGGATCTTTCTGAAAAATTTTTGGTCAAGGCGGCCTCTTTTCCGGATGTTTTCATGGATGCCATCCGCGATTTTCTCCCCCCCTACGCGCAACTGGTCCATGTTGCGTTTCTGTCCCGGCATTTTCTCGAACAACGCCACTATGGCACGGCGGCTTATTTTTGCTCTTCCCTGAAGGCTTTGATGCATGGGGAGATATCTTCGCAGGATCGTGCCATGCTGGAATTCTGGACGACCTATGCACAGGCCCTCCACCGTCTTGCCGTTTATGATGAGGCCCAAAAAGCGTATCGCATGGCCCTCAAAATTCTCATGTCAGACACCAAGGAGAACCCTCTGATATTCCGTTTGTGCGCCAGTCTTTCCGATGTATATCGTGCCACGGGAAAATACACCGAGGCGGAGCATTGGATGATGGCGGCCCTCGATATCCGTCGCCAGTTTTTCATCGTGGAAGACCCTCATTTATCACTCTATTTATACAAACTGGCCGTGATTCAAGAAGGACTGGGGCGGCTTGAGAAAGCCCGTCTTTTTTATAGAAAGTCCCTGGCCATGCGGGGGGAAATTTTGGCCACCGCCATGGTCTTTTCGGCCTCTCTTTATGCCAAAAAGGGAGAGGCCCGGCCGGTTTTAGAAATGGCCCGATGGGCCGATGAGATCCGGACCGCCTTTGATCGCGCGGTGGGCCGGTTTCATTTTGACGATGCAACACTCCTTCCGTTTTGCGCCATGATCGTGTATGACGAGGCAACGGACATGTTTCGAATCCCCAGTGCGGAGGTAAAAGATGCCGGGGTGGCTTCGAAATATCAGGCGTAAAACAACATGACTCCATTCAAACTGGTCACCGACTTCACCCCCAAAGGGGATCAGCCGCAGGCCATCGAAAAACTGACCCAAGGGATTTTGGCCGGAAAAAAAGACCAGGTTTTGCTGGGGGTGACGGGTTCGGGCAAGACTTTCACAATGGCCCATCTGATTGCCAATGTGAACCGCCCTGCGCTGGTGATTGCCCCGAATAAAACTTTGGCGGCCCAGCTTTACGCGGAATTCAAGGAGCTTTTTCCTGAAAACGCGGTTGGGTATTTCATTAGCTATTACGATTATTACCAGCCCGAGGCCTATCTCCCCGCGCGCGATCTCTACATAGAAAAAGATTCGGCGATCAATGAAAGCATCGATCGTTTGCGGCATGCCGCCACGCATGCCCTGCTGACAAGGCGTGATGTGATTATTGTCGCCAGCGTTTCATGTATTTACGGTTTGGGTTCTCCGGAAGCCTACAATGGCATGTTACTGCGAACGACCGCCGGCAAAACATTGGCCCGCGATGAACTTTTGTCGAAATTGATTGAAATCCAGTATGAGCGCAATGATTACGACTTTCACCGCGGCACTTTTCGAGTGCGGGGCGAAAATGTCGAAATTTTTCCCTCTTATGAGGATATGAAGGCCCTGCGGCTTGAATTTTTCGGCGATGAACTGGAAAAAATTGTTGAAATCGATCCGTTGACCGGCGCCGTTCTTGGAAAGCTGGATGAGGCGGCCATCTACCCCGCCAGTCACTATGTAATTCAGCCGGGGCAAGTTAAAAAAGTGTTGGGAGAAATTCGAAAAGAGATGGAGGCCCGGGTAAAACATTTTAAGGAACACAACAAGCCGCTGGAAGAACACCGCATAGAACAACGGACCCGTTATGATCTGGAAATGCTCAAAGAGACCGGCATTTGCAAGGGGATCGAAAACTATTCGCGTTATTTTAACGGCCGCAAGCCGGGCGAGCCACCGCCGACTCTGCTTGAATATTTTCCGAGGGATTTCCTGCTGTTTATCGATGAAAGCCATATTACCGTTCCGCAGATCGGCGGCATGTATCAAGGCGACCGCTCGCGCAAGACAACGCTGGTGGAGTACGGGTTTAGGCTCCCATCCGCGCTCGACAATCGCCCCCTCCGTTTTGATGAATTTGAAAAATGGATCAACCAGACTGTTTATGTTTCGGCCACCCCGGCCGAATATGAACTGAAAAAATCGGCAGGAGAGATCGTCGAGCAGCTCGTGCGCCCCACCGGCCTGATGGACCCTAAAATCGAAGTGCGGCCGACCGAAAAACAGGTGGAGGACTTGCACAGGGAGATTTTGAAGCGGGTGGAAAAGAAAGAGCGTGTGTTGGTGACCACGCTGACTAAAAGAATGGCGGAACAGTTGGCCGAGTTTTATCGCGAGAAAGGGGTAAAGGTACGGTATCTTCATTCGGATGTTGAGGCTTTAGAGCGCATTGCGCTCCTGCGGGATTTGCGTCTCGGCGTTTTTGACGTTTTGATCGGCATCAATCTTTTGCGCGAGGGTTTGGATCTTCCCGAAGTTTCGCTCGTTGCCATACTCGATGCCGACAAAGAGGGATTTTTGCGCTCGGAACGTTCGCTGATTCAAACCTGTGGGAGGGCCTCTAGAAACGTGCACGGGAGGGTTATCATGTACGCCGACAAAATCACACGGTCGATGAAAATGGCCATGCAGGAGACCGATCGACGCCGCAAAAAACAGGAAGCCTACAACAAAAAACACAACATCACCCCGACCACCATCCAAAAAAAGATATCCGATGTGCTCTCTTCCATTTATGAGCAGGATTATGTCTCTTTGCCGGTGGGGCTCAAAGAAGAGCTCCCCGACATGGCCCATCTTCCGCAAACCCTTGAAAAATTCAGAAAAGAGATGCTCAATGCGGCCAAGAACCTCGATTTTGAAAAAGCGGCCGAGTTGCGGGACCAAATCCGCCTCCTCGAAGAAAAAGCCCTTAAGATCGCATAAAGTTTAACGTTGCACCCCCCGGCCATTTATACTACAGGCGGCTTTAACAAGGAGCCTTTATGAAATCAAAATTTTTCCTCTTTTTGCTTTTGGTCCTTTGTCAATGGTCCATGGTCCCTGGTCCCGCCTTCGCGCAAGCCGAAGACGAGGCAACGCCTCCCCCTCAATCCGAAAAAATGTCGGGATGGGATGAAGGCTTTTGGGTCCGTTCCGCCGACGACAAATTCAAAATCAAGCTCGGCGCCATTGTCCAATTGGAAGAAAAGGTCGAAAAGAAAAGCGGTCTGCAGAAACTGGCGACCGGCTCCGGTCTCAATCAGCAATTTACCGCCGCCGACAGTTTCAACGATTCCTTCCTGATCCGCCGCGGCAACCTTCTGGTGTCTGGCACCGTTTATGAAAAGGTCGATTTTTCGGCGGTCCTCAACACGCGTACCGGCCCTCCGGGGGGAACACAGCGTTTCAATTTCTTCGCCGATTTCACGGTTAACATTCTGCCGCAATTTCGCGTGGTCGGCGGCGTGATCAACCTCCCTCTTGATTTTCTCGGTGAAGATTCTTCCAGATGGTTTCTCACGATTGAACCGCCGCTGGTTGCAACACAGGAAGACGGTTTGAAAGGTTTCACCATTGCCCGCCAGTCGTTCGGCGCGCCGCCCGATTTGGGGCTTAAACTGGAAGCCGACTTGGGCAAATACGTTACCGTTGCGGCCGGTGCCGCCAACGGCCCCGGTTTTCAGGGTGAAAACACCAACAACGAGCTCTCTTACGGCGGGCGCGTCCAGATCAACGCGATGGGCGATCCCTTTTTGGGCCAAGAGACCGACTTTGGCTGGTCCGAAGATCCCCGCCTGATGTTCAACATTGGAACCATGATGGAAGACAACGATGCGCAAGATGAGTTTGTCCCCTCCGTTTTGCTGCGCTGGGCATGGACCAGCTCCGCCGGGAGCCGGTTTCGGTATCGCGGCTTTCAGCTCAACGCCGAAGGGTATGTTCGCTATACCCGCGGCCTGAATATTCCGTTCACGCAAGATACCAGTCGTGACGGCAAATTGAGAGACGTCGGCTATTATATTAATGCCGGTTATTTTGTGATTCCCAAAAAACTGGAGCTGGCTTTGACAGCCTCGCAGGTGATGCGCGAAGGTCCCGATAACGACGCCAACGAGTTCGGCGGCGGCATCAACTGGTATATCTTTAAAAATCACGTGAAGTGGCAATTGGATTACACCAACGTGCTCGACTATGATGATGTCGAGGGCCTGAACAACGCCACCTATCATCGTATTCGGACGATGTTCTCTGTCATGCTATAATGCGGAAGTGTGTCATTCTGAGCGGCTACTGTTGTCACTCTGAGCGAAGCGAAGAGTCCCGGGGCCCTTCACTGCGTTCAGGGTAAACTCCGAATCCCGAGATCCTTCGCTGTCGCTCAGGATGACAATCAAAGACAAAATCAAAACCTTTCCGAAGTTGTGCGGCGTTTATCTGATGAAAGACCCCCATGGAGAGGTGTTGTATGTGGGTAAGGCCAAAAATCTTCGCCTCCGGGTAAAAGCCTATTTTAGAACCCCCTCTCCCCTTGCGGGAGAGGGTAGGGGTGAGGGGAAAAGAGAGCGTTACCAAATTACTTTTTTGATGCGTCGTGTGGCCGATATCGATTTTGTCGTGACTGACAATGAAAAAGAGGCTTTGCTTTTAGAAAATACGCTGATCAAAAAACACAAGCCCCGCTACAATATTTTTTTCAAGGACGATAAAAGCTATGCCAGCCTCAAACTAAACGCCACGCATCCGTTTCCCGGCCTCTTCATCACGCGCGATATTGCAAAAGACGGATCGCTTTATTTCGGCCCCTATGCCTCTGCCGGCGCCCTTCGCCAGACGGTGGATCTTTTGACAAAGCATTTCAAGCTGCGCACCTGTTCTGACAATGAATTTGCCAACCGCTCCCGCCCGTGCCTGGAATACCACATCGGCCGTTGTACGGCGCCGTGCGTTGGCAAAATATCGCAAAAGGTTTATGCACTGCAGGTGGAAGAGGCAAAACTGTTTCTGGAGGGCCATCAAAAAGAACTCTTAAAAAAATTGAAAGAAAAAATGAAAAGGGCCTCTTTGGATCTTCGCTATGAAGAGGCGGCACAAATTCGGAATCTGATCGGTTACGTTGCAGAGACGCTGGAAAAACAAAAAGTGGTCCGTCATGGGGGAAAAGATTACGATTGCGTCGGCTTTGAATTGAAAGAGGGAAAGATTGTTTTTTGCGTGCTGTTGGTGAGACAGGGGGTTTTGATTGATCGCAAGCGTTTTGTTTTTAATGTGCCTCCCTCTCCCCTTATGGGAGAGGACAGGGGTGAGGGGAAACTGTCCCAATTCCTCCTTCAATATTACGGCACTGTTTTGGATATTCCGCGATACATCTATATTTCCCGGGCCATCGATGAAAAAGAGAATTTGAAGTCCATTTTGGAGGAACGGTGCGGGCATTTGCTCGATATTCTTTCCCCGGTCCGGGGGGAAAAACAGAAAATGGTCCGGCTTGCCGCGCAAAACGCCAAACAATGGATGGAGGGGCAAAAAGAAGAGGAAAATGAGGAAGAGTTTGTCAAACAGTTGGAGGAAAAACTGTTTTTACCGCAACCACCGTGGATTATTGAATGTATCGATATCTCCAATCTGCAGGGGAAAGACGCGGTCGGTTCTTTGGTCTGTTTTTCAGGGAAAAAGCCGCTCAAAAACAGGTATCGGAAATTTAAAATTCGGCTGACGGAAGGCCCCAATGATTATGCCATGATGGTTGAAGTCTTATCGCGCCGATTTAAAAGGGCCTTGATCGCCGAATCGCCAAAAGAAAAAGAAAAATGGTCTCTCCCAGACCTTTTAATGGTGGATGGCGGCAAGGGGCATTTGCAAATTGCGCTGAAAGTTTTGGCCGATTTGGGACTGCACACTTTACCGGTTATCGCGATTGCCAAGGCCCGATTGTCATTGCGAGCCCCCACGCTTGTCATTGCGACCCCGAGCTTGTCGAGGGGGAAGCAATCTCTCGGCTCGGGGCAGGCTCCGCGAAGCAATCCAGAAACCGACAAAATATATATCCCCGGCCGCAAGAACCCCATCGCTTTCAAAGCCGATTCCAAAGAACTTTTATATTTAATGCGCATCCGCGACGAGGCCCACCGGTTTGGCATTACCTATCACCGACACCTTCGGAACTCACGGCTACCTGGTAGTGGGACGGCTTCCCCTACCAGGTAGTGGACTCCCCCTCTGCTACCAGGTAGTGCTACCTGGTAGCAGAGGTCAAAACTTTGACACCTGCTTGCCATTTTAGTGTCTAAAAATACCCGTTCACCCTGCTTCGTATAAATTCACATCAAAAAATAGGCTGTATAATCAGGTAGTTGCAATTTTTTTTATTTTTTTCCGGTTTGGCATTTTACTTGCATTTCCTGTGGGCGGAGCAGGGAAAAATGTCAATCAACTTAACAAAACTGATTTTACAAAGGGCATCCGAAGAGGGGACCGATGGGGTTTCTTCAAACAGACACCCCACTGTTTTGAGTTGTGGCGGGATGTATCTGCCGCGGCCCAAAACAACCACTCCTCCTCGGATGCCCTATGATGTTTTGCATCTGGCCAATCCCGAAGAGCCGATCAAGCTCTACATGGGCAGGCGCAACCTCTTCAATCTCTTGCATCAAGTTCTCCAAAAAGAGGCCATGAATTAAATAAAAGTTTCCCTTCCTCTCCTTATCAGGGCGGCGTTCTTGGGTGGACGCCGCTCTTTTTATTTCGACAATCCCTTTTCCGTTATGATGGCGGTGATGAGTTCATGCGGGGTGCAGTCGAAGGCGGGGTTGATGACATGAATATGCGTGGGGGCGATTTGCTGATCCCGGATGTGGGTCACCTCTCTTGCATCTCTCTCTTCAATGGGAATATCGGCGCCGGTTTTGATGTTCGGGTCCATCGTCGATGTCGGGGCGGCGACATAAAAGGGAATGTTGTGGTGCTTGGCTAAAACCGCCACGGAATAGGTTCCGATTTTGTTGACGACGTCGCCGTTGGCCGCAATCCGGTCCGCGCCGACAATCACGCAGTCGATCTCTTTTTTGGCCATGAGGCTGGCCGCCATATTGTCACAAATCAGCGTTGTTTCCACCCCGTGCTTTTGCAGCTCCCAAGTTGTGAGCCTGGCCCCCTGCAGCCAGGGCCTGGTTTCATCCGCATAGACATGAATTCTTTTTCCTTCTTCTTGCGCCGCGTAAATCACGCCGAGCGCCGTTCCGAAACCGGCGGTGGCCAAAGCCCCCGCGTTACAGTGGGTCAAAACCCGCATCCCGTCTTTCAAAAGCGCGGAGCCGTGCTTGCCGATCATCCGGTTGATTTCAATGTCTTCATGGAAAATACGGATCGCCTCTTCTTTCAAGCGCTCCTGCAGTTTTAAAAGTTCCAGGCTTTTGTTTTCCAGAGTCACCCGTTTCATTCTCTCCAAAGCCCAAAAAAGATTGACCGCGGTGGGGCGGGTTTTGGCCAGCCTTTCGCACACGGCTTCCAATTTTTTATAAAAATCGCCGAAGGTTTTAGCCGAAATCCCCAGCGCCCCCAGTGCCACGCCCATCGCGGCGGCAACGCCGATGGCCGGCGCCCCGCGGACAGCCATATGTTCAATGGCCTTGGCAACTGAAAGGTAATCGTCGCAAGTGATGTAGGCCTCTTCTTGCGGCAGAAGCCTTTGGTCCAGAAGGATGACCTTGTCGTTTTTCCATTCTATGGTTTTGATGGTGTACATGTTATCCCAGTTTTTTCTTCAATATCTCATTCACAATCTTCGGGTTCGCTTTGCCACCCATCTCTTTCATCACCGCCCCCACAAAAAACCCGAAAACATTGGTTTTGCCCGATTTGTAGCGATTAACATTTTCCGTTTCGCGCGCAAGGATATTATCAATGCAGGTTTCAATGGCCGAAGTATCGGTCACCTGTTTCAACCCTTTGGCCTCAATAATTTTATCGGGATCGGCGCCGTGAGCGAGCATCTCCGCGAAAATGGTTTTGCCGATGGCGCCGCTGATTGTTCCATTTTCAATCAACTCCACCATGCGGGCCAATTGTTTCGGTGTCATTTTGATGGCGGTGAGTTCGGTCTCCCCCGTTTTTAATTCACGCAGTAACTCCCCCATAATCCAGTTGGCGATTTTTTTTGGGGCGTTGTAACCCGCAACCGCCTCTTCAAAATAGTGTGCCAGCGGTTTTTCAGCCGTAAGGACCCCCGCGTCAGAAATGGGAATCCCGTATTGAGCGACAAACCGCTGTGCCTTTGCGTTCGGGAGTTCCGGAAGCCCCGCCTTTACTTTCTCAATCCAGAGGGAATCGACGACAAGAGGCAAAAGATCGGGATCGGGAAAATAACGATAATCATGCGCCTCCTCTTTGCTCCGCATCGATTCGGTTTTTCCTTTGGTCTGGTTCCAGAGCCGCGTCTCTTGCACCACTTTGCCCCCGCTTTCAATCAGTTCGGTCTGCCGTTTGATCTCATAGGCAATGGCACTTTCCAAAAATTTAAACGAATTGACGTTTTTGATTTCAGAGCGGGTTCCAAATTCCTTGGACCCGGCCGGCCTGATCGATACATTGGCATCACATCGGAGCGACCCCTCTTGCATGTTGCCGTCGTTGACCTCCAGATAAACAAGAATCGCCCGCAGTCTGCGATAGTAATCGGCCGCCTCTTGCGGGGTGGTCATGTCGGGGCCGCTCACAATTTCGATCAATGGCATGGAACAACGGTTCAAATCGACATGACTGACATGTGTGTTGCCGGTGTCGTGCAGTAATTTTCCGGCATCTTCTTCCATGTGGATCCGCTGAATATGGATTCGCTTCGGTTTGCCGTCGAACTCCACATCCAAAAATCCGTTGAGACAAATCGGTTTTTCATACTGTGAAATCTGGTAGCCTTTGGGAAGATCGGGATAAAAATAATTTTTGCGGGCAAAAACGCTTTTTTCCTGAATGGCACAGCCCAAAGCGAGCCCCGCCTTGATCGCCATCTCTACCGCCATTTTGTTCAAAACCGGCAGAGCCCCCGGTTGTGCCGTGCAAACGGGGCAGATGTTGGTGTTGGGCGGCGTGTCAAAT
>JAUYJH010000156.1 GCA_030688705.1 Deltaproteobacteria bacterium
CTTTGAACCCTTCCGGCACAAATGAGGCCCCCGCAATCGTGTTGAACAAAAGATACCATTGCAAAGCCAGCGTCAAAAGAAGAATGGAACCGATCCCCATGCCGATCCCAAACCAGTGAAGCCCAAGCAAAATAAGCGGGAAAAGCATCGGCATCGGAAAGGCCGCGGCAATTTGCACCAGCGGCTGGGCAATCCGGGTGACCCTCGGAAAATAACCGATCAGAATGCCCACGGGGATCGTCCAAAGAGAGGCCAAAAAGAGGCTTAAAAAAACGCGCAGTGCGGTGAGCCCCGCGCTTTCAAAAATGGTCCCCCAGCGCGCGGCCGGCATGGAGACCAGAAGGGCAATCAACAGAACGAATCCGAAGAGACTGAAAATAATAAATGCGGCGAGGCTTATAAAACTGATTACCCTCACCCCAACCCTCTCCCCCAAGGGGAGATGGGGAACAGACCGATTACCCCCCGTAAAATCATGTGCAATCCGGCGGTTGATGCAGGATAAAAACTTCTCCATCAATTTGTCGAAAATGGCGGAACGTTTCAAAACACGATAGAGAAATATCCCCCGGCTTCGGTGGGGCTGATCGGCCCCTTCCCATTTAAAACGGGCGGCCCAAGACATGAGAGGTCTCCACAAAAAAATCTCCAGCAACATGATGAGGGCCAGCATGGTCAAAGCCCCCGCGACGATGGCTTGCGTATCCCCCCTGTTGATGGCGACGCTCATATAGGAGCCCAACCCCGGAAGGCGAAAATCTTTTCCCCTTAAAACAAAAGATTCGCAGATCATCAGAAAAAACCAGCCGCCGGCAACCGACATCATCGCGTTCCAGACCAGAGCAAGCATTCCATAGGGAAGTTCCACCCAGAAAAATTTTCTTAAAAATTTCAGGTGATAAATTCGCGTCACCTCCCGCAAAACCGGCGGGGTCTGCTTGACCGACTGATAAATGCTGAAGGTCATGTTCCAGACCTGCGAGGTGAAAATCATCAAGATGGCGACGATTTCAAGCCCGACGCGGCTCTCCGGAAAAAGGGCCATCATCACAATGGCCAAGCCCGGTAAAAAACCCAACACGGGAATGCTTTGCAAAATATCCAGAATGGGGATCATCCATTTTTCCGCCTTGGCACTGGACGCGGCAATGGTGCCGTAGATCATGCTGAAAATCAGGGAGAGAAAAAGGGCGATCATCGCCCGCGCAAAAGAAAATGAGGCGTACAGGGGCAGGTGCGCCATATCCAGATCGATCTGCATCAGAGGGACTTCGGCTTTTCCCCAGGTGCGCCCCACATAAAAAAGAAGATAAATCACGGCCGCCAAAAAACCGATGGTAAACAGATCGGCCAAAGAAATTTTTTTGAGTTGCGGGAAGAGCGTTTTAAGATACATATCGCAGCGCCAATGTATCACGATTTGAAAAATCAGGAAATCATTCTGATCAGCGTGCGGGGGAAAGATCTTCCCGGCATTACTTCGCGCCTGACCGCGACCATTGCAAAAGACAAAAAGGCAAAAATACTCGACATCGAACAGACGGTGGTCCATAAAAAATTGATCTTGTCCATTCTGCTGGCCTTTCCCGAAAAAAATTCGGACAAATCGCCCCTTTTGAAAGAGCTTCTTTTTGCGGCCAATGCCTTGGGCGTGGAACTTGGCTTTGAAGTGTTTGACCCCAAACTTTTGGGGGAAGAAAGCTCTCATCACCAGTATGTCATCACCTGTTTGGGGGAAGAAGTCGGGGCCTATCCGTTGAGCCAGATTGCGCAGGCCTTGGCCAAACGCGGCGTCAACATCGACAAAATTTCCAAGCTGGGCCTCAAAAATATCAGCGCCGTGGAACTGATCGCCCATGCGCGGAAACCGGTCGACCCCAAGGTGCTCACCCGCGAACTCCTCTCTTTAAGCCACAAAGTCGGGGTCGATATCGCCATCCAAAAACATGATTTATTGAGAAGAGCCAAACGGCTGGTGCTGATGGATATGGACTCCACCTTGATTCAATCCGAGGTGATCGATGAATTGGCAAAACAGGCCGGTGTTGCCAAAAAAGTGGCGGCCATTACGCATCAGGCGATGAACGGCAAATTCCCTTTCACGCAGAGTTTGAAAAAGAGGGTGGCCCTTCTTAAAGGCTTGACCCTTTCTGATCTGGAAAAAACCTATAAAACTTTGAAGCTGACGAACGGGGCGGCAAAACTTCTGAAAGTTTTAAAACATTTGGGCTACAAAACCGGCTTGGTGAGCGGCGGCTTCACTTATTTTACCGAACAGCTCAAAAGAGATTTGGGTTTTGATTATGCCTTTGCCAATGTGCTCGAAATCAGAAATGGAAGATTAACCGGAAAATTAATCGGGCCGATTATCGATGCCAAACGCAAGGCCCTTATTTTGGAAACCATCGCGCAGGGGGAAAAAATTTCGCTCGATCAGACGATCGCGATTGGCGACGGGGCCAATGATTTGCTGATGCTGACCAAGGCGGGGCTGGGGATTGCTTTTCAGGCAAAGCCGTACGTGCGCGAGCGGGCCCACTATTCGATTTCAAAGCACAGCGCCCTTGATTCGATTCTTTATCTTTTGGGAATTTCGGAGAGGGAGATTGAAAGTTTGGCGAGATAGGGTGTCATTGCGAGGAGCTCAAGCGACGAAGCAATCTCCCGGCATAACAGAGAGATTGCCACGGCCCCTTCGTGGCCTCGCAATGACGATTAGGTGGGTTTCTTCTCGTCTTTGTCCTTTTCCTCTTTGTCTTTGTCATCCATTACATCTTGCGTCCCTTTTTTGAATTCTTTCATGCTTTTGCCCAAAGACCGGGCCAATTCGGGAAGGCGTTTGGCGCCAAAAAGCAGTAAAATAATCCCCAAAATCACCAAAATTTCCGTCCAACCGATACGCATAAAAACTCCTTAGTTGTGGGCTATATAGACCTGAATGGAGGGGGTGTCAAATCTTTTGGTGGCTGTGTGTGAGCTTGGCCAAACCGTCATATCCATAATCAAACGGCCTTAATATGGGGATGTCGATCGCCAATATCTTCTGGGTAATCGGATCGTCCGGGACCTCTTCTTTAATCTGCTCGGCCCACTCAAAACAGGCAAGAATCTCTTTTACACAATACTGACGGTGTTCCCGATCTTTGGAATCGTTACCGGCATATATTTCACCAACAGCGCTCATTAATTGATCAGCCAAAGCCCCGCGAAACCGTTTTTCCTCCGCCAAAGAGAGTTGCAGATAATAATCGGTGATGACCCTTTGCATGATGATGCGCAGATCGTGGATAACCAGGCTTAAAGCCGAAATGGGTTCGTTATTGAGTTTGTCTTGAAAATACCTTTTTACCAGACCGACGATCTGGGCAATGTCTTGTTGAATGGGATATCGTGGTTTCATCTATTTAAGTACCCGCCCAGTCTAGCAAAAGATTTCTTTTTCCCAAAACAAAAAAAGGCGTCATTTTACTGACACTTGCCGTGCGCGGCAAAAACATTTGAAATGCGAAGGGATAAAAGAGGGTTGAAAAATACTCTCTTTCAAAAAAAATTGGGGCCCCTCCGGCGCCGGAGGGAGATCCCAAATTTTTGGCCCGCTGTTTTTATTGAGGAAGCGCCGCCTGCACCGGTTTTACCGTGGCGGTTGCCTTTTCCCATTTTGCCGTGGTCGGCCCTGAAACACTCACAAAGGGCTTTAATTTAGCGAGCCCTTTTTCACCGATCCCCTTGATGACGACCAGCTCCTCAACGCTTTTGAACGGATGCGTTTGGGCATATTCACGGATTGTTTTGGCCCTCGCCTCTCCAATGCCGGGGAGCATCGTCAACTGCGCGACACCGGCTTCGTTAATGTTGACCACGCCGCTCAATGTCCCTTTGGCCTTTCCTTTTGCGGCCTCTACTTCCATCCCCATCGCGGCCAAAACAACCGCCATGGCGAGCACTGCCATTCTTTTCGACTTCAGCTTCATAGTGATTCCTCCTTGTTGTTATAGTTGTTTTTCTTTGCGAACTTCCTGTCTCTTAACTGCAGCTTTCCATCTTTGGGAAAGGCCTCTAAAAAAACATTGATCGATTGATCTCTGTTTTGAAAGGCGACTCCCACCTTGTTCCACTGGGCCTTGCTCCCGTCACGTTCCGTGATCTGGAAAGCATCCCAAACCGTGCGTGATTCTTCCTGCATGGTCCCTCCTTTCTATTATTTTGACGATCGTCGTCTGGAGGAAATGCAACCGGCGTGCCAACAAAATTTTGATTTAAATTGATTTGGAGAAGGTGAAGCGACCGATTTGGTACGGCAAGCGACGGAAATGAAGCAGTGGTTAGATAACAGCGAGGGGTGTGGTTACAATCTCCGCTTTGCCATAGTCAACGGTCACGCGGAAGAGGCGAAAGAAGTCGAGCCCGACAAGGGCATCGATTCCCCAAGCCCCATCAAAACGAGAAGCCAAAACTTCAAAATTTTCTATGGTGTGACCGCATATTTCGATCTTTCGCATCACCAATTTGCCATATTTTTGGGTCTGCAAACCCGGCTTGATAAGGATCCTCTTGGCTGGTTCTTTTATTAAACCAGCTAATGCGAGAAATTTGTCTGAAACTTCTGTTCTGGGTGCTCCCGTATCCAAAACACCATCAAAACTATGCCGGCCTCCCCGAGAATCTGTAACAAATAATTCAACATGAATATGATGCTCTGTTATATCAAAATGTGTGATCGTGTGTGGCATGGCTCCTCAATCCTGCAAAAGTGGATTTTCCAGTGTACCGAAGGGCCATGCCTGTTTTGGGAGCAGGCAAGGCATAGACCTCGTCTTTTGATTTGGAATGACGCAAGACAACTCCCGCAACAAGATGCCCCGACTTATCGCACTCATAATCAATCACCAAAAGCCATTCATCGGGAAAAGCCTTCTTCATCTCTTCCCAAGTCATTTTTGTTTGTTCCATGACGCCTCCTTTTTCCCGGGATTATACAGTTTGCAAATATGGCGCCAAGGGAATTTTAATTTAAATTGATTTGGAGAGGGTGAAGCGACCGATTTGATGCGGCGAACGACGAAAATGAATCACTCATCCCTTTCAATCACATAATCAGCCAGGACGAGGAGCGATTCTTTTTCGAGCGAGGGTTTGAAAATATCGAGATGGGTTTTGGCTTTTTCAACGTATTGTTTTGCAAGACGCTGCGTCTCTTTAATGCCGTCGTATTTGTGAATGATCTCCACAATTTCTTTGAGGCGGGCGGGATCCATTCTCCCCAAAAGCAGGGTATCTTTAATCACGTGGCTTTCTTCGTTATTGGCCCGACGCAACGCAATGATTAATGGAAGGGTCAGTTTGCCTTCACGCAAATCGACCCCCTTGTGTTTGCCGAATTTTTCCTCTTCCGATTCGTAATCCAAGACATCATCCGAAAGCTGGAAGGCGACTCCCAAATCGTAACCGTAGCGTTTGAGGGCCTCTTCAAAAACCTCCGAGACTCCCCCCAAAACGGCACCGATCTGACAGCAGGCGGCGAGCAGGGCGGCTGTTTTTCCCCCGATCACTTTAAGATAAACCTCTTCATTGACTGAAAAATCACTGTGTTTGGTAATCTCTAAAATTTCGGCCTCGGTTGTTTTGGTGATCGTGTCGGTCACCACTTTTAAAATCGGAAGAGAGCCTTGCCCCACAACCAGACGGCTCATTTGGCACCAGAAAAAATCACCGACCAAAACACTGATCGAATTTCCCCATTTTGATTTTGTGGAGGGCTTGCCGCGCCGAAGCCCCGCGTCATCGACCACATCATCGTGCAAGAGGCTTGCCGTGTGAATCAGCTCCATCGCCGCGGCCATTTTGATGACCGCCTCTCCCTGAAAACCGGCGAGTTTGGCGGACAAAAGGGTTAACAACGGCCGCAAGCGCTTGCCCCCGTTTTGAATAATATATTGGACCACTTCGTTAATAAGCGGGACGTCGGAATTAAGTTGGGTGGCAAAAAGATTTTCAACCGCTTTCAGTTCTTTGGCAACGGGTATGGCAAAACGTTCGACAGGCATAAAGGCCCTAAAGCATCCGTCTCCCAAGTTGTCAAAAGGGAATTGTGATGCTAATTGTCATTGCGAGGAGGCAAAGCCGACGAAGCAATCCACATGGAGATTGCTTCGCCCTGGCGGGCTCGCAATGACACAGTTCTCTAAAGCCTGTCTGGTGGTACACGGTCTGACCGGCACCCCGCAAAATATGGGGCCATTGATCACAGCCCTCGAAAAGGCGGGGTATCGGGTAAAAGCTCCCCTCTTAAACGGCCATGGCGAGGGTCTCAAAAAACTGGCCGAAACCCCTTGGCAGGAATGGTATGGGCTGATTGCCCGTTGCCACAACGAACTCAAAAGAGACTCAAAAAAAGTTTTTTTCGCCGGGTTGTCGATGGGCTCCCTGCTCGGGTTGAAATTGGCGGAAGAGGTGGGCAATGATTTGGACGGCTTGGCACTGCTCGGTGTTCCGTGGAAATTAAAACCTCTCTTCAAATATCTTGTCATCCCTGGCATCCGCTATACGCCGCTTCGATGGATCATCCGCTCCACGGCGAAAAATTTCGAAAAAAGCGTCATCGACCCGCAGGGCCGTGAGCTTTACAGAAGCCACAGCTTGGCCAGAATGCCGGGGACGGCCGTTTTTCAGATGATGGATATGCTCTCGATTGTCAAAAAAGAACTCGCCAAAGTCACACAGCCCCTCTTGATGATCCACGGCGCCAAAGATCACTTGGCCGATCCGAAGGGGATGCTCGAAATCAGAAACGGGGTCTCTTCAAAAAAAGTAGAAATCGTGATGATGGAAAATTCAGCGCATGTTTTGACGGTTGATTATGACAAAGAGGCGGTGGTGAAAAAAGTCGTCACGTTTTTTGATTCTTTAAGTACCGCCGAACATAACAGGTAGGCCGCCACGGATAGCGCAGAAAAACGGAGCCGAAGGCGACGGCCTTGGCCCCAAACCCAAACAGATCAATGATGTCATTATAATTCCAAACGCTCGATCCGATTACCGGAATTTTTGTATTCTGTGAAAGCTCTGCCACCATCTTCCAGTTGTGTTGCTGCACGATTTTTCCGGAAACGCCCCCGCCGCCGAATTTCGCCAAGGGTGATTTTTTGTCCGGGAACGCGGCAGACCACGGCACCGAGTTGATGCTGATCGCCTCGACCGCTCCCTCCAGCGCTTTCGCAATCTTGATATAGTCATGCGTACAGGCGAGTTTCAAAATCAACGGAAACGGTGAAATATATTTGAGTGCCTGCGCGGTATCGATCACCGCCTGCGTATTTTGCTGCAGTTCACCGGACGAATTGGGGCAGGAAGCATTGATCTCCAAGGCTTTGATCGCCTTGCAATTTTTGAGGCGCACCGTCATTTCCATATATTCCTGAAGATTTTCCCCCGCGATGGAGACGACAAAATGCCACGGCGATTTTTCAATTTTGGGATAACTATTTTTGATCCACCTATCAATCCCCGGGTTGGCGAGCCCCACCGCATTCACCGTGCCCCCGCGCAGACAACGGACGGCGCGGCACGGATTCCACCAGCGTAAATTGCCGCGGCGCGGATTCAAAGTCAGCGATTTGACAATGATTGTAAAAAACTCCGGTTTGATCAAACCGACCCAGCGCAAAGGCCACTCCCACGGCCAGCCTTTGCCATCGAAAGCCAGCGCCCCGGATGCCGCAATAAATTGAAACTGGTGATTATTGGAAAGAGTAATCATAGAGAGACGTCATTCCGGCCCCGTATCGTAGTACGGGGCAGGCTCCAGCCGGAATCCAGTTTCTAAATGACTGGACCCCGGCTTTCGCCGGGGTGACGATTTCCTAGGGGTGACGGTTTCCTAGGGGTGACGGTTTCATAAATTTTTTAAAAAAGCTTCCACAAATCGGTTAATCGATGCTCTGGCCTGTGCGGCACAATATTGGAGCTGTGGGAGTTTCATCATGTCGCCGGGGGTTTTAACCAGATGCCCCATCAGCATTAACGGTTTCGCCCCTCCCTCATCATCAATACAGTCCTTCAAATCGGGAAGTTCCATGGCAACCGGATCTAAAACCGCCTTGACCGCTAAAAACGGGACGGCGTGCCGTTTGGCAACACGGGCTGCGGCGGCGGCTTCCATATCGAGCGCCAAACAGTCATGCACCGCCCCCAGATCGGCCTTTTCATGGGGACTGCTGATCACGCCCGCCACGGTTGCCAGCCCCCCCACGCGATGGTCGATCCCTTTTGCTTTGCACGCCTCTTTGGCATCGGCCAACAAATCGGCATCCCCCGCAAAAAGCTCCCCCGTTGCGGCATCGATCACTTTTTGTGCCAAAACAAGACTCGCGGCAGAGGCCAAAGGCGAAGCGCCGCCGGCGTAACCGACAAACAAAATTGCCGAAGGTTTGAACTCCGGCAAAACCTGATTTAGGGCCTTTTCCACACGCAAGGGGCCAAGACCTGCCGTTAAAAGGCCTATCTCACGGCCAAAAAGAAGGCCCCGTTTCAACACCGCCGGTTTGAAATGGATGGTGCAATCGACCGCCAGATTCTCCTTCAAATCACGGGTTTCATCTTGAAGAGCGGCGGCAATGAGTAAGGGTGACAAGATGGCATCACTATTAGCCTTTTGTGTGAAATATTGTCAATAAACATCGGTAAGTGATACCATCGTCCTCTCGTGTGAAGAACATCTTCTTATTATACGTCTTTGTTATACTCCTCTTTTTTGGCTGTGGGGGCACACCCGGTGGCGGAGGGGGGGGCGGCGGCTCCGCGACGTTAAACCTGACGATCCAAAACCCAGACCCGAATGCCAGCGGTACGAGCAAGGCTTATAAAACCGCGGTGCTCTCCGAGGCTCAACCCTCTGTCGCTAAAGCTGCGGTCGCCAGCGCTTCGGTTACCTGTTGCAGCGTTACAGGAAGCGGGCCCGGTTCCATTTCTGAAAATATCTGTTTTACCGCCGGTGCCGCTACGACCAGCGGCAGTATCGAAATCTCCTTCGGCAGCAATTGGACATTGTGTGTCGAATGTGTCGATTCGGCTCTTACCACGAACGGGATTAAGGGAGGCTATTCTGGATGTGTCACAACCGACATCGCCAGCAATACCTCTGTCTCCCTTTCCCCAAAATTTTTGAATCTCATTGCCGATGACGCCGACGACTGCCAGTCGATCCGGATCAATCAAGATTCGGCAACCCAGAGCAAATTGACGATTCTTTTCGGCTCTCTATTGACAGACACGCAAAAAGGGACGGCCAAGGTGTTGGTCGAATTCGACACGGCAGGAAGCCGGACATCACTCGGCGTTTTAGACTCCAGCCAAAGCGATGGACTGACCGCCGGGACCAAATCGGGAGCCTACATTCTTTTTCAAGGGGGCGTGGGAAGACCCTCTGCCTTTCTTTACAATGCGAGCGACGCAAAGGTGATGCGACTGGGCTGTTCATGGGATACCACCGTTACCAGTAAAACACAGGCCAACTGCACCTTCGGCATCACACAGATGAAAACCCTTTTGGACAGCGATGAAGATGGCCAGTGGGCCGCCTTGTGCAGTGTGAGCGGCGGTTCCGCCAATAATTGGGACAGACTCCCCAACAGCGGATTTGCCAAATATCTTTTGACCGGAAACAGCTCGGTTGAAAATGACGTCTCCACTCTCATCACAAACGGAGGGGCCTGCAATCCCGATAGAACCGGAGAAACCTGCAGCAGCGGCGATTGTTCTGCTGACAGTCTCTGCCGTACCCTGACCCATACGGCCATTGAACCGGCTTCGGCCGTTGTCACCAATGTAGCCGGCCCCGATGCGGGTGACACTACTGCCGGTTCTACGGACGGAACCGGAAACGCCGCCTCCTTTGACACGCCGATAGGACTCTGTCTCACTTTCGATGGAACACAGCTGTACATGGTAGACCGTGCCAACAACGCCATCCGCCAGATCGACATCGCAACAACTGCCGTAACCACACTGGCATCGGGAGGCGACATTAATTTTCCGCAAGACTGTGCCGCGGATGAAAATAATGTTTATTTCACCAACGGCAACACCGAACAGGTCTTGAAAGTGGTCGTTGAAGGGGGCGATGTCAGTGTCCTTGCCGGAACCGGAGATGCGGGGAACGTCAACAGCAGTGTAGGGCTTAATGCGCAATTCAACACCCCATTCGGCATCGTCATCAGCCCCTACCCCAATGTGACACACCTTTATGTTGCCGACAGCGGAAATAATGCCATTCGAAAGATCTCTTTGTCCGGGGATAACGAGGTTACAACCGTTGCCAGCAGTACCGCCACAGGGGCCGATGGGATTAATTTTTTGACTGTCGACTCGACCGACACGACCCTTTATTTTACCGACAGCGGTAACAACCGGGTCCGCAAATTTGTGATCGGCGCCACTTCCAGCACCACGATTGCCGGCTCCGGCGCCGCCGGATGCGTGGACGGCACCGGAACGGCCGCTACATTCAACGTCCCGGGCGGTCTTGTTTTCTCCCCTGCGGACGATTACCTCTACGTATCCGGCGTCAGCTGCCCCAATATCCGAAGCATCAATATTGACACAGGCGTGGTGACTCGCATTGCGGGTGATTCTGCGGCCGCGTCCGATACAAACGGCACCGGCACCGCGGCCCGCTTCGGCGGCCCCACCGGCATCGCTATCAATGTTCCGGGAACTATTTTGTATGTTGCCGAACAAAATAATAATAAAATCCGCAAAATCACACTGACTCCATAAAAACTGTCATATAGTGCCACCTGCCTGCCGGCAGGCAGGGGCCACCGGGTGACACTTTTACCCTCTTGACCTTGGCCATCTAAATATGTTTCATGTCCGCAACTTATGTCCGTACCAGCGATACAAATGTGGCGCGTGGCCTCTTATGTTTTGGGGCAAAAGCTCAAAGGGCGCAAACGCTATCCCTTGGTCTTGATGCTGGAGCCCCTTTTTCGCTGCAACTTGGCCTGCGCCGGCTGCGGCAAAATTCAATATCCCGACGAAACACTCAAAAAACATCTGACGGCAGAGCAATGCTTCAAGGCGGTGGAAGAATGCGGGGCACCCATGGTGTCGATTCCCGGCGGTGAGCCGCTCATGCATCCCGAAATCGATAAAATTGTGGCAGGATTGGTCGAACGAAAAAAATTCATCTATCTCTGCACCAACGCCATTCTCTTAAAACGCAAACTCGATCTCTTCAAGCCCTCAAAATACCTGACTTTCAGCGTGCATATGGACGGCCTCAAAGAGGAACACGATAAAGCGGTTTGTCGTGACGGCGTTTACGAACAGGCTTTGGGCGGTATCAAAGAGGCATTAAAACGGGGTCACAGGGTCACCACCAACTCCACATTATTTGAGGGAACGGAGCCCGAAAGAGTCCGCGAATTTTTTGATACGATGTCGGCCTTGGATGTGGAAGGGATGATGATCTCGCCGGGCTATTCTTATGAAAAAGCCCCCGATCAGGAACATTTTTTGAAGAGGAGCAAAACCCATCAGCTCTTCAGCCAGATTTTAAGCCAACCGAAAAAAAACTGGCGCTTTAACCAATCGCCCCTCTTTTTGGCTTTCCTGCAGGGAAAAAGAACTTATCAATGCACCCCGTGGGGAAACCCGACCTACAATCTCTTCGGCTGGCAAAAGCCGTGCTATCTGATGTCCGAGGGCTATGCCTCCACTTTTAAAGAGCTGATGCAAGAGACCGACTGGGACAAGTACGGGACCGGCCGCCATGAAAAATGCGCCGACTGCATGGTCCACTGCGGCTACGAAGCAAGTGCGGTAGATGACACCTTCGGCTCGATCCGCGGACTTTTTGATACCGTCCGATTTATGTTAAAGCCGGCCTAAGGAGAAAAACAAATCATAAATTCTAAACACTAAATTCTAAACAAATACCAATATTCCAAATTCCAAAACTCCAAATAACGGTTTGAAATTTGAAAAATTGGAGTTTGGGATTTGTTTAGGATTTAGATTTTAGGATTTAGAATTTGCTCTTATGAACGCCTTCTTGTCCTCCAAATTATTCGAAGAGGCGCTGGCTCTATTTCCCGGCGGGGTTAATTCGCCGGTCCGTGCCTTTGGCGCGGTCGGCGGTACGCCACCGTTTATTGCCAAGGCACAAGGCCCCAAAATTTGGGATGTCGATGGAAACGAATACATCGATTATGTCGGAAGCTGGGGACCCGCGATTTTAGGACATGCCCATCCAAAAGTCGTGGCGGCGGTGCAAAAAGCGACGGCCAACGGATTTAGTTTTGGCGCACCGACAGAATTAGAATCACGATTGGGGAGCATGGTCCGGGACATTTTTCCATCGATGGAAAAACTCCGCTTTGTTAATTCCGGCACCGAAGCCACGATGAGCGCCATCCGCCTGGCCCGCGGCGCCACAGCCAGAGACAAAATCATCAAATTTGAAGGCTGTTATCACGGCCATGCCGATTTTCTTCTGGTGAAGGCCGGTTCCGGCGCCGCCACATTCGGAAACCCATCGAGCGCCGGCGTCCCGAAAGATTTTGCAAAACATACTTTGGTGGCCACATATAACGATCTCGATTCCGTTCAAAAATTATTGGATGCCAATAAAAATGAAATCGCCTGTATCATTGTAGAACCCGTTGCGGGAAATATGGGATGCGTTCCGCCAAAGCCGGGATTTCTTCAGGGCTTAAAAGACCTCTGCCAAAACCACGGCGCCCTGCTGATTTTTGATGAGGTGATGACCGGCTTTCGCGTTGCTTTGGGCGGCGCCCAAGAATTATACAACATCAAGCCCGATATCACCTGTCTTGGAAAAATCGTTGGCGGGGGTTTGCCGGTAGGGGCTTACGGCGGCAGAAAAGAGTTGATGGATCAAATCTCCCCTCTCGGAAAAATTTATCAGGCGGGGACGTTATCGGGAAATCCTTTGGCGATGACGGCGGGGATCGAAACATTAAAAATTCTGGTGCAAAAAGAGGTCTATAAAAAATTAAATGAAACTTCGGCACAATTGACTTCCGGAATTCAAGAAATTGTGAAGACCAAAAAAAGGAAAGCTAAAATAGGAGCCGTCGGTTCCATGTGGACTCTTTTTTTCGATAATGGAGAGGAATTTAAAAGATTCTTTCATGCGGCCCTCGAAAAAGGAATTTATCTCCCTCCAAGCCAATTTGAGTCCGCTTTTGTCAGTTTAGCCCACCAAAACAAAGAAATTGACCATACTTTGAGTGTTTTTGAGGCCATTTTATGAACAATTTACCAAAAAAAGACCCATTATGGGTTATTTTTGGACTTTATGGAGCAGTTGGCATTCAACTTGCCTTGGCGGTTGTGGGGGGGTGGTTTCTGGGCAACTACTTCGATGAAAAGCTCCAAACAGCCCCTTGGCTGGCTTTGGGGGGCCTTGTGGGCGGATTTATCGGTGGACTATACAACCTCATCCGCATTTTAAAATGGCGCTCACGAGGAGCCTGACTCCTCATGAGGAGTCAGGCTCCTCGTGAAAGAAAAGGTAGTTGACGAAATGGACCAAACATTGCATTGGAGTGCGTCGCTTGGGGCTGGCCTTCTTTTGGGGGGACTCAATTGGGCTTTCTGGAGCTTCCAGACAAGGCGTCTGATCGGCAAAGCAAAGGTACATTGGGGCCCTCTATTTGCCCTTAGCATCATCAAATTAGGGGTGTTGGGGCTGATTCTTTGGGTTTTGCTGATCCAAAAATGGGTCGATCCCCTGTTTTTCCTGATCGGTTTTTCGATTGTAGTGATCGCCCACATTGCAAAAGGTTTTATAAAATGAACGTCAATTATTTCAAATTTTTTAACGAAGATTCCATCCATATGGTTATGGCGGCGATGGTCGGTCTTTTTTTGATTGTCGTCGCCTTGATCGCCAACCGCAAACTGGTCAAAACAGAACAGTGCCTGGTTCCCCACGACAAACCGACACCCTCCACAATGTTTGAGCTGATTGTGGAATCTCTTCTCAATTTGATGGAAGGTGTTTTGGGGGATAAGGCGCAGAAATTTTTTCCGTTGATCGGCGCTCTTTTTATTTATATTTTTACCTGCAACTTGATCGGCTTGATTCCGGGATTGGCGCCGCCCACCGAAAACATCAATACCAACGCCGCCTGCGCGATCGTGGTGTTTCTTTATTATAATTATATGGGGATCCGTGAGCAGGGCCTGGTCCATTATCTCAAACACTTCATGGGTCCGGTCATCTGGCTGGGGCCCTTGATGCTGGTGATCGAACTGATCAGCCATGCCGTGCGGCCGGTCAGTTTAAGCATTCGTCTTTTTGGAAACATGACGGGCGACCATATGGTCTTGGGAGTTTTTTCACAGCTTACTCCCATTGTGGTCCCGATTATTTTCATGTTTTTGGGACTTTTTATTTCGTTCATTCAAGCCTTTGTTTTTTCACTTTTATCTATCGTCTACATCGGTCTCGCGACTGAAAAATCCCATTAAAAGGAGGAAGTCATGTTGAAGAAAATCGTAGTCGCAGTCATTGCAGTACTTGCCAGCCCGGCCGTATTAATGGCCGCGGAAGGGGCCGCACTCCCAAGCGGAGAAGGTGTTTACACCTTTTTGAAAGCGGCCTTAGCCTTGGCCACCGGCCTCGGCATCGGTATCGCCGCATTTGGTGGTGCCCTAGCGCAGGGTCGCGCTGCTGCCGCCGCGTTGGAAGGGATCGCCAGAAATCCGGAAGCCGCCGGCAAAGTCATGACGCCGATGATCATCGCCTTGGCGTTGATCGAATCGCTCGTCATTTACAGCTTGGTGATTTCGTTTATGCTCTTGGGGAAGATTTAGAAAATTTTGTGGCAGCGAAAATGGAAAATAGAAAATAGAGGGAAATTTTGCTACCGCAAATTTTCGCGCCCGTAGCTCAGTTGGATTAGAGCGCATGGCTACGAACCATGAGGCCGGGAGTTCGAATCTCTCCGGGCGCACAACGACTTTTCGCCAGAAAAGTCGTCCTCCATTTTCTATTTTCCATTCTTCTATTTTCGGAAGTTCTGTGCTGTATCGAAGGCGAAAAGTCGAGAAAATGGAAAATAGTTGATGGAAAATAGAGGTAAAACCGCATGGCATTTCAATTTGAAAAACTTGAAGTCTACCAAAAATCCTTGGACTGGGTTGAATCCGTCGAAACTCTTTGTGAAACCCTCAAAGGCAAAATTTCCTATTCGATGATTGACCAACTCTCCCGAGCGGCATTATCGATTCCCCTCAATATCGCCGAAGGCAATGGCCGTTGGCACAAAGGCGAAAAACGTCAATTCTTCTGGATCGCCCGAGGTTCCGCTTTTGAATGCGTCCCCATTATTCAAGTGCTTCAAAGAAAAGGGCTTGTCACGGAAATCCAATATGCCAGCTATTACGAGCAACTTGACGTTATGGCAAAAATGCTAACAAATTTGGTGAAGTCGGTGGAAGATTTGAAAAGCTCAAGATGAACCTGCTCCGCTGTTGGGTTGATATTCGGTGGTTGATAGAGGTTAAAACATGGAAACAAAAATCGCAATTTTTAAAGGAAAGCAAATCCGTAAAATCCTCCACGAAAATGAATGGTGGTTTTCAGTCATCGATGTCGTGAGCGTGCTGACGGAGAGTGTAAACCCACGAGATTATTGGTATAAAATGAAAGTCCGTGTTCAGGCAGAAGAGGGTGCTCAGTTGTCGACATTTTGTCGACAACTGAAACTGGAGTCGAGTGACGGTAAAAAATACGAAACCGATTGTGCCGATACCGAAGGCATTTTCCGCATTATCCAATCCATTCCTTCCCCCAAAGCCGAACCATTCAAACGCTGGCTAGCCAAAGTCGGTTACGAGCGTGTGCAAGAAATTGA
>JAUYJH010000174.1 GCA_030688705.1 Deltaproteobacteria bacterium
TCTGTTTCTGCTGGTTCGCGCCTTTTTGATTCCCGCCTCCTTTGGCGAATACGGGTTTTATCGCGGTGCCAATGTGGAAGAGCAGATGGCAAAGCCGGTCCGCTACGCCGCTCTGGACGCCTGCGCCACCTGCCACGATGCACCGTGGCAGACTCATCAAAAAGGAAAGCATGCGAGCGTCCCCTGTCAGGATTGTCACGCCCCTCTTTCGGAACATATCGATCTTGAAAAAGGGGAGATGGTGGCGCTGATGCCGATTCAGAAAACAGCCAAACTCTGTCTGCGCTGTCACTTAAAACTCGATTCAAGGCCAAAGACACAGCCGCAAATTGTTGAGCAGGAACATGGAGAGGGGGCGGCCTGCTTTGACTGTCACAAACCTCACGACCCCAAAAACCCAAGATGAAAAAGAAAAAAGAAAAAAAAGAAGAGGTCACTCAAAAATGCGAACAGATGGGGCGCCGTGATTTTCTTAAAAAAGGATGCGAACTGGCCGCGGCCGCCACCCTTTTTGTCGGTTTTTTGCCGATGCGCAAAGCGATCCCCGATTCAAAAGCAACGCTTCCCCGCTCCCCCGGCAACAAGGATTATAATTGGGAAGACCATCTCTACGCCTACATCATTGATACTCAAAAATGCATCGGGTGCGGCCTGTGCGTTCAGGCCTGCCGCAAGGAGAATAATGTTCCCGAAGATTTTTTTAGGACATGGGTGGAGCGCTATCAGGTTTCCGAGCGGGGTGAGGTGGAAATCGATTCTCCCAAAGGGGGCGAAGAGAGCTTCGGCCCCGCCCTTCCCGGCTTCAACGTCTCCAAGGGATATTTTGTCCCCAAAATGTGCAACCACTGCTCCAACAGCCCCTGCATCCAGGTCTGCCCGGTCGGTGCCTCTTACCAGACAAAAGACGGGGTTGTTCTGGTCGATCAAAAACGGTGCATCGGCTGCGGCTATTGTATCCAGGCCTGCCCCTATGCCAGCCGTTTTTTGAACCCAGAGACCAAAATCGCCGAAAAATGCACATGGTGCTACCACCGGATCACACAAGGGTTAAAACCGGCCTGCGTTCAGGCCTGTCCGGTCGGTGCCCGCTTGTTTGGCGATGTCAAAAAAGAAGACGATCCGGTCCGAAAAATTTTGGCAACCGAGAGACTCGCCGTTTTACAGCCGGAAAAACTGACAAAGCCCAGCTGTTACTATCTGGGGCTCGACAAGGCCGTACGATAAAAAAGGGAGGATTTACAAATGACCGAGGCGGCGCAATTTCTTTTTCCAAATGATCTCCACATTCACTGGAGTCTGATGATCGTGATGTATCCCTACATCACCGGTTTTGTCGCCGGCGCCTTTGTCGTCTCCTCGCTTTATCATGTTTTTCACATCAAACAACTGGCTCCGCTGGCCCGTTTTGCCCTGCTCACCTCTTTTGCCTTTCTTTGTGTCGCGACACTCCCCCTCTTAAACCATCTGGGGCATCCGGAGAGGGCGATGAATATCATGATCACCCCCCATTTCTCGTCGGCCATGGCCGGGTTTGGCATCATCTTTAATTTTTATTTCATACTGGTTTTGTTGGAGCTTTGGCTGATCTATCGGCGCGACATCATTGAAATGGCCAAGGAGTCGCGGGGGTTCAAGAGATTGCTCTACAAGGTTCTGGCGCTGGGCGTTTATGATGTGAGCCCGCAGGCGCTGGAAAAAGACCACAAAATTGTAACGTTTCTCGCGGCCGTCGGCATACCCGCCGCCTGTTTTTTGCACGGTTATGTCGGCTTTTTGTTCGGCGCCCTCAAGGCCAACCCGTGGTGGTCAACACCGCTGATGCCGGTCATCTTTCTTTTCTCCGCCATGGTTTCGGGGATCGCGTTGCTGATTGTTTTGTATCAGGTTGCCATGAAAATTTCCGGGCGCCCGATAGACCAGCCCTGTATTTCCAAAATGGCACAGTTGCTGTGGCTTTTCATGATTATCACGGTCTCTCTGGAATTGCTGGAGATCATCACGCTCGCTTATGAACAATCCGAAGTATGGGAAATCATCCATCCCCTTTTGACCCACCAACTCTCTTTTTCGTTCATCTCCATCCAGATGATTTTGGGCTCTTTGATCCCCTTTATTTTGCTGATGGGAATGGTCTTGCTGAACCGATATCTGCATGAAAAAGTGCGCAACACGATCGCCTTTGTCGCCTCTACCCTTTTGATCATACAGGTTTTCGCCATGCGCTGGAACGTGGTGATCGGCGGGCAGATTTTTTCAAAAAGTTTGCGGGGGTTCAGGGATTACCACCCCCTCTTTCTTGAAAAAGAGGGTGTTTTGGCCGCGATTCTTATTTTTATCCTTCCTTTTACCATCCTGTTTGTTTTAAATTGCATCTTGCCGGCGTTTCAACCACGGCATGTACGGCATGATTAATGTCATGCTGTAAATAGGTTGTTTCATATAACATATGCACAGCGTTGTTATGGCCCAATCTCTCTCCATCCATCGGGTCCTCTCTTTTTGTCTTGTTTTTCTCTTTTTTCTTGCCGCCTGCGGCAAACCGAAAACACCTCCCCCTCAAACTTCCGTTCAAACAGGCACAGAAGGGTCCTCTTCTTCCGATTTAGAATCTGCACAAGGCAGTCTTTCCGTTTCTGTTTTTCCGCATGCTGATAATTGGGCAGAGCCGGCTGTACACGGGGGTTGGGTCACAAAAAATGGAAAAACAACCTGCCTTAGATGCCATGCCACCACACAAGCCTCGGTAGAGGGGGCCCCTGCCTGCGGCTCCTGTCATATTCTTTATCCCCACTCGAGCGGTTGGATAAAAAAAGAGGTCCACGGGGGGAGTGTCCTTAAAAATGGGAAGTCTGCCTGCGCCACACAATGTCACGGCACCGATCTTGCCGGAGGGCTCTCCAAAGTCTCCTGCAACCTCTGCCATTCCATTTATCCGCATGCGGCCGATTTCTCCTCTCCCGGCGGCCATGGAGAGGTAGCCAAGGAAGACGGAAAGGTGTTGTGCATCGGCTGTCACGGCGAGGATTATCAAGGCGGGGGGAGCGGCGTCAGCTGTTTTCAATGCCATTCCAAATATCCGCACGCCCCCAACTGGCTGAATCCTTCCAATCACGGGGCCGAGGTAGTGGCCAACGGCACTGTTGGTTGTGCGACTCAATGCCATGGGAGTGATCTCAAAGGGGGACTTTCCGGTATCGCCTGCACGATGTGTCACGCCACTTTTCCCCATGCCGATGGATGGGAAAATTTTTCGGGGCACGGCCAGTATGTTACAACAACCTTGAACGGCAGCACAGCGGAGTGCCAGCGCTGTCACGGCACCGACTTGAACGGCGGCGGAAGCGGTGTCTCCTGCTCCTCCTGCCATGCCGGCTATCCGCATTCTGCCAATTGGGGGGAGGCGGCGCAGCACGGGCCGATGGCCTATGGAAACGCCAAGACAGGCTGCGCCACCGCCAACTGCCACGGCACCGCTTTTGAAGGTTCGCCGCAAGCCCCCTCCTGCCGCAGTTGCCACGCCGTTTTTCCGCACGTGACACCGGCATGGACCACCCTCGCCCCCGGCAGGGAAGCGCAAAGAGACAACAGTTTTCACGGAGACCAGTTCGTCCGTCTTGTCCAATTGGGTGAAACCGCCGCCTGCACCGAATGCCACGGGACCGATTATGACCGTGTGCTGGGGAGTTTGAGCTGTAAACAGTGCCACGCCTTTGGCATCACCCACAAAGAGACAAACGGCACTGCGTGGCCGCAAGGGGGGGGGCACGGAAAATTCTTCTCGGACCACTTCAAGGCGACCGATGCCGATCTGGGGTGCTGGAAATGCCACGGAAATCCGGTCAACTTCGACGCCACCCAGACCATAGAGAATGTAAGAACATCCACTTTCTGTTACGAGTGTCATTTTTCTTATCCGCATACCGGTTGGAATTACGCCACTGGGGGGGCCACATTATGGGAGCCCGTATTGGCAAACAACTGTCTGCCGAAAGTTTATTCGGGCTGGGCCCATACCAATTATCTTTTCGAAAGTCCCCTCTTCACCGATTCGCAAGGCAACAAACCGGTTTCAGGCACCACACCCAATGCCGATCCGTTATGGGGAAATGCCCTCCGCTTTACCTGCGGTTCCGGGGGCTCCTGTCATACGGAGGGGAACCGCTCTTACAGCTTTGGCGGGGGTGGGGGTCCTTGCGGCACCTCCTGCCATGCGACCGGCGCAGAGGTCGCTCCGATGCCGACCTTGTTCCCCTGCAGGCCCGACCCCTCTTTGGAAATACCGGGCCCTCCAACCGTGATCGGCACCATCCCTGCCAGCGGAGCACAAAACATTGCCGGTGACGCCGTCATCACCATCCAATTCAGTGAGGCCATGCGGGAGTCGAGTTTCGATGCAGCAGCGCAAATGGCAGATACCATCACACTCAAAAGGGGAGCCGATGTTATTCAAAGACGCATCTCTTGCGACAACAATGACTGGTGCAAAACGGTCACTGTCACGCCCCTTACGGCATTCCGTGAAGACGGCTCGCAGTATCAGGTAACCGTTACGACAGCCGTGCAGGATTTCGACGGGATACCGATGGCGGCGAATTACATCTGGTCTTTCACCGCCACGAATGTGGACATCACGCCGCCGACTGTCGCGGAAACCTCTCCCAGAGACAGAAAAACCAGCGTTTCATTATCACCCGTTTTTGCGGTGGAGTTCAGCGAGCCGATGGATCAGGCCAGCGTTACTGCTTCCGGCACATATAGCCTTAGAATAACAAACGGTGCGGCCGTACCGATTGGAATTGCCTCTTGCGTAACCGCAACCGATTGCCGTAAAACCACCTTCGGCCTCATGTCGGGGCGGCAGTTGCACCGGGGAACGAATTACACCGTAAGAGTCAACTCAACCGTCAAAGATAAAGCCGGCAACCGGTTGCAAAACGCCTATACATGGACATTCACAACCAAAAACTGATGCGAATTTTTCCACGACATTTGTTTTTACTGCTTTTGGTCCTTTGTCCATGGTCCTTTGTCCATGGTCCCGTTTTTGCCGCGGAATACAATATCGGCACCAAAATTTTGGGCGAAGTCAAAAAGAATACGCAGAACCAACAGCTTTTCCCAGTTGATGGTTATGTGAACGGTTCCGCCTACGGCTCCAAAATTTCGGTCGAAACCGATATGCGCTTTTTCCGTGATTTTGACACCGACAACGACCAATACGATCTCTATCAGACGGTGGCGCACATTCAGGCACTGGAAAAACTGGAGTTTGACTTGGGGCGCCAGTTCATCAATCAGGGTTTTTCTGTCGAAATTCTGGACGGGGTGCAGGCGACCGTCACCCCGACAGAACATTTTTTCGCGACCGTTTTTTCCGGCATTCCGCGCGATGTCGAAATAGAAAATTTCAGTGATAATAAAGAGCTTTTGACCGGCATTTCTCTGGGGCTCAAAAATTTCAAAAAGACCGAGGCGACGATCCACGCCGCGTGGGTCAAAAACGACGTTCATGTGATTGAAGCCGGGCAAAACGACGAAGCCCTGGTCGGCTTTACCGTTTCAAGACAATTCGCCGTCTCTTCCACCCCGTTTGTCTATGCCAACTTTGAATACAATGCGACCGGCGAACTGGTGCAGGTAGGAACCGCCGGCTTTGACATCTATCCCACTCATCGCATCGCGCTGAATCTGGAGGGAAATTATTTTAACATCGACCGCGATTTTGCACAGCCGACCATACAGGGTTTGTACAGCACCGGACGGTTGATTGATGCCCGCTTTTCTTCCACGTGGACCCTTGTGGAACAATATCTTAAATTTACAGAGAACGTTTCTTACGAAAACATGGAAGTGCTCCCCCAAGATTTTCGGAACGGTTGGCGCATCGACACCGGTTTTGAGTTGGCCATCGAAAACGCCGGGTTTCGTTTTGAGCCGGTCTATTATTACATCAAAAGTTTCGGCGGCCATGTCAACGGGGTGCGCGGTTATTTTCACGAACAGTTCAACGATCTATTTTACGCCGAGTTGAGCGTCGATTATTCCACCTATAAAAAAATCACCAACGACAACGATTATGCCATTTCTCTCTACGGCTGGACCGGTTATGAGGTCGCCAAAGGCTTGATTTTGTCGGGCGGTTTTGAATACAACAAAAATAATTTGTTCGATAAAGATGCCCGCGCGGCATTCCGCATCGATTATAACTTTGGGAAAAAGAGCTGATGAAAAAAATATTGGCGATATTGGCGGTGGCGGTTTTTGCGTTTTCAACAACCGTTGCGGCGAAAAAAAAGCTGAAGCACCCGTTTGATCTCTTTACCCCCGAGGTGCACGAGATGCATAACAGCTTTTTTGAAGGGGCTAATGTCTCCTGCGATAACTGCCATAAAGACCCGGACAATTTTGCCGACCGGTCGAAGATGAACAAAATGGGTTGCCATACCTGCCACAACAACCCCGATCCGCCGGCGCCGGCCTCGCAGGACTGTGCCCGCTGCCATGCCGATGGATTTCCGAAACCCCAAAGCCATAAGGCCGGCTGGATTGCCAAGCATCAGGATTACGCCAAACAAAACGTGGCGGAGTGTTCGCAATGCCATCGCAACAACTTTTTCTGCATCAACTGTCACCAGAGGCGCGATTCGATCCAGCAGATCATGCACCGAAGAAATTTTTTGATGTATCACTCGGTAGAGGCGCGGGCGAATCCGAGAAAATGCGACGAATGCCACACGGTGGCTTATTGCCAGCGGTGTCATGCAGGTAAAGGACCATGAAAAAAATATTTTTCCTCTTTGGATTTTTGGTTTTATCGGGTTGCGGGGGGGATGCGTTTAATGAGGGAGAGGATTATGGCAATTTGCTCGATACCCCCGGCGGTTTGACTCTCAATCAATCCGAACATCCTCTGGGCTGGGGAGATGCCAATTGCACCATCTGCCATAATTTGGAAAACATCCATCTGGTCAACCGAACCGGCACCTCCATCGATATCGTTGCCATCCATGATCGGGCCATTTCAGAAGGCATTTCCGGCTGTGCCGCCTGCCATGGAAATAATGGGGTTCCATAAATGAAAAAATATTTTTTAATCTTCCCATTTTTATTTTTGGGATGCGGTGACGTACAGACGATCCAATCAGACAGTTCTTCCTCTTCCTCCTCTGACTCTATCTTTCCTCACAGCACGACTTGGGCAGAGCCGTCATCCCACGGAAAAAGCATGATAGACATCGGCAGTTCCGTCTGTCTGCAGTGCCACTCTATCGATTCGGATGCCCTATATGCCACACCGGAATGCCGCTCTTGCCACACCGTTTTTCCCCATACCGACGCCTCTTGGTACATTGAAGGAACGGTGGGACGCACCCTTGTCCACCCCACAACCTATATTGAAGAAATCCGAAGCGGTACGGCCAGCCCATGCCTTACCTGTCATGTTGAAGATGCCGCGTGGAAAACGGGCCTTATCAAACAATGCACCACTTGCCACACGGCAGGGGTCACCCACGGCTCTCAATGGGGCCATAGCGCCGTCTGGCGCTCTGCGACCGCAATCCCCGATCATGGCACCTATTACACCTATTCCACATCGACCAGTTCCCCCATTGTTCCGCGGTACGACTCCGCTTCGGAACCGTTTTGCAAAGACTGTCACGGCCACCCCGATCTTGCCGCAGTCCCACTCACCGATACGCAGACCAAAGCCGATCTGGCCGCCAAGTCCGATTGCTACAAGTGCCACTGGACCTACCCCCATGTATCCTATCAGACCGATACCGTCTCTTTGCGTGAATGGAATAAATCTTCTCCGGGGCGGGGACACATATCTTTTCTCTCTTTGACTTCTGGCACGGGGAGCCCGCTGGTGACTACATCAGACGGCACCCGCCCCACAGGGGCGGATGATGCAAACTGGACCGCGGCCATTCAAAACAGTTGCGGGGGTTCCGGCGGCGGCTGTCATACCAATGGAAACCGGTCGTGCCGCAGAGAAGGAACCTCCTCCGTGCTTCAATGCAGAACTGCCTGCCACGGCCGTGCGGCCGCACCGGCTGAAATGGTCCGCCCCTTACGCCCAGCCTCAACCACTTGCACTAATTCAAGCACCAATCCCGATAACCTTCCCCCCTGTTACCAATTTTGCACCGATTGATTTTTAGACTTATACGGCTGACTTATATCATCTTTGGATTACACAAACATTGAGCTTACGATCCAAGTGTGGATAAAGAGTTGCCAAAAACTTGGGGGCCTGTTCTTTTTGAGGCCCTCGAGAAGGATTCGATTGGTGTGATTATCACCGACTGCCGAGGCGTGATTCGGTATTCCAATCCCCCCTTCAGTCGAATCACCGGTTTTTCACAAGGTGAAGTTTTGGGGAGAAATCCGAAAATCTCGCAAAGCGGCCAAACACCTCCTGAAACCTATCAGAGCCTTTGGATGACCATTTTGCACGGCGGAACTTGGCGCGGAGAATTGCTCAATAAAACAAAAACGGGCGATTATTACTGGGAATCGCTGACCATCATCCCCATCAGAGACAGTCAAAATAAAATAGCTTATTTTGCAGGGATCATAGTCGACATCACGCTAAAGAAAAAAATGGAAAAAATACGGGGTCTATCGGCGGGAGCAATGGCCCACGAAATGAAAAGCCCTTTGGCCATTATCCAGCTCGCCGCGGAAAACCTGCGAGACGCCCTCTCTGGCCCTGTAACAGAAGAGCAAAAAGGGGTACTGCAGGGCATATTAAACCATTGTCAACGGCTTTCCCGGCTGATCGATTCGCAGATGGTTGTCTCCAAGATGGGTTTTCAACAAAACATCTCCCATATAAAAACAGCCGATTTTTCAAAATTTTTTACGGCCATTGTCGATCAGTATCAGGAACTGGCCGATAAAAAGGGCCTCCAACTGCTCACCATTATCCCCCCCCCGACAAAAATACCTTTCTGGCCAGACGGCATGAACCAAGTTTTCATCAATCTATTGGACAATGCCCTCCGTTTTGCCAGAAAAAGAATCGAGATTACTTCCAAAGTCAATCATGGCGATATTGAATGTGGTAGCTCAATGAAAATGTCAGGGTTTAACAGATCAGTGATTATGTCAGGGTATGAAAACAATCACCCTGACAATGAAAGAGCAAAACAGAGCCGCCATTCTCTCTAAACTGGCGAAGAAAAGTGGAAAAGGGACTCCAACAATCCCAGAGTTGGCAGAGGTATTGGGTCTCTGTGAGAGGCAGGTTTATCGGTTAAAGACCCGGTACAGGGAGCAAGGAGCCCAAGGATTGGCCCATGGCAATCGGGGCAGAAAATCTCCGCGTAAGATACCCAAGGAGATGGGAGATAAAATCGTGAAGATGGCGACCGGTACCTATCAGGGATTCAATGACCACCATTTAACAGAAAAGCTGAATGGGGTGGAAGGCATTGTTGTTTCCCGGTCAACGGTACAAAGAACGCTCAGAGCCGAAGGGATTCCCTCTGTCAGAAAAAAAAGAAGGCCCAAGCATCGGACTCGCAGGGAGAGAAAAGCACAGGAAGGGATGATGTTGCAAACGGATGGCTCCAACCATGATTGGTTGGAGGGTCGGGGACCACGGCTCACCTTTCTGGGCTTGATTGATGATGCCACCAATGAGGTCCCTGCCGGTTTTTTTGATGAGGAAGAAACAACCATGGGTTACCTTCGTCTTTTTTATGAAACTTTCTCTAAAAAGGGTCTCCCGGCCAGTGTTTACGCCGATCGGCACATGATCTTCCAAACGCCGCGAGAGGCAACTCTGGAAGAACAATTGCAAAATAAAAAGCCCGAAACACAGGTAGGGCGTGCCTTGAGAGAATTGGGTATCACTCTCATTCCGGCCTATTCTTCCCAAGCCAAGGGGAGGGTCGAAAGACTCTGGGGAACGTTTCAGGATCGTCTCGTCTCTGAATTAAGATTGGAAAAAGCAGCGGATAAAAATCACGCCAACACCGTCGCCAAAAAAATCATCCCTCAACACAATCGCCGCTTCACCAAAAAACCGGCCAATCCAAAATCAGCTTGGAGACCCGTTCCAAACAATATCGACTTGATGCAAATCCTCTGTGTGAAGGAGCAAAGGACTGTCGCCAATGACAACACGATTTCTTACAATGGGGTCACTTTGCAAATCCCCAAATCAAATATCTACCCTTCCTTTGCCAAAGCGAAGGTGGAAGTCCGTTCCCTGATCAATGACGACATCCACGTTTATTACAAAAATCAACGCATCGCCAAATTTTCACCCAAAACAATTCAATTAAAGGTCCGTAGACAAACGATCTCGAGTGAAAACAACCGGAAGTACACCCCAAAAATGAAAGAAGAAATCATACCATGGCAACAAAACACCCTGTCACCTACCCTGACATATTGACTGAGCTACGACATCATGGCGATATTGAAGTGATCATCCGCAATGACGGACCTGAAATTCCCAAAATAAATTTGGGAGGAATCTTTACCCGCCTGCAACCGGTGCGATCTCCCATAACGAACCAAAGTCAAAGCGGCCTTGGTCTTGGGCTGTTTCTTTGCAGAAAAATCATCCATGCCCATCACGGAAAAATCTGGGCAGAAAGCGGCGAGGGAAAAGGAACCGAATTTCATTTCACGTTGCCGACATCATCGGCTATGTGATGGTTAATTTGTAAAAATTAAGCTGCCTTTTTGGTGGGCACCTCTAAAAACTTATGAAAACTGCAATTTGTCATTCTGAGCACATTCACTCCGTTCAGTGTAAACTCCGCGAAGAATCCCGATTTTTGGCGTGTTTCCACGGGATCCTTCCCCTTCGGCAAGCTCAGGGTCAGGATGACA
>JAUYJH010000176.1 GCA_030688705.1 Deltaproteobacteria bacterium
GTCTGCGAAAAATGCGGTGTGGAAGTGATCCAGTCCAAAGTCCGGCGCGAACGGATGGGGCACATCACATTGGCCACGCCGGTTGCCCATATCTGGTTTTTGAAAAGTCTCCCCTCCCGCATCGGCCTTATGCTGAATGTCACCCTAAAAGAGCTGGAAAGAGTTTTGTATTGTGAAGCTTACATGGTGAGAGATCCCGGCAACACAACCTTGCAGGAAGGGGAGGTGTTGACCGAAGAGCGTTATCAAAAATCACTGCAAGATTTCGGGCATACCTTCCAGGTGGGCATGGGGGGCGAAGTGGTCCGTGACATGCTCAAAAAAGTCGATCTGGACGAACTTTCCAAAAAAATCCGAAAAGATTTGAAAAAAACAAAGTCGGTGGCTACGGCAAAAAAACTGGCCAAACGTCTTAAATTGGTCGAACAATTCCGTGAATCGGACAACCGCCCCGAGTGGATGATGATTGAGATTGTTCCGGTGTTGCCGCCCGATCTGCGTCCTTTGGTTCCGTTGGATGGCGGCCGGTTTGCCACATCCGATCTGAATGATCTGTATCGCCGCGTGATCAACCGGAACAACCGGTTGAAGCGGCTCATGGAGCTCAACGCCCCCGATATCATCATTCGCAATGAAAAACGGATGCTGCAAGAAGCGGTGGATGCCTTGTTCGACAACGGGCGCCGCGCCAAGCCGTTTGTCGGCCCCAACAAAAGGGCTCTGCGTTCCCTCTCCGACATGCTTAAAGGGAAACAGGGGCGTTTCCGCCAAAACCTTTTGGGAAAACGGGTCGACTATTCCGGCCGTTCGGTGATTGTGGTCGGTCCGGAACTCAAACTGCATCAGTGCGGTTTGCCGAAACAGATGGCCCTGGAAATGTTCAAACCGTTCGTTTATCAAAAATTGGAAGAAAAAGGACTGGCTTCAACCATCAAGAGCGCCAAACGTTTGGTGGAGGCCGAAGTTCCCGAAGTCTGGGATTGTCTGGATGAAGTCATCAAGGAGCATCCGGTGCTCTTGAACCGCGCGCCGACTTTGCACCGTCTCGGCATTCAGGCTTTCGAGCCGGTTTTGATTGAAGGCAAGGCGATTCAGCTCCATCCGCTGGTTTGTACCGCGTTCAACGCCGACTTCGACGGAGATCAGATGGCCGTTCACGTTCCTCTTTCGGTTGAAGCGCAGGTGGAAGCCCGCGTTTTGATGATGTCGACCAATAATATTTTATCCCCCGCCAGCGGCAAACCGATCATCGTGCCGACGCAGGATATGGTTTTGGGGCTTTACTATCTTACCCGCGAGCGCGCTTTCGCCAAGGGAGAGGGGAAAGCCCTTTCTTCCCCGGAGGAGGTTCGCATCGCCTATGATGCCGGTGAAATTGATTTACAGGCGAAAATCCGTTGCCGTATTCATGGCAAGCTCCAAGAGACGACCGTGGGCCGGGTCTTGCTGGCAGAAGTTGTTCCGGCGGCCATCGGGTTTGACGCGATCAACCGGGTCATGGATAAAAAAGCGGTCGCGGAACTCATCGACCAATGCTATCGCCTTTGTGCCGACAAAGAAACGGTCCTTCTGGCCGATAACCTGCGCCGGCTGGGGTTTACCTATTCCACCAAAGCCGGTATTTCCATCTGCATCGATGACATGGCCATTCCGACGGCCAAAAAAGAATTGCTGGACAGAGCCTATAAAGAAGTGCGCGATGTGGAAGAACAATACACTGAGGGTTTGATCACCGCCGGGGAAAAATACAACAAGGTCGTCGACATCTGGGCGGAGGCCACCGAGGCGATCGCCGACATTATGATGGATGGTTTGGAACGCGAAGTCGCGGTTTCCGAAAGCGGTGAAAAAAGGGAACAACTTTCTTTCAACCCGATATTCATCATGGCCGATTCGGGCGCCAGAGGTTCCGCCCAGCAGATGCGCCAGCTGGCCGGTATGCGCGGGTTGATGGCCAAACCGTCGGGCGAAATTATTGAAACGCCGATTACCGCCAATTTCCGTGAAGGCTTGAATGTGTTGCAATACTTTATTTCCACTCACGGCGCCAGAAAGGGTCTGGCCGATACCGCGCTGAAGACCGCAAATTCCGGTTATCTCACAAGGCGGCTTGTCGATGTCGCGCAAGACAGCGTGGTTCTGGATCCCGATTGCGGCACGCTGGACGGCATCGAGATGGAAGCCCTTTTGGAAGGCGGGGAAGTCATTGAGGGGCTGGGCGATCGCATTTTGGGCCGCGTGATTCTGGAAGATGTGGTCGATCCCTTTTCCGGCGCATTGCTGATTGCCGGCGGTGAAGAGGTGACCGAAGAAGGGGTTCAAAAAGTGGAGGATGCCGGCGTGGAAAAAGTCCGGATCCGTTCGGTGCTCACCTGCCGCAACCGCAAGGGGATCTGCATCAAATGCTATGGCCGTGATTTGGCCAGAGGACATCTGGTTTCCATCGGCGAGGCCGTCGGCGTCATCGCCGCGCAGGCGATCGGCGAGCCCGGGACCCAGCTGACCATGAGAACTTTCCATATCGGCGGCACCGCGTCGCGCCGCGTGGAGCAGTCCACGCTGGAATCCCGTCATGAAGGAACCATCAAATTGCATAATGAAAAAACCGTTGTGAACAAAGAGGGAAAACAGATCGTCATGAACCGCAATGCTGAAATTGCGATTGCGGACGATGAAGGCCGGGAGCGGGAACGCTACCGCCTTACCTATGGGGCTGTTTTGAAAGTGAAGGTGGGGCAAAAAGTAAAACCGGGTACGCAGCTTGCGGAATGGGACCCTTATGCCACGCCGATTTTGACCGAGGTGACGGGACAAGTCCGTTACGCCGAGCTGGTGGAGGGTATCTCCTTGAGAGAGCAGGTGGATGAAGTGACCGGTCTTGCGACCAAAGTGGTGACGACCCCCAAAAAGGCCGACTACCGCCCGCGCATTACCATTAAAGATTCCAAGGGTGAGACCGCCAAGCTTCCGGACGGAAAATCAGAGGCACGATATCTTCTCCCTGTTGGCGCCATCATCACGGTTTCCGATGGGGAAGAATTGAAAGCGGGCGATGTGCTTGCCAAGATGCCCCGTGAAACGACAAAAACAAAAGATATCACCGGCGGTCTTCCGCGCGTGGCGGAGCTTTTCGAAGCCAGGCGCCCCAAGGAATACGCCGTCATCAGCGAAATTGACGGATGTGTCTCGTTTGGAAAAGACACAAAGGGAAAACGGAAAGTCGTTGTGACTCCGGAAGTGGGCGAACCGATGGAATATCTGATCCCCAAAGGAAAACATATTTCCGTGCATGAGGGCGATTATGTCAAGGCCGGAGAACCTTTGATGGACGGTTCCAGCAATCCCCATGACATTCTCAAGGTGCTGGGTGAAAAGGCCTTGGCCAAATATCTGGTCGATGAAGTTCAGGAAGTCTATCGTCTGCAGGGGGTGAAATTGAACGATAAGCACATTGAGGTGATCGTCCGCCAGATGCTCAAACGCGTGAAGATCCTTGACGCGGGAGACAGCGAGTGGCTTGCCGAAGAACAGGTTGAAAAATTCGAGTTTACCGACGTCAACGAAAAAATTCGGGCCAAAGGGGGGACTCCGGCAACCGCAGAGCCCTTGTTGCTGGGTATTACCAAGGCCTCTTTGTCGACAGACAGTTTCGTTTCGGCGGCCTCGTTTCAGGAAACAACCAAGGTCTTGACGGAGGCGGCCGTTTCGGGGCGCGTCGATCATTTAAGAGGCTTGAAAGAAAATGTGATTATGGGAAGACCGATTCCTGCGGGGACCGGTATAAAACGCTACAAAGATTTAAGGATTGCGGTGGAAGAGACGGCCGAGGTGTTGACCGCGGAACATGAGGAAACCGATTTGACACACAGCATTGCCGGTTAAAGTTAAAGTAGAGGTTGAAATAGAAAGGATCCATGCTGGAGCTGAAGGGATGTGGAGCGCTTAAAAAGGGGTATAAGTCCTTGACGTAGAAAGGCCTTTTTGTTAGGTTCCCACCACTTTTTGCCCCTTAAAAAAAGGGGTTCTAACTATACGTAATTAAAAGTACTTTTATGCCAACGATTAACCAGTTGGTCCGTTTGGGCCGACAAAAAGTAAAAATGAGAACAACGGCGCCCGCGCTGATGTCTTGTCCGCAGAAGCGGGGGGTGTGTACGCGTGTTTACACCACCACCCCCAAGAAGCCGAATTCCGCGTTGCGAAAAGTGGCGAGAGTCCGTTTGACAAACGCGATGGAAGTGACCGGCTATATTCCGGGAGAGGGGCACAATCTTCAGGAGCACTCGGTGGTGCTGATTCGCGGCGGCCGCGTAAAAGATCTCCCCGGTGTCCGTTATCACATTGTCCGCGGCGCATTGGATACGCTGGGTGTCGCGAACAGAAAACAGAGCCGTTCCAAATACGGAGCGAAGAAGCCGAAGTGATGGGATAGGATTTTTTATGCCAAGAAAAAAACGTGTTTCATTGAAAAGAACGGTTGCGGCAGACTTGAAGTATCACGACAAGCTTGTCTCCAAGTTTATCAACCAGATTATGTGGGAAGGCAAAAAAGCCAAGGCGGCATCCATTGTTTACGGGGCTTTTGACAGGATCAAAGAAAAAAAAGGGCAAGAGCCTCTGGAACTGTTTAAAAAAGCATTGGAAAATATCAAGCCGACCATGGAGGTTCGTTCCCGCAGGGTCGGCGGTGCCAATTATCAGGTTCCCATCGAGGTTCGGCCCGACAGAAGATTGTCACTGGGTCTTCGTTGGTTGATTGACGCCACACGAAGCCGCGGCGAAAAAAGCATGGAGGCAAAGCTGGCCGCGGAGATCATGGATGCCTTGGAAAACAAGGGGAATGCCATGAAAAAGAAAGAGGAGACCCACAGAATGGCGGAGTCGAATCGCGCTTTTGCGCACTATAAATGGTAGTTCGTGGTGCGTAGTGCGTGAATACGCAAACGCAGCACGCAGAACGCACGACGCAGAACGAATAACGCTCTTTGAAAAGTAAAACATATGGCAGAAGCACAAGACATTTTAAGAAAAACAAGAAATATCGGCATTATCGCCCATATTGATGCCGGTAAGACCACGTGTACCGAACGGATCCTTTTTTACACCGGGATCACCTACAAAATAGGCGAGGTGCATGAGGGGACTGCCGTCATGGACTGGATGGAACAGGAGCAGGAACGGGGCATCACCATCACGGCGGCGGCAACCACCTGTTTTTGGAAGGGAACCCTCATCAACATCATCGACACCCCCGGGCATGTCGATTTTACCATCGAGGTCGAGCGAAGCCTGCGCGTGCTGGATGGTGCCATCGGCGTTTTTGATTCCGTTGCCGGTGTGGAGCCCCAGTCAGAAACCGTTTGGCGGCAAGCCAATCGCTATCATGTTCCCAGAATCGCCTTCATCAACAAAATGGATCGCGTCGGGGCCGATTTTTATATGTGCCTCGACATGATGCAAAACCGTCTCCGTGCCAATCCCGTTCCGTTTCAACTCCCACTGGGTGCCGAGGACAAGTTCAGGGGAGTGATCGATCTCTGGAGCATGCAGGCCCATATTTATGACGAAGAGTCGATGGGTTCCAAGATCAGCATCTCTGAAATTCCGGATGACATGGTCGCGAAAACGAAACAACACCGTGAAAAATTGATTGAGGCCGTGGTGGAAGGGGACGACGCCCTTTTGCAAAAATATCTCGAAGGCAAAGCGCTGACCGAAGAAGAATTTAAAAAGGCGGCCAGAAAAGCGACTTTGGAATTGAGGATGACGCCGGTTTTTTGCGGCGCCGCCTTCAAGAACAAAGGGGTGCAAGAAGTGCTGGATGCCGTTGTTGATTTGCTCCCTTCACCTCTGGATTTGCCGGATGTGGAGGGGACCTCTCCGGACGATCCCGAAAAAAAGCTGACTCGCAAGGCGGACCCGGCCGCTCCGTTCGCAGCGCTCGCTTTCAAAATCATGAACGACCCCTTTGTGGGCCAATTGACTTTCTTCCGCGTCTATTCCGGCAAGCTGGCTTCCGGCTCTTATATTTATAACGCCACAAAAGGAAAGCGGGAGCGGATTGGGCGTCTGTTAAGAATGCACGCGAATAAGCGTGAAGAGATCAAAGAAGTGGCGGCAGGCGATATCGCCGCCGCGGTTGGCCTTAAATACACCAGCACCGGTGATACCCTGGCCGACGAAAATAATCCCGTTGTTTTGGAATCGATGGTTTTCCCGGATCCCGTTATTTCTGTGGCGATTGAGCCCAAATCGAAGGCCGACGAAGAAAAATTGGGCGAGTCGCTTCAGAAATTGGCTTTGGAAGATCCCTCTTTCAGAGTCAAAGTGGATCCAGAGACAGGCCAGACCGTTCTTTCGGGAATGGGCGAGCTCCATCTGGAAATAATTGTTGATCGTCTGTTGCGCGAATTTAAAGTGGCGGCCAGTGTCGGAAAACCGCAGGTGGCTTACAAAGAAACAATCGGCAAAACAGTGGAGATTGAAGGAAAATACATTCGCCAGACCGGCGGCCGCGGCCAATACGGTCACGTTTGGCTCCGTCTCGAACCGCAAGAGCGGGGTAAAGGTTTTGAATTTTTGGACGAAGTGGTCGGCGGTTCCGTCCCCAGAGAGTTTATACAGCCGGTTCGCAAAGGAATCGTGGAAGCTCTTGAACGGGGCGTGTTGGCGGGGTATCCCCTGGTCGATTTGAAGGCGGCCCTTTTTGACGGTTCTTATCATGACGTGGACTCTTCCGAAATGGCCTTCAAAATTGCCGGCTCCATGGCATTAAAGGATGGGGCCAAAAAGGCGGGGCTCGTTTTGTTGGAACCGATCATGGATGTAGAAGTGGTGGTTCCGGAGGATTTTGTGGGCCCGGTAACGGGGGACCTTAATTCCCGCCGCGGCCGGATCAACCGGAGCGAGGTGCGCCACGGTACGCAGGCGATCGGGGCCATGGTACCCTTGGCAAATATGTTTGGTTATGCTACGGACCTTCGGTCCATCACGCAGGGGCGCGCGAACTATACGATGCAGTTTTCACATTATGAACCGGCGCCGAAAAACGTCGCTGAAGAAGTGGTCAAGAAGTCGCAGGGGGGGTAAAAAATAACGGTTTAATAAAAATAACGGTAT
>JAUYJH010000178.1 GCA_030688705.1 Deltaproteobacteria bacterium
GATTGCCTGCAGTGGCCTCCTGATCCTGAAAAAGATGAGGCCTTAAAAGTCTCTCTCGACATTTTGGGATGGAGGCTCTGGACCCGGGAAAGTGCTGATGGAATGAGCGCCGCCGTCGATTTTGGGCCTTATGCCATTTTACAGGGCTACCCGGTAAACTTGAAAGTGGCTAAAGGGGAGGATGAAGAGGCAAGCCAGATGTTGGGGCGCATGACGGCCTTGGCGTTGTTTAATGATGTAACGGTGCTGGAACAGATTCGGCGCGTCGCTGAAGGAGAATCGCTGATGCGTGGAGCTGCTTTGTTGATTATCAATCGCGTACCCCAGCTGAAACCGATGGTCTTTTTTAAAACATACGGTGAATTTGTGGAGAAAGCTGTCGAGATTTTAAATAATGAAGAATTGAATTTGGGACTTTTGGGCCGCCGCGAGTCTGATCGTTTGAAGAGGGAGAGGCGCTTATACGATTTTCTTTTGGGTCCGGTGCAGGCGACCCATTTTTTAAGGGAAGAATTGTTCCGCAGAAAACCGGAATGGCACAAAGAATCGGGTGTGGATGAACAGTGGCAGGTTTGGCTGCGCCGAGTTCAAGATCTTGCCGCGACGGCCAAAAAATAACACTTCAGATAATCCCCCTCTGGAAATTGGGGAAGGGTGGGGTGGTCCAAGGCCGCGCCAGTGCCGGCAATCAAATTGAGATCGACATTGGCATCGTGCGCCGCTTCTTCCAGCATCCCTTCAAAATCCGATTTTGAAAAATGAAAAGAGCAGGAAGAAGTGATGAGGGTTCCTTTCGGTTTCAATAATTTCATCGCGCGCAAATTGATTTCTTTATAACCTCGGTACCCCCGTTCGCGTTCGGAAGTTGTTTTGATGAAGGCGGGAGGGTCGAGATTGACGGTGTTGAAATGTTGCCCCGTATGATCGGCGTTTTTTAAGAAATCAAAGGCGTCGGCTGTTTCAACGCTGATTTTATTTTCCAGCCCGTTGCGTTTTGCGTTTTCTAAAATTCTTTCCGCCGATTTTTTGGAGCTTTCCACGCATAAAACCGAATCGGCCTTTTTGGCCATGTGGCAGGCAAACCAGCCTTCATAGGAAAAAACATCGAGCGCTTTTCCTTCTGCTTTAAACCCCGCAAAAATCCGGTTGTCTCTTTGATCCAAAAAGGCGCCGGTTTTTTGCCCCTCCCATAAATCGACCGCAAATTTCAAACCCGACTCTTCAATAATCGTCTGTTTCGGCACTTCTCCCGCCACGCACTGCTTGATCAACGGGAGGTTCTCTTTTTTCCGAATGGGGGCATCGTTTCTTTCCAAAATACCTTCGGCATCGATCATTGATTTTAAAATATCAAAAATCGTCTCTTTGAATTTTTCCAGACCGGCGCTCAAGGTCTGTACAACAAGATAAGGGCCGTAGGCATCGACAATCAGTGAAGGGAGACCGTCGGCCTCCGCAAAAACAAGGCGTTTGGCGTTGGAGGGGACGTTCAGCGCGCGTCTTTTTTGCAGGGCCGCGCCGATTTTTTTTTGCCACCATGCGCGATCGATTGTCTCTTTTTCGCGGGTCAAAATGCGGCAGGCGATTTTGGAATGGGGAGAATAGAGGGCTTGCGCGCAAAATTCACTTTTGGGGCCGAGCAGTGTCACCAGCCCCGGTTCATTCGTTTCTTTGGCGACAATGTCGCTCGAAAAAATCCACGGGTGCCCGCTCTGGAACCACCGCAAACCCTTCGCCGTCATGTGTAGTGCTGGGTGCATAATTTATAAAAAATCCGAAATTCGAATGTCTAAATCCTAAACAAATCCCAAATTCTAAATTTCAAATACTAAACAAATTCCAATTTTCAAAATAATAATTTTTCAAACAACATGTTTGCGATTTGGAATATTGGGGTTTGTAGTTTGTTTAGAATTTAGAATTTAATGCTTAAAATTTTGTGCCCATTAGCGTTCCCATTAGCGTTCCCCTTTACAAAGTGCCCTACTCATGAAGTATATCCCGCTTCATGTCAAAAGAAATTCTTGGGGGTAAAAATGTGGCGCTGGAAATTTTGCGGGCGGGGCGGCGCAAGGTTTTCCGGATTTTTTGGGCCCGGCGCGCGAAAGAAGCGGCCTCCGAAGAACTGGTTCAGCTTGCGCAGAATAAAAACATTCCCATTCAAGATGCCTCGCCTGAAAAAATTTCCCATCTTTGCGGCACCCAAGAACACCAAGGGGTTGCCGTCGAAGTTTCGGCATTTGAATATGCCGATTTTGGAGATGTCGTGCAAAAAACTCTCAAACGCCCCAAAGGGGGTTTTTTAGTTTTATTGGATGAAATTCAGGATCCGCATAATGTCGGTGCCTTGATGCGCACGGCCCATCTTTGTGGAGCTTCGGGCGTGGTGTTGCTCAAACACCGACAAGCCTTGGTGACCAATGCCGTTTGTAAGGCAGCGGCGGGGGCGCAAGAGTATCTTCCCATCGTTCAAGAAACAAATTTGGTAAATGTTATCAATTATTTGAAAGATAAAGAATTTTTTGTATGGGGTGCGGCGGGGGAGGGAGTCTCTTTGGATCAACAAAAACCGGTTTTTCCGTTGGCCCTTGTTGTGGGGAGCGAGGGGCGGGGACTTCGGCGTCTGGTGCGTGAACATTGCGATGCCCTTGTTTCTATCCCCATGGAGGGGGCGGTCGGTTCTTTTAATGTTTCCGTGGCCGGCGGGATTTTGATGGCCGAAATTGCCAAGGCACGGCGTTTAACTCCTTGACAACCTTAAAGATATTCTTTAGAAAATCCCACTCTCCAAAATCAGTAAAATATTTGAATTGAGCGGGGGCTTAAAGGAGAGTGTTTGTTTTTTTTTGAACCCGCCGGCGTAGCTCAGCTGGTAGAGCAACTGATTTGTAATCAGTAGGTCGACGGTTCGATTCCGCCCGCCGGCTCAAAAATTTGCACAGCAAATTTTTCCTCCATTTTCCATTGTCTATTTTCGAGATTGGAAAATAGAGAATAGAAAGTGGAAAATAGAGGGCAAATTTCCTTGCGGAAATTTTCGGAGGGGTACTCAAGCGGCCAACGAGGTCAGACTGTAAATCTGATGGCTTATGCCTTCGAAGGTTCAAATCCTTCCCCCTCCACAGGCTGCCGTAGGCAGCCCCTCTACTTTCCATTTTCTATTGTCCATTTTGGAAATTGGAAAATAGAGAATAGAAAATAGAGGGAAAATTCGCTTAAGCGAATTTTCGCGGGAGTAGCTCAATGGTAGAGTGCCTGCCTTCCAAGCAGGCTATGAGGGTTCGATTCCCTTCTCCCGCTCAAGGGAGGTTTTTATGATGATGTGTCCCGGAGGATGTTTTGAATTGCGGCAGGTTTATGTTCGATACCATGTTCAAAAAGGGGATACCTTATGGGATATCTGGAAAAAAACGGGCATGACAAGGCAGGAGTGGATCAAGGTCAATGATGGTCGTAATCCAGAGGCTCTTTATGAAGGCAGGAGAAACCATTGTGATTAAAGATCCCATTGAGACATGCAGGCAAATGGATAGCTATCTTTTGGCACAACTGACAATGGCGTACGAAAAAGGTGTGGATTACGTATGCGCAGATAGAGTTTTCAAACCGCTCCAAAAATATACGGAGCAGTTAAGAAAATAAATATGCAAAAGTATCAAAATAAAAAATTTCTTAAACAAGAATACATCGAAAAGAAAAAATCGATGCAAGAGATTGCGGATGGCTTGGGAGTGTCTTTACACGCTGTGAGATATTGGATGGAGAAGCACGGCATCAAAACACGCAATTGTAGTGAAGCGGTATATATAAAATGGAATCCTAATGGTGATCCTTTTAAAATTAAAACGATTCTTAGTGAAAAAGAAAAAATGCTTTTTGCTGTGACTATTGGCCTTTATCTCGGTGAGGGGAAAAAATACAGAAAATGCGCATCACTTGCTTTGGGGAATACCGATCCACTCATCATCAGAACATTTCTGAAATTTCTAAGAGAGATTTGCGGAGTTGAAGAGAGAAAAATAAAGGCGGAACTGAATATTTATAATGATGTGAGTTTAAAAAAAGCAATGGAATATTGGTCTTTAGTTACCCAATTGCCTTTATCTCAATTTTCCAGACCCATTGTGCGAGAAGCGAGGGAAAAAGGCACTTACAAACATTGGAGTCGATATGGGACTTTGACAATTATTGTTTCAAACAAAAAATTGTACGAAAAGGTTATGGGATGTTGTTATCAGTATTTGTGTTATTTTGCTGGAGTCGTAACTCATCTGAATTTTTTTGAGAATGCCGAGATAGCTCAGTTGGCGGAGCACCTCAATGGTAATGAGGAGGCCCCGGGTTCGATTCCCGGTCTCGGCTCAACGTTTTTTGGGAAAGTGCCGTTGCTTTCTTAGAAGGGGGAAAATTTATGAAGAAAATAAACTGGATTCCGGCTTCCGCCGGAATGACGGTATGGCTCGTGGGAATGACGATGTTGTTTTTAGGTCTATGGTCCATGGTCCTTTGTCCATGGTCCGCATCTGCCGCGGAGCCGGCGCAAGTTCAGTTGAAACTCGACGACAGTTTCAAAAAAGAACTCCAATGCGGCTGGAAGAGCGAAGGAAAACAAAAATTTTGGGTAGGACCCATTGAAGATGCCCGCGAAGAAAAAAATGTCGGCACATTGGTCACCAAAAAAGAGGATGTTCCGGTGGAGTCGGACAAGCCGGTTGCCGAGGTGATTCAAGGTGCCTTGGAACAGGGCCTCAAAGATTGCGGTTACAAACTGGTCTCCAATAAAGAAGCGGCCGATTTTCGATTGACCGGCCGTATCGATGCGTTTTCAGGGAGTTCCAAGAAAGGGTTTTTCAAGGGAGAGGCCGAGGGTCGCGCCGAATTAACCTTAAATTTGACTCGCGCCTCCAACAATGAGGTGTATTCCGTTTCGATCGGCGTGGGCGAGACCAAGAAAAAGGGGGTCTCTAAAAAGCCCAAAAAATATGAAGAAATGTTAAATCGGCTATTGACTCGGCTTACAGTCGATGTATTGGAGTCGCGCAATATCGCTAATTGGATGAAGAAATAACGGTTTAATAAAAATAACGGTATGAATAAATAAGTACCTAGTACCTGGTACCTAGTACCTGGTTGGCCCGGAAACTAGGTACGAGGTACCAGGTACTTCGGTGATGCAAGGCCATCATGTGAAAGCCGGAAAACGAAAATAAGGAGGAGACAATGGGCAAGGCAAAATTTGAGAGAAAGAAGCCGCATGTGAACGTAGGGACCATTGGTCACGTGGATCATGGCAAGACCACATTGACGGCGGCGATTACGAAATATTTGGCAACGAAGAACATGGCGACATTTGTGGCGTATGATCAGATTGATAAAGCACCGGAGGAGAGAGAGCGCGGGATTACGATTGCCACGGCCCATGTGGAATATGAAACGGATAAGCGTCACTATGCCCACGTCGATTGTCCGGGGCATGCCGATTATGTGAAGAACATGATCACCGGCGCCGCGCAGATGGACGGAGCGATTTTGGTAGTTTCCGCCGCCGATGGACCGATGCCGCAGACGAGAGAGCATATTCTTTTGGCCAGGCAGGTGGGCGTTCCTTATATTGTGGTCTTCATGAACAAAGTGGATCAGGTGGACGACAAAGAACTTTTGGATCTGGTTGAATTGGAAGTGAGAGAACTTTTAAGCAAATATAAATTTGATGGGGACAACATTCCGATTATCAAAGGCTCGGCCCTGAAGGCGGTAGAGGGAGACGCGGGAGAGCTGGGGTACGAGGCGATCCAGAAATTATTGGACGCGGTGGACAGCTATATACCGACGCCGCAAAGGCCCGTGGAGAAGCCGTTTTTGATGCCTGTGGAAGATGTTTTCAGCATCTCTGGCAGAGGAACGGTGGTGACGGGAAGAGTGGAGCGGGGGAAGGTGAAGGTGGGAGAAGAGATTGAGATTGTCGGATTGAAACCGACACAGAAGACAGTGGTGACCGGTGTGGAGATGTTCCGCAAATTGTTGGACGAAGGGTTTGCAGGGGACAACGTCGGTTGCTTATTGCGCGGGACGAAGAAAGAAGAAGTGGAACGTGGAATGGTGTTGGCCAAACCGGGTTCGATCACGCCGCACAAGAAATTCAAGTGTGAGGTTTATATTTTGACGAAAGAGGAGGGTGGGAGACACACTCCGTTTTTCAAGGGGTATCGCCCGCAGTTTTATTTTAGGACGACGGATGTGACGGGAGTGTGTGAATTGCCGGAGAAGGTGGAGATGGTGATGCCGGGGGATAATGTGGCGATGACGGTGGAATTGATCACACCGATCGCTATGGAAAAGGAGCTTCGGTTCGCCATTCGCGAAGGGGGCCGCACCGTCGGCGCCGGCGTGGTGACGGAGAT
>JAUYJH010000180.1 GCA_030688705.1 Deltaproteobacteria bacterium
TGCGCAGCCACTTCTGACGGGGCATTCTTGAATTTTCTGTTGTAGTCTATGCCTAAGAAAAGTCGTTTACGGCGTCCTTTGGCGCGGATTTTATCCAGAAGATGTTGGGTGTTCACAGGAGTTATTGCCACGGTCATTCGAAACGGAAAATCGAAAGCGTAAAGAAACGCATCCATCATGGCCGGATAGGTGTTGTCTGGGAAATGGTTGAACGTGATAACGCGGATGAAAGTTTCATCCAGAATGAGGCGATTTTCATATTCTTCACAACTGGAAGCGGCTAGTTTTTCTCTGAATGACATGAAAAATCTTGGGACTTCATTCAGCGGATCATCTTCAAAATGAAATGCTCCGGCAGTTTTATTTTTTCCGTATAGAAGAAATTTTTTTGGATTAAGCCACTCGTACAGCAGTTGGCTATATTCCTCTTCATTCATCAGTTTTACATGAATAGGGCGGAAACCTTGTGCAAGGTGTCTGATGATGTCGTGACAAGTTTTATTCAGATCACGGAGTGCTTCTTGGTGTTTTTTTCCAAAAACGGATTCTCTCTTTTTGCTGGGAGCAAGGATTTGATGAAAGCATGCTTTAACTTTTCCAAAATACCCTCTGTCCCCATTTTTGAATTGTTTGGTGAGAAAGAGATAAATCCGGATGCGTCGCCCCAAAGATGTGTTCATAATTTTTTGACGGTCGTCAAAAATCAATTTTTGCACTTCATTTTTTAAAGTCAGATTCTGGTTGAATTGAGAAACTTCTTCTTGAATTTGGTCGTCAGAGACATAAAAGAATTGGAGCGATATGTCGGAACCAATTGAAATTATTAAGTTTTTAATGTGGTTCGATAATTCATTGAGTCGCATGTCCGGAAGAGTCCAAGTATCCAAGCCAGAGAGAATCAACCCCTTGGTATAGGAACCGTCGGCGTGTACTAGCATGTCCTCTTCCACGGCCAGATAGGGGATCTCATAGGCAAAGGGAGTCGCATTTTCTTTGAATATGTTTCTGGCCATTTTATTTCCCTCCGTTGGACCAGCGGTGTTTGCGTGTAAAAAAACGAATCAGATCTAAAAGATATCCGCGCGGTTTGTTGAGTTTGAGGAGTCGCAGGGTGGCGGCAAAGAGCAGGCAGACGGTCAAGTTTATGATGAAACCGCAATCAAAAATATTGCCCAGATTGAAAATAAAAAAGATGAAAAACAGATCGATAATTTCAAAGCCAAACAACAAGTCTTTCGTGTCGATATTTCTGAAGACCTTGTGAATTTCGAGCATTTTTTCTCCTTACATTCCCAACTGCACAAAAAATCGTACGAGAGAAGGGGCCGCGGCGATCATTGCAACGCCGACACAGATTTTGAAAACGATGGTGTAACTTTTCTGTTCCACCGCCAGCCAGACGGAAACCACCCCGAATATGACAGCCACAATTCCGGCCGGAGCGGCGATTTGCCGCATATATGTTCCCAATCGGATGAGAAAGTTGGAGGCCGGATCCTGGGCCCAAGCTGGTTGTGAGATAATGATGAAGAGCGCTATCGCCCCCGCTGAAAATATCTTGTTCCGTCGTTGCATGGAAACCTCCTACAGCCTGTTTTGCAATGGGTATGCCAAGCCGAAGAAATACATGACGATGTAAATTCAGATATTTGGCGAACAAGAGCTCGGATGTGAGGGAAAGCTTCTTTCCCTAGTGGGAAAAAATGTTTCCCAAATTTATGAAGAGCCGTAATTCATTTTTTTTAAAACAGACGTCAAATCGCCAGTTTTCAAAAAAACTTCTTCTGGCATGCCGCTTGCTCAAGAGAGGGGCATGCCATGCAAAAACAAAAAAATAATTTCCTCGTTTCTGGCGGCATTTTTTCTTTCTGCTTCTGTTAAAGCCGCCGATGTCGCTGTGGCCCCTTATGTCGGTCCCGCCATTGTTTTTAACCGTGATTTCAACGGCGAGCACGGCAAATCCACTCTTGGCTTTAGTATCGGGTTCGACGCCTTTTATCGCCTCTCCTGTCAGGGGTGCCGCAATTTTTCCTTAATGATGAATACCGGCTACACTTCAACCGGGCCTTTTAATTTCAGCGGTGTCCGCAGAAAAGCAACGGGGCATGTCGGGACATTCAAAGAGACCCTGCAAATCTTTAACTGGAATGTCGGGGTCAACTGGTCACCGAAGCCGGTCGGCAAGATCAAATTCAATCTCTTTGCGGCCCCGGGTATTTATCACACAAAGAAGAAGGATGTCAGTTATCGGGATGGAAACAATAAGGATCTGCCATTGCCTTCCATGTCCCAAAGCGAGACCGATTTTGGCCTGCTCGTCGGGGGAGGGGTGGAAGTGATGGTCTCCAAACGGTCCAGCATCAGTTTTACCCCCAGAGTGAATATCAACATGTTGAAGCTTTCCGAACGGTCGAGCATTCAATTGCCGATCAGTTTCAAATTCTATTTTTAAAAACAAAGGAGGATTCCATGGCAGACGAACAGAAGGAAAAGGCAAAAAAACCACGCTTGTTGGTTTATGCCGTAAGTCGGAGCGGAGGGGATAAAAAAGATTTTTTTGATCCCTGTGGTTCCGGATTTAGGAATGAAAAGGACGGTTCTCTCACAATCGTTCTTCAAGACTACCCACTCTATACCCCGGAACTTCACGCCCGGGCGCCCAAAGACGAGAAGCCGTGTTGGACGGCAATGCCGATGGGCCGCTACAGGGTCTTCCAACTTCCGGGCAAAGCAGAAGAGGGAAAACCCCAGTGGAGAGAGATCGGAAAGGCTTTTGGAAACAGGGACGGCTCTCTGCGCGTTATTTTGAAGTACATCCCGACTACAAATCGTCTCAACATAAGATTGCCCAAGGAGGCGGAATAAATGGATTCGCATGTTTGTAAACATTGCCAAAAAAACCTGAGGGGAGAAATCCAAATTTACGATGAGGATGCGTTGTATTTGGATATCCGAGCGGAAGGCCTGCCAATTAAAACGGAAAATGGAGTGGAGATCGGTTGTTTTTATTGTTTTACCTCAAGACGGATTCAGGGCGGGTTTTTGTTTGTGTGCAATGCCTTGAACGTTTCCGGAGAAGCGAAAAAATTAAAACCCGCCGAAAGCAAACCAAGGGAAGTTAAAAATGTTTCATTAACGGATGAGGAGAAAAGAATATGAAGAAAATCGAAATGCCGAAAAAATCTTCAATTCTTTTGCTCTTCCTTGATCTTATCGATGTGGGTTTAAGAGAAATCAAGAAGGCGGGGAACCTCTCCGCCACGGAGTACCATGCGGCTAAATTGATCCACCTCATCGGGATTTTTAGAAGAAGTTTGAATAATCCAAAATTGCCTCCCCGGAATGCGGGGGAATAGTGGGAATCAAAAACGGCAAAATTAATTCTGCTGTTTTTGCCATATTGCTCGCAGTGACTGCCCTGTCTTGTTGCTTTGCCGGGCGATGTTATATTCGTGCCGATCGGTTTCGCTTAGCTAATGAGTATTATTTGGGAGAGCGTAATCGGATTCTCCATGAAATGGCCGGAGTTTATTACATGATGGCTCGAACCGAGGAGATATTAAAACAGCTTGGATTGTCAGTGGAACAAATTCAGAAAAAACTTCTCTCTGATTTGTCCGACAATTCCGTTCCTGTTAGACAGGAAGCACTAAAAAAAGCGGCTACCATCTTGCTCATGGAAAAAACTCCACTTGAGGTCGGAACGGCCGTTATGCTCCCCATCTCCCCCAAAATAAAATCATATGGTGAGACAGTGCTTCAAAAAGCCAGCAAGCTGGGTAAAATATTTGAGCAGATAAAAGGGTTTCGGTTTATTCCAAGTATTCTTCCCGTATTAGGCCGTCTCAACTCTTTGTACGGATGGCGCATTCATCCCCTGCGCGCTGTCCGAGAATTTCATAAGGGAATAGATATTGCGGCTCAAAGCGGGACGCCGGTGGTGGCAACAGCGGATGGCGAAGTGGCTTTCGCCGGAAAAGAGGGGGGATATGGGAACACCGTTGTCATTGCCCATTCGCCTCTTTTTAAAACCCGCTATTCCCATTTAAACGGGATCTATGTTGGCTTACGACAACAGGTTAGAAGAGGGGATGTTGTCGGCGCTGTTGGCTCCTCCGGGGAATCGACTGGCCCTCATTTGCACTATGAAGTGCATGTTCACGGTCAGCCCAAAGACCCCCTTCGGTTTATTTTTAATTAAATGTGTATGAGCAAGGCCTCCACATACATCTCCTCATACAGAGCCCATTTTTTAAAGTATTTGAAATCAATGGAAAATTTCAATCAGACAGGGGGTGTTTTGCGCTCCGCGAGCGCCGGCCACTCTCTCCCACCCATAGGGTCCCAAGGAGAGAGTGGCCGCCGCTCGCTTCGCTTAACCACCCCC
>JAUYJH010000181.1 GCA_030688705.1 Deltaproteobacteria bacterium
AATAAAACATGGCCTAAGGGCCATGTCACCCTGAACGAAGTGAAGGGTCTCGTTGAAATCGATTAGATCCTTCGCTCCGCTCAGGATGACGTCGTTGTGGTATTTGCCCATGATCGGTCATTCAACGTTGGGACACTACTGATCCGGGATATATAATCAAAATCGCCGACATAGGAGCGAATTTTTTGGGTGGCAAGGCTTGGCTTTGCCAAGCCACGCAGCAAATTCGAAGAATTTGCGGAGTAAGACACCCCAAAAAATGTCGCGTCTTTTCGAAAAGGTCACCCTGGCCCAAGTTTTTCAGAGGCTCCTTATTTTTGTCTTCAGCGCCAAGGCGTGCAGGGCGCCGCTGTCGAGTTCATTTTTCAGGGCCTGCATCACCATTTGATGCTGGGCCACCCGTGATTTTCCGTCAAAACCGCTCCAGACGACAACGGCCTCAAAATGGTCGCCGGTGCCGGTATAATCCTTTACCTCCACTTGGGCTCCGGGGAGTTTTTTGAGGACGATATTTTTGATTTTTTCCGCGTCTAGCATGAGCCGCGGCTTATAAACCGCTTTTTGCTTTCCTTCAAGCAACATTTTTGAGGGGGCGCCGAAGAGTCCCGCGCCATGACACTTTCAGTGAATATCGTTTTTAGCGCGTTGTCGACGGGCCCTTCGGGCCTGTTAGAGCTGTTGCAGGGGTTTTACGGAAAACCCCTCGATGCGACGGTTTTGGAATCGGCACAAACCTGTTTTGGACCCCTCTCCTCCGTTTTGGAGGAAGAAGGGGCCGACCACCGAAAATTACTTCTGGCCTTTATCGATTTCAAGGAACTCATCACGAAAAATCATTCGGCCGCCAGGCATCGTCTCATGGGCATTGCCAAGGCATTGTCCCTGTTTGATTCGGAGGGCTACCAAAGAATCCTCGGAGAGGCTTTGGGGAATGGGTCGGGAAGGGTTGTCTTGCTGCGGCGCCCCGTTGCATCGCGCGCAAAACCGGCCGAACCCCGTCCATCCGTTGAAACGTCTTCCGATTTTGACCGGCTTCCCTTTCCCTATGCCGCCGAAGTTTTACGGTACAAGCGTGGAAATGTGGCGACCGTGAACGAAGTCCGCATTCAGAAATTTCTGCGCGCGCCCAGCGAACAAATCATGAACGAGCTGATGTGGGAGGCGAGACGCGGCTGTAATGGGGAATTGGATGAGCTGATTATTTTGGCGGAAAGAGAAGAAATGGCCAGAAGGGCGGTGGAGCGGATATGGAAAAGCTGTCCGGAGATTTTCAAAACGCATCATTTCGGCGCCGTCTATTATCTGCTGATTCGGCATAATTATTTTGCCGATCTCTTCCGGAATTTGAGCCTGGAGGAACCCGCCCTTGCCTTATCGGCCATGATTTACGCCATGGGGGTTTTCCCGTGGCATGGGAAAGAATTTTATGAAAACCTGGACAGGCTCTATGCGACTTTCCATGAAGAACATGTCCACGATCTGGTAAAAATCGCCCGTAACAATGACTGGGCCGCCAAAAGCCTGCTGAAGGTGTCACGGGAGTTTCCCCTGGAACAAATCACCGCCATTTTTTCCCCAAAAGCTGTCCGCCGGATGATGCGGATGGCACCGCACCATGCGGCGCTGGACGAAGCCTTGGGGGTTTTGGAGGAAAAGCTGACAGATTCAAAGGCCCGGGCCCTTTTGGGCGCCTATTTTGAGGAAGAACCGGACTAAAGGAATCTCTGAAAAACTTGGCGGAGGGTGACCTTTTCGAAAAGACGCGACATTTTTTGGGTCGACCCAAAAAATTCGCTCCTATGTCGGCGATTTTGGTTATGGATCCCGAATGTTAAAATCGCCTTACGCAGGCTTTTCTCAAAGATCACCCTCCGCCAAGTTTTTCAGAGAGTCTTAAAGCCCAAGGCCAAAAAAAACCGGGGAGGTTATTTTCTCTCGGCTTCTTTTTTCTTCAGATACGCTTCTATCAACTCTTCCTGAACATGCCGGGGGACGGGAGCATATTTCAGGAATTCCATTTGAAACTCGCCTTTTCCCTGCGTGATGCTTCGCAGATCGGTTGAAAACCCGAACATCTGGGAGAGGGGAACTTCGGCATCCACCTGCGCGTAACGATCCACGGGGGCTGTCCCCAAAATCATCCCGCGCCGCTGATTGATCTGGCCCACCACCGGCCCCTGAAATTCGTCCGGGGTCTGCACCTGCAATTTCATGATCGGTTCCAGAATCACCGGCTTGCATTTATGGTAAAACTCCCGCACGGCCGTCATGGCGCAAATCCGAAAGGCCAGATCAGAAGAATCGACATCGTGATACGCGCCGTCGTTGAGCACGGCACGCACCCCCACAACGGGAAAGCCGATCAAGAGGCCCTTCTTAAGCTGTTCCTGAAACCCTTTGTCGCAGGAGGGGATGAATTCGCGGGGAATTTTGCCGCCGACGACCTCGTCCACAAATTCATACTCTTCCACGGCGTCGGGAGGAAGCGGTTCAAAATAGCCGCCGATTTTGGCGTATTGTCCCGAACCCCCCGTCTGTTTTTTATGTTGGTACGCGAAATCGGTTTTTTGCGTGATGGCTTCACGATAGGCCACCTGGGGCTGGCCGGCAATCACTTCGCAGTTGTATTCGCGCTTCATCCGCTCGATGTAAATTTCAAGATGAAGCTCTCCCATTCCGGAAATAATGGTTTGCGCGCTTTCTTCGTCGCGATGGATTTTAAAAGTGGGATCCTCGCGGGAAAAACGGTTCAGGGCTTTTGAAAAATTGGCCGACGCCGCCTGATCTTTGGGAGCCACCGCGAGCGAAATGACGGGATTGGGGACGTGCATGGAGGTCATGGTGTAATGAACCTTGCCGTCGGTAAAAGTATCCCCGGAAGCGCAGTCGACGCCGAACATGGCGACAATGTCTCCGGCGCTGGCCGAGTCTATTTCGTTCATTTCATCAGCGTGCATGCGGACCAGGCGGGGGATCTTCACCTTTTTTTGGTTGGTCGCGTTGATAATGAAGGCCCCCTTGTTTATTCTTCCCTGATAGATGCGCATGTAGGTCAATTGCCCGTAACGCCCGTCTTCCAATTTGAACGCGAGCCCCACAAAGGGTTTGTCGGGTGAAGATTCCAAAAGCACTTTGGCTTCTTTATTGTCCTGATCGAGGGCCTCGTTTTTGGATTCCGAAGGATTGGGAAGATAATATCCCACCGCGTCCAGAAGCAGTTGGACCCCCTTGTTTTTATAGGCGGAACCGATCATGACCGGAATGAATTTCAGGCTTAAAGTTGCTTTGCGCACCACTTTGCGGAGAAGATCTTCCGGCACTTCTTTATCATCCAGATAAAGTTGCGCCACTTCGTCGTCAAAATCTCCCATGGCCTCCGTCAGGTCGTGGCGTAATTTTTTGGCTTGTTCCAAAAGGGCTGATGGAATTTCTTCAACGCGGATTTTTTCTCCGTTGTCTCCGTCAAAGTAGTGGGCTTTCATGCTTAAAAGATCGATCACCCCTTCAAATTTATCTTCGGCGCCGATGGGCATGGCGATCAAGTGGGCATTGTGGCCCAATTTTTCGCGGAGCTGCTCGGTGACTTTGTAGGGGTTCGCGCCGGCCCGGTCCATTTTGTTCACAAAGGCGATGCGGGGGACATGATAGCGGGTCATTTGGCGATCGACGGTGATCGATTGGCTCTGAACGCCGGAAACCGAGCACAAGACCAGAATGGCGCCATCCAGCACGCGAAGCGCCCGCTCGACCTCGATGGTAAAATCGACGTGGCCGGGGGTATCGATGATGTTGATGACGTTGTGTTTCCATTCGCAGTAGGTGGCGGCCGATTGAATGGTGATTCCCTTTTCGCGTTCCAGATCCATGAAATCCATGGTCGCCCCGACGCCCGATTTTCCCTTCACTTCCTCGATTTTGTGGATTTTTTTGGTGTAATAAAGAATCCGCTCGGTGAGCGTGGTTTTGCCCGAATCGATGTGGGCCGAAATGCCGATATTCCTTACCTTTTCAATGTCTGCCATAGCGCGCCCTTCTAGAAGATTTGGGAAGGAAATGTCAATAGAAATAACGGGTTGATCAATCCCGTTTCATCTTTTTGTATTGAATTCGGTGGACGGTTTGGGCGTCGCTCCCCAGGCGGCGGAGGCGGTCTTCTTCATATTCGGCGAAGTTGCCCTCGAACCACGCGACTTGCGAATCGCCTTCGAAAGCCAGAATATGCGTGGCAATCCGGTCGAGAAACCAGCGATCATGGCTGATAATGACCGCGCAGCCGGCGTAATTTTCAAGCGCCACTTCCAGCGCGCGGAGCGTGTTCACGTCAAGGTCGTTGGTCGGCTCATCCAACAGCAGAACGTTGCCGGCATCTTTTAACGTCATGGCCAGATGGACCCGGTTTCTTTCGCCCCCCGACAAAATCGAAATCTGCTTTTGCTGATCGGTGCCGGAAAAATTGAAACGGGCCACATAACCGCGGGAGCTGACTTCGCGGCTCCCCAAAGAGATCGTCTCTCCGCCGCCGGAGATGCACTCCCACACGGTCCGCTTGTCATCGGGGGTGAAACGGTCCTGGTTTACATAACCCAGTTGCACGGTTTCCCCGATTTTGAAGGTGCCGCCGTCGGGCTTTTCCATCCCCATGATCATCTTGAAGAGCGTTGTTTTGCCGGCGCCGTTGGGGCCGATAACGCCGACAATGCCCCCCTGCGGGAGAGAAAAATTCAGGTGTTCAAAAAGGAGTTTGTCGCCATAGGCCTTGGAAACATTTTGCGCCTCGATGACCATTTGGCCCAAGCGCGGACCCGGCGGGATGTAAATTTCAATATCCTCATCCAGTTTGGCGCGATCTTGCTTCAAGAGTTGTTCATAATTGCTGATGCGGGCCTTGCTCTTGGCGCGGCGGGCGGAAGGGCTCTGGCGGATCCACTCCAGCTCGCGATCGAGCGTCTTGAGGCGCTTTCGGTCGCTTTTTTCTTCGCGCGCCAGGCGCTCTTCTTTTTGTTGAAGCCAGGAGGAATAATTCCCCTTCCACGGAATGCCATAGCCCCGGTCGAGCTCCAAAATCCATCCCGCCGCATTGTCCAAAAAATAGCGGTCGTGGGTCACGGCGATCACGGTCCCCTTGTATTGTTTGAGATGCCGCTCCAGCCACCAGACCGATTCGGCATCGAGATGGTTGGTCGGTTCATCGAGCAGAAGAATGTCGGGCTCTTTCAAAAGAAGGCGGCAGAGGGCCACGCGGCGCTTTTCTCCTCCGGACAGATTTTCGATCAGCGCGTCATCGGGCGGACAGCGGAGCGCGTCCATGGCAAGCGACAGGCGGGAATCCAATTCCCACGCGTTGGTTTGATCGAGTTTTTCCTGCACCTTGGCCTGGCGGGCGAGCAGTTTTTCCATGGCCTCTTCGGGCATCGGGTCCGCGAAGGAGTTGTTGATCGTTTCAAATTCTTTGAGCAGATCGACCACCTCTTGCACCCCTTCGGAGACGCATTCTTTGACCGTTTTTTTCGGATCGAGCCGGGGCTCCTGCTCCAAAAACCCGATGCTGTAATCGCTTGAGAAATGGACATCGCCGCTGTAGCCGTCATCGACCCCGGCGATAATTTTGAGCAGGGAGCTTTTGCCGGAGCCGTTCAAGCCCAGAACGCCGATTTTGGCGCCGTAATAAAACCCGAGAGAAATGTCTTTTAAGACCTGTTTCTTGGGGGGGTGCACGCGGCTCACCTTGTGCATCGAAAAAATAACCTGCTGCGAATTATTTTCCTCATTTGCCATAAGAGCGCCTCTTTAGAGAAGATGCGCGACGAATGCAATG
>JAUYJH010000034.1 GCA_030688705.1 Deltaproteobacteria bacterium
ACCGCCGCAAAATCCGTCGATCGATTCCGATTTTGATCCCGTTTTTTTGCATAACGGCGAATTTTATACCGCCGTAACGGATGTGATGCTTCCTGCAGGAGATTTCGATTTGAAATTTACACGCATTTACCGCTCTCGATCTGCTTTCTTAGGGGTATTGGGGCAACAGTGGACTCATAATTTTGCGGAAAGGCTTTATCTGCGCGATACCGAAGGAGAACGGGGCCTGACCTATATCGACCCCGAGGGGAAAAAATATTTTTTACGGTTTGATGTTGCCTTGAATCGTTTTGTGGCGCCACAGGGGCTTTTTGTGACGGTTTTGCAGAATGAAAACGGTTTTGTTCTGCGGCACCGCAACGGCGAGGAACATTTTTTTAATGGGGAGGGGCGGCCCGCCGAAGGCGAGGCTCGCGAATGGCGGCTTCAAGAAATCCGCAACGACAAGGGCCAAATCCAACACTGCATATATAATGACAGTGGCCAGCTTGTCCGTGTGGATGATCCCCTGGGCCGCCCCTTTCATTTTTTCTACCGTGACAGCGGTTTGCTGGAGCGGGTGGAGGATTTTACCGGACGCGTCTGGCGTTTTGATTACAATGACAAAGCCGAGTTGATTGCCGCCACATCGTCGGGAACGCCTGCTTTTCCCAAAGGAAAGACCACCCGCTACCGCTATGATGATAAACACCGCATGACATTGGTGATGGACCCCAAGGGCCAGATTTATCTCCAAAACTTTTATGCAGAGTCGGGAAAAGATGCCGGAAAAATCATCGCACAGCATTACGGGGGGGATGCGGTGACGACCGAAGCCCGCTACGACGGCCTTAAAACATGGGTTAAAGATCGTGTCGGCGTTGTCCATCTTTATGAACACGATGAAGAGGGGCATCTTGTGCAGAAAGGAATTATCAAACCTGACGGCGTGTATAAAATGCAGCGTCGCTATGTCTATGATGCCAACGGCATTGCAGCAAAAGAGATTTGGCCGAGCGGTAAAGTTGTCATTTTGAGCCCCCTGGCTTCCGCAGGGCAAGCTGACGAGGCGAAAAATCCCGAACGCGTTCAGGATGACAGACAATATCAACATGACCCGTGGGGCAATATTATTTCCGCTGTGGATGCGGAAGGGAATATTCGAAAATTTGAAGTCGATGCCTCCAACCTGATTACGAAAGAAATCAATAATGGAGAAGAGAGAAAATATTTTTACGATGCCAATGACAATATCGTGAAAATGGAAATTCCTTCACAAAATCTCAAGCTTGAGTTTGAATACGACATGCTCGACCGGATGACGGCCAAAAAAGAGATTTTGGATGGCACCAAGGCGATCACGACCCGTTATGAATATGACGCCAAAGGGCGTTTGATTGGCGTTGTAGAGTCAATGGGGAACGATATCCGTTATGAATATGATGACGAAGGAAATGTTGTCAAAAAAGACGGAGAACATTTTGCTTATGACATGGATGGCGATGTTATTTCGCAAACGGACAAACTGGGGCGCATCACCCGTTATGAATACGATGCCTCTAAAAATGTTTCCGCTGTCGTTTCGCCGATGGAAAACAAGACGGAATATCTCTGGAACAAAAAAGGGGAAGTCATCGAAACCAGATATTATGACGCAGACCATAAATTATTGGCGGCAGAGGGGACAAAGGGGCGGTTGTTGTTTAGAGAAAATCCAAGAGGAGGAAAATGGATAGCGTCGTCATTGCGATCCGCCTTAGGCGGAGTGGCAATCCCCCGAGAGATTGATTCGGCGTCCCGCCCATTGGCGGGACTTCTCGCAATGACAGTCTTCGACCCCATCGGCCGTCCGGTTGCCATCGACCAAATGAAAATGGAATGGGACGATAACGGGCGTCTGGCGGCTCTTGTGGATGAAGGAGGAAAAAACACGCGCTACGCTTACGACGACGCCAACCGCCTCATTCTGGAAAAATATCCCGACAATACCGAAATCCGATATGAGTACGATGCCGCGGGGCAACAGGTTGGAAGGATCGACCGGCTTAAAAGAAAACACCGTTTTGAATATGATGCCGATGGCAATTTGGTTCGCCGGAGTGCCGAAGGAATTGTGCAGGAGTTTGCCTACGACGGCCTTTCGCGCCTGATTGAGGCAAAAGAAAATGGCGTCATTGTGCGATTTGCCTATGACTCCTTTTCAAGAATCGTCGGCGAATCGGTGAATGGCCGGCTGGTTTCAAAAAACTATGATGCCGCGGATCATCCGACATTCGTTCAATATCCTTCGGGGCTTAAAACCAGCCGGCGCTTTGATGATCGAGGAAATCTTTTGGAGGTTTTTGCCGATCAAAAACCGGTTGTCCGGTTTCAATATGATGAAGCCGATCATCTGCAAAAAATCTTTTACGCCAATCAGGCCCGTCTGGAACAGACGTTTACAGAGCAAGGGTGGCTTGCCTCTCAAAATTATCAGTTTCCCAACCGCAAAGATCCGATTTTGTGGAAATATGAATATGACGCGAAAGGAAAACTGGAGGCGCCCCCGCTTGCCTCATTAAACCAACCCGGAAAAACAGAGCGGGACGCCTCTGGCAACCTGCTTCGGGATGAAAAATATGTTTATCAATACGATGCTTTTGATCGCCTCGTTTCGGTACAGAATGAACAGGGTAAAATGTTGGAGGCTTTTGCCTATGATCCGCTGGGGCGCGTGGTGAAAAACAACGGAAACGATTTTGTCTATGACGGCTGGAATCTTTTGGAAGTCTATGAAAATAACGCCCGGACTCAATCGGTAATTTACGGCGACGGCCTCGACCAGCCCCTGGCTTTGTATATCGACACTTTTCATTATTACCACACCGACCGCCTCGGTTCCGTCCGCATGTTGAGCAACCATGCCGGAGAGGCGGTTCAATTTTATGACTATACTCCATTCGGCTCCGTGACCGCGCGGGGCGAGGCGGTTGCAAATCACCTTGGCTATATCGGCCGCCCGTTTTTTCTGGACGGCCAGCTTCTCAATTTTCGCTACCGCTATTACGCGCCGCAACTCGGAGAATTTATTACGGCCGATCCGCTGGGGTATAAAAATCAGCAATTTGCCGCGTCGAATGTTTTTACGCCGCGCAATTTTTCGTATCATAACGGGCAGGGAGGGGCTTCGCGCACCACTTTTTCCGATTTTTCCGGTCAGATTGACATAGATCTTTTCTACAGCCGCCCCAACAAGGCGCCACCGGTCCCGGAAACCGATCTCTTCGCCTATGCCGGCGGCGATCCCCTCAATTTTTACGATCCGCTGGGGCTTTATAAAATCGAAGTCCAGCTTCCGCATTATGGGTCTGGTCGCAAGGGGAATACGAATTTTCGCGACCAGCACGGCATTTTGATGTTAAGAAAAAATAACGGCCATCCCTTAATGGGACCCTTCCGAGTGTTGGGGCGGTCCAGCAATACGTGGAGAGAAAATGGAAAACAGGTGACCAACCCCAATAAAAACAGGGATCCCGTTCATGAATATGGAGACACTCCAACCGGCATTTACAAAGTT
>JAUYJH010000006.1 GCA_030688705.1 Deltaproteobacteria bacterium
ACCTCCACCTGCCGCTTGTATCCATCGTGCCAATCTTTGTCGAGCTCGGTAATGCGCTCGTCCTTGCTCGTCGCTTTGTAGTCCACGACCATAAGTTCCTTCTTCGATGTTATCCAGACGTCATCTATCCCGCCGCAGACCGTGAGACCCGTAGAATGTTGGTGCACAACGCCGCCTTTAAGCGCATCGCGCCAGCCGTCCATCCTTGCGTCGTCGAAAGGGACGGCATCTACGCCGTAAGCTTTCATCAAGGGGTGCGCCGTTTTATGCGCGCGATGCACATCGAATTCTTTTTTGAGAAGTGCATCAACGGCCATATTGAGGTTGAGGGAGGCAGTGAATGCGCTCCCAACCATGTACCAGATGAGAAGGGACAAATTAACTCTGATACAGGGACAAAAATGAAAAATTTGTGGAGATATAGTGGAGAAATTGGGTTACAAATTATGCGGCTAGGCGTAACTCATTGAAATCTTTGTCGGAGTGCGGGGATTTGAACCCCGGACCTCTTGCTCCCGAAGCAAGCGCTCTACCAGGCTGAGCCACACTCCGTAACTACAATATCCAAACTCCAATATCTAAATCCCAAACAAATTCCAAGCATCAAATTTCAATGCTCCAAACGGTTGTTTGAAATTTAAAATTTGGAAAATTGGGATTTGTTTAGGATTTTGGATTTCGAATTTAGGATTTGATTTTTTATTCCAATTCTTTTGGCAATTCGTGTTTTGGCAGGCGTTTTTTCGGTTTCCAGAGCATGCTGGCCGCAAAAATGATCGCCATCACGCTCCAGAAAAGAGCCGGGTGCATGATATGGGGAAAGCCCGCGATTTCCTCTTGGGCTGTCATGATGGCCAGTTTTAATCCTATCCAGCCGACCAAAATATAGGCCCCTTTTTCGAGTCCCGGGAATTTGTCGAGGAGTTTCAAAAAACCACCAGCGACAAACCGCATGGCGATAATTCCCATAATGCCGCCCAAATAAATGATCCAAATTTTGTTCGACATGGCGACCGCCGCCAGAATGGAATCGATCGAAAAAACAATGTCGGTTAGTTCCACCACCATCACGGTTTTCCAAAAACCCATTCTTTTTCTTTTTTGGATATCTTCTTTGTGGGCATCTCTGCTTGCAAGGTGCTGGATGGAAATAAACAAAAGATACGCGGCGCCTAACACCTTAAAATACCAGGCGTTGATCAGCCATGTGGCGATGAGAATGCAGATGATCCGAAAGACAAACGCCCCGGCAATGCCGTACCGGAGCGCTTTTTTCCTTTGCGCGCCGGGGAGATGTTTCACCAAAACAGCCAATACCAGCGCGTTGTCGGCGGAAAGAAGCCCTTCAAGCAGGGCCAAACTAAAAATAGTGGCAACATCATGCAAAACCATGATCGCGGAGGGCTAGCATTTTTACGCATCCTTGCCAAATCGAAATTTTTCTGGTTCTTATCCGGCGATGGGGGAGAATAAGTTTATAAAACTCGAAGAGGCTCTTGACCGCCTGCAGACAAAGTGGCCCAAGCCTTTGCCGCAAGAGGTTGAAAAAATTTTTCACGCGGCAAAAAAAACCATCGATGGTTTGAAGAGGGATCTGGCCAAAAAAACAAAAACCAAAAGGGCCGTGAGCGGAGGGAAAAACTCTTTCGATTTTGTCGCCTCGATTCACGAGGTGCTCAAAGCCCATGATCTTTTGTTTTTGAGCCGCCAGCTCACCTATCACGTGGTGACCATGTCGGATTTGCCGCAGGCCTTTGGCAGCAAAGAAGAGGCCCTCTCCATTTTGACCGAACTTTTGGCCATCAGCACCAAGCAGGCGCTCTTTGGCTCCAAGCTGGAAATTCAGGTGAAACAGCTGAATCTCAAAGAGGGGGCTTTTGTTGAAACCCGTTTTGTCTACGGGGGGAAGCCTCTGACCGACCTGGACCGCCAGCAGATGCTGGAAACTTTTTACGGTGCGGCGGAAACCGGGGGGGACAGCGCCGGTTTGGCGGTTGTGAGAAGCACACTGCGGAGTCTGGGGGGGCAATTGTGGATTGAATTTCCCAAAGAAGATGTGGTGGCCCTTACCTTTTACTGGCCCGCCTTTGATATTTCCAAATCGGGAAGGGCGCCGAACACGGGGACTTATAAATACGATATCACCTTGGTCGATTACGCCAAAATCCGCCAGCGCTTTGGCGTGGAGCGTTCCAAAAAACTGGTGGGGCTTCTGGAACAATTTGTCAAATCCCTTGTTCGTTACCCAGTCGATATGGTGATCTCTTTTTCGGAAAAGGGGATCATCAGCGCCATTTATGAATCACAGGAGGGCGCCGCCTCCTCCGTGGCGACGCGGATATCCCAACGGCTGAAAAAGGAGAGCTTTCGTTTGGGGAGCAAAAGGGTGACGCCGAGCTTTCGCTATCAACTCACCTTTCTGGCATAGATGAAGATACAATTCCTCGCCATTTACGCCCCCGCCATTTTGCGCAATCTTTTATTTTTCGCGCATGACGGTCTTTGGGGGGTGAGGCATTTGAACCGCCTGTTCGGAAGGCTCGAACTCTACTTGGGGTGGGGACGCGACATTTTTTTAATCCCATTTTCTTTGTATGTTTTCGGCCGCCGCGTCTGGTTTTTTTTCGCCTTCGACGATCCTTTTTTGTGGCCGTGGGAAATTCTGTTTTTGGGGCTGGCCCTTTATTCCCGATGGTGGCGCTGGCACGGGCTTTCGCCTCTGCATGAATTTGCAAGACGCAACCCCGCCGCGCATCCTTCCGAATTTTTCGGACATCTCTACCGGCGCTTGGGCGTTTTGCCGCACCGGGTTCCGGTGAAGGCGGCACGGGTGATCGACCCCGCGCATGTCGATTTTAGGCGGGGCAAAGATCCCAAAAAAAGTTTTTGGCTTCTTTTGTGCGGCATTTACGACACTTTTATTTTCGCCACGCTCGCCTTCAAAGCCTTCCGATGGAAATTAAGAAACGCCAAAGAGGTCTCCAGCGGTTTGTCAACCATCTGGGCTTCACGGTTGGCGCAAGTCGCCCGCATGGAGGTTATTACGGAGCGGTCGGCGGCCGCGGATGCCATCAAAGCGGGCAAAGAAATCTACGCCATCAATCACAAAAGTTTTTTCGATTTTTGCCTGGCGCCTTATGCCTACATGAAGCTTAAAAAAGACGGGAGCGCCGCGAGTTTTATCCCCCGCATCATGGTGGCGAAGGATCATTTCAAGGATAATTTCTTTTTGTACAAGATTGTCGGCTTTGGCCAGATGCTCGAGGCTTGGGGGATGATTTTTGTCGATCGCAAATCGAAAGAGCCGAACAAGGCGCGGCGCTCCGTGGCCGAAACAGCGAGAAAAATATTGGCCGGCGATCTTGCTTTTTCCATTTATCCGCAGGGGACCAGGGCGCTGGGGCAGTTGTGGCGTGACGGCTCCCGTTGGGACGCCGGCTATTTTTGCGTGGGGAAGGTAAAGCGGCTGAAGCAAGAGATGGGGCATCTTAAAAAGGGGGTCGCCTATATCGCGGTGGAGACGGCCTCGGCCCTGGCCAGGCATAATGCTTCGGTGCCGGTTTATGTTGTGCCGGTCGGGATGGAAGGGATAGGGACGGCTTGTCCCTCGGGGTCTTTGAGGGTGCAAACGGAGACCCGGGTTGTCATTCGCCTGGGAGACCCGATTGTGGTGGAACCAACGGCCAAGGTGGAAGATGTGTTGCGCAGTGTCGATGCGGTGTTGCAGAGGATTTTGGATGTGGCGACCCGTTTGGAGCGCCGGTTTTTTACCGATTTACACGACATTGTGGATGCCCGCGGCGTGGATGAAGTGGCGGTGGCGTTGAAAGAGTGGCGCAAGGACAAAAATTATATCGTTTATGTGATTTTGGATTGCATCTACGCGTTGCCTCCCAAATTTTGGCACGGTTTCTTGACAGAGTTGGCCAATCTTTTGCGCCACGAATGCACCCGTGAAGAACTGGTTACTTTGCGCAACAAAATCGCCGATTGCTTTTAAATGGCCCCCTTCATCTGCGAGAGGGTTTTTGCGTAGTCTTGGGTGTGGAAGAGGCCGGAGCCGGAGACGAAAATGTCGGCGCCGGCCTTGGCGAATCGGGCGATGTTTTCGGCTTTTACGCCGCCGTCGACTTCGATGGGGACATTCAAGTTCTTTGACGCCAGATATTTTTTAAGTGCCGCGATTTTTTCCAAAGTTCCATCAACAACCGATTGCCCTCCAAAACCGGGGTTCACCGTCATCACCAAAATAAAATCGGCCAGTTCGCAAAAGGGGAGGAGTTTTTCAAGCGGTGTCGGCGGGTTGATGACGGCCCCCGCCTTGCACCCCAGTTTTTTGATGGCCGTCAGCAATGTTGCCAGATCGCAGGCCTCCACATGGACGCTGATCCAGTCGGCGCCGGCGTCTTTAAAGGGCCCGATGAATTGGCCCGGATTTTCGATCATCAAATGGCAATCGAGCGGTAATTTTGTGATTTTGCGCAAACACTTCACCAGCGGAGGACCCATCGTGAGATTCGGGACAAAGTGGCCATCCATGATGTCGACATGAATCAGATCGGCGCCGGCTTTTTCAACGGCGGCGATCTCTTCCCCAAGGCGGGAAAAATCCGCCGATAAAATGGAGGGTGCGATCTGTTTTTTCATGTTAATAATATCCCCGTTTTTACCGGATGGCCTTTCAGAAAATCCGCCGTGCTCATCCTCTTTTTTCCCTCAAGCTGGACTTCTAACAGGCACAAACTCCCCTGTCCACAGGCAACCGTGATCCCTTGTTCATTGCCGGTCACCGTCCCCGGCTTTTGTTGCGTGTTTTCTTCAAGGGGCGCTGCCTCCAAAATTTTGAGTCTTTTTTTATCGATATAACAAAAAGTCCCGGGCCACGGATTGAACGCCCGGATTTTATCGAAAAGTTTTGCCGCCGATTCTTCCCATTTTAAATGGCCATCTTCCTTAACCAGTTTTTGGGTCATCACCACTTTTTTGGAATCTTGCCCCTTTGCTTTGAGAGTTCCCTCTTGCAGGCCATCGAGCGTTTTCACCAAAAGTTGCGCGCCGATTTCGGCCAGGCGGATTTCCAATTGCACGGTTGTTTCAATCGGATCGACCGGCGTTTGGGCCTGCAGATAAATATCGCCCGCATCCATTTCTTCCACGAGCTTCATGGTGCTGACTCCTGTGACGGCATCGCCATTTAAAATGGCCATTTGCACCGGAGAAGCACCCCGATATTTGGGGAGCAAAGAGGGATGCACATTCACAGCCCCATGGGGAACACTCCCTAACAGGCGCGTTGGCAACAGTTTTCCGTAAGCCACCACCGCCAAACAATCGGGTTTCAACGCCAACAATTGCTGGAGAATTTCTTCCCCCTGCAGTTTTAAAGGCTGTAATAATTTCAGGCAAAGTTCGCGAGCCGCCGCGGCAACGGGGCAGGAGGTCAGTTTTTGCCCGCGGCCGGCCGGCCTGTCGGGCTGGGTAACCACGGCCAAAATTTTGTGGGCCGATTCGTGAAGAGCCTTCAAAGAAGGGATCGCAAAATTGTCGGAACCGAAAAATAGAATGTTCATTTCTAGAGTATTGCTTGTGGGTGGTGTTCCATATGCTGATGTTTTTTTATCTTGTCCAAATATAATTTTCGTTTCAACCGGCTTGCCTTATCAATAATCAACTTGCCATCCAAATGGTCGATTTCGTGCTGAAGGCAGACGGCCAAAAGCTCTTCCGCATCGATCACGATCTCTTTTCCGCTTTTATCCAGTGCTTTTACCGTGACTTTTTGCGACCGTTTCATGATTTGCGAAAATTCCGGAATGCTCAAGCACCCCTCTTCCCACTCGATCGATCCGGAACGCTCTACAATCACCGGATTAACCAGTTGGTAGAGCTGACGGCCGCTTTCTTCCTGCTTCCAAACCGTGTCGATCACAATCACTCTTTTTAGGACATTCACCTGCGGAGCGGCAAGGCCGATGCCCGGGGCCGCATACATGGTTTCGGCCATCTCTTCCAACAGTTTTTGGATCTCTTTGGTGACCTTTTCCACCGGTTTGCAAACCGTTTTCAAGACCGGGTTGGGGTAGGTGATAATCGGCAAAAGACTCATAAAAGTCATCCTCTTACATCATATTGAGGCAGTCAATGTCTATTTGGAGAGAGACTTTAGGGGGAAGATTTTCCCGGCCGAATTTTTGGGCCTGTTTCAAAAAATGCCGCAGCCGCTTGGTATCCGCGGTTTTCAAAAGAAGATGCCACCGGTATTTCCCCCGTATTTTGGCGAGAGGCGCCGCCGCGGGGCCGAGAAGCAAAACACCCCCCCCGATTTTCCCCAGATATTTTTTTAGCGCTTTCGCCGTCATCTCCACGTTTTTTTCGTCCGGTCCCTGAACTCGAATCTGTGCCAGTCTGGAAAAAGGGGGATACAGAAGCGTTTCACGGGCCATCAGTTCCTGTTGGCTGAAAGTTTCAAAGTCGTGTTTTTGGGCGCAAAGAAGGCTCATGTCTTCGGGATAAAAGGTCTGTATCAAAACACGGCCCGCTTTGGCGCCCCGCCCGGAGCGGCCGGCCACCTGTGTCAGCAGTTGAAAAGTTTTTTCACGCGAACGAAAATCGGGAAGATGAAGATGGGTGTCGGCTAGTATGACCCCAACCAGAGTTACGTTTGGAAAATCGTGCCCCTTGGCAATCATCTGTGTGCCGATTAAAATATCTATTTTGCCACTTTTCATCGCTTTCAAGATGGCATGGCGATCTTCTCTTTTTGTTGCTGTGTCGCGGTCCAAACGAAAAATACCGGCATCGGGAAAATTTTTCTTTAATTCCTCTTCCAGCGACTGTGTTCCTTCTCCCAACGGTTTGATTGCCAAACTTTGGCAAAAAGGACAATTTTCAGGCGGCGCGATTTTAGTGTCACAATAGTGGCAGACGAGCGATGGCGGGTTTTTATGATACGTTAGAGAAATGGAACAATTGGGGCATTCCAAAGCTTTTCCGCAGTCTTCGCAGAGTAAAAAATTGGCAAAACCGCGCCGGTTGAGCAATAACAGGCTTTGTTCGCCGCGATAGAGAGTTTCTGAAATGGCTTCTTTCATGGGATTTGAAAGCGTTCGCGATCCTTCGATAAATTTTTCCTGCCTCAAATCGATCAATTCCACGGAGGGGAGAAGGGCGCCGGTGGCTCGTTTTGATAAATGAATATATTGATATTTCCCTTTTTTGGCGTTGTGAAAACTCTCCAGAGAAGGGGTGGCCGATCCCAAAATGACCTGGGCCTCTTCCAGCTTGCCCCGCACGATGGCGGCATCGCGCGCGTGATAATAAAATCCCCCCTCGGCCTGTTTGTAGGAATTGTCGTGTTCTTCATCGACAATAATTATCCCTAGATTTGGAAACGGGGCAAAAAGGGCGGAGCGGGTTCCCACCACCACGTTGATTTCCCCTTTGCGCATTTTTTCCCAATAGACCATCCGCCACGCGTCGCTTAGGCCGCTATGATAGATGGCCACCGGTGTTTCGAGACGGCTCTGCACGCGGCCGATCAACTGCGGCGTCAGCCCGATTTCGGGAACGAGCAAGATGGCCTGTTTGCCCGCTTGCAAAACTTTTTTGATCGATTGCAGATAGATTTCGGTTTTACCGGACCCGGTAATACCGTGGAGAAGGATCGGTCGGCATGGTTCGACAGGCTCACCATGTCCGGACATCCTGAGCTTGTCGAAGGATAAAATCTTTTCCAACGCCCCTTTCTGCTCCTCCGTTAATGTCAACTTTTCCGTCTGATGAAAATCAGAATGTTCTTCTTCTTTCAGCCTTGGGTTTGTCTTGGCGGCGCCATCGGTTTGCAGCAGTTTTGGCGGCAGGGCGGCTTTGGCGACTTCGCCGATGGGGGCCAAATAATAGTCCGAAAGCCACGCCAATAATTCGATCATTTTTGGCGAAAAAATTTCAAAATCTTCTTTGATCTCCAAAATCGTTTTGATTTTTTTTTCGTCGAAATCTTTTGGAGGCTCTTCGGTCAACCCCATGCAAAAGCCGATTGCCTTTTTGCTGCGAAAAGGGACGACAATCCGCATCCCCGCTTTAATTTTGCCGTTCAAGTATTCTGGAATGCGATAGGTGAAAAGCTGATGGAGAGGTGTCGGTATGGCAACCCGCGCAAAAGTCATAATGTTTTTGTTTCGCCCGGTTTGAATTCAATAACTTTATTTTTGTCTTTTCCCAAAAGCTCTCTCAACGCGGCCGGGGTGCCGGTCAGCAGGGGAAACGTGCCGTAGTGCATCGGCACCAGCTGATCGGTCTTGAGCAATGTTGCGGCATGGGCCGCCTCTTGCGGGGACATCACAAAACGGTCGCCGATCGGCAAAAACGCCGTATCGGGTTTGTAGAGTTTTTGCAAAATGGCCATGTCGCCGAAAACGGCGGTGTCGCCTGCGTGATAAAAAATGCGCCCGTTGGAAAATTTCAGGATGTAGCCGCACGCTTCGCCGCCATAAATCACCTGATCGCCGTCCTGAATGCCGCAGCTGTGCATCGCGTGGGTCATGGTGATTTTGACATCGCAAACGGTCTGCGACCCCCCCTTGTTCATCGGGTTCATCTGCTCCACCTTTTTGCCGGCAAGCCAGAGACAGGTTTCATAAATGGCCACCACTTGCGGCTTAAATTCCTGCGCCACCGCCACCGCGTCGCCGATATGGTCAAAATGGCCGTGGGTGATCAGCAAAAGATCGACCGGTTTTTTCATTTTTTTAAGATGGGCCGGACAAACCGGGTTTTCCTTGATCCAAGGGTCGATCAAAACGGTTTTTCCCTCGGGGGTTTCAAAAAGAAAAGTGGAGTGGCCGAGCCAGGTGGTCTGAATTGCCTTTGTCATGCAGTGCCGGATACTCTATGATGCCCCCTTATGAAAGTAAAAATTTTGACTGTCGGCAAGCTCTCCTTAAAACCGGCCGGGGAACTGGTTCTGGAATATCAAAAAAGGCTTAAACACTATTTGCCGGTTGAAATCGTTGCCATGAAGTCGGTTGCGGAGCTGTCCGAAAAATTAAAATCGGCCGATTTTTTGGTGGTGATGGATGAGAGAGGCAAATCGTTCACCTCGGTGGCGTTTGCCAAATGGATCGAAAGTAAAAAAATGGATGCGACCAAATCACTTATTTTTTTGGTCGGGCCGGGAGAAGGGTTGCCCAAAGAAATTCAATCTAAAGCCAATTTACTGCTTCGATTATCCGATTTCACTCTGCAACACGAACTGGCCCTTGTGATTTTAATGGAGCAGATTTATAGAGCCTGCACTATTCTAAAAGGTGAGCCGTATCATAAATGACTTAAATAACTTACCGATAATCAGCACTGGTTGACTCTTCCTTTATTTCACTTCCTTCGGAGTCGAAAAATCGGTTCGTTTCATAGACGAGAATTCCTCCCTCCCATTCTCTTCTGCGGATTTCTTTGCCTTGAGGATCGTACTCAATCTGGGTGACTGACCCTCTTTCATAGCCGGGCCACCCGGCGGAATAGGAAAATTCAACAAGGTGTCCTTGAGGATCAAAGATGGATGACCGCGTTATTTCCCTTCCGTTATAATCCCCTTTGTCTATATTAAATTCTCTGTAAAAACTTTTCAAAACAAGATTTCCTTTGGTATCTACTGTTTCTTCCTGTCGCAAAAAATCGGAAATCATCTGTTCGTGTTTTTTATTTTCGACAAACACTTTGGAATATTTTGCAGGGTGATTGGCAGCAGTATCTTCCATTTTCACAAAATAAATCTCCACCGTTTCAATATCGCCATTTGCATTAGGCCTGCTGATTCTGAAATCTTCAATATAATGTTCTTTTTTTAACATCTCTAAACCTTCAACAAGGGCTTCGAAATTTTTTGTTTCATAATATTGCACGAGCCAAGACAGAGGTCTGTCTTGCCGAACAGCCGTATTCATTCCTGTAAATGTTTCCGGAAGGTCAAGCGCCGTTCCTCCCTTGGTGGCGCAGATGAGCGCTAGCTTTGGGTCGCTTGCCGCCCACTCGGTACAGCGTTTGTTATATATTGAAACATCTCCATGTGTCGTCTCTACGCAGGCTTCAGTCCACATTAGCATTCTTGCTGCGGCACCGATATTATCCATCTGCAATAAAACATCCCTTTGCAAATTGGGATCTGCAATTTTGGAAAAAAACCATCCGGAAAGTAAGGCTCCTTCATCTGTTTTCGCCAGCTGATTTAAAATTTGTGCTGCGAACGGTTCCGCTGTTTTCGATTGGGCCAAATATTTCGCAAAGACTTCTTTTTCAGCTTTGGATTGCATCAATTTGTTCGCATATTTTTCCACTTCTTTTTTATTGGCCGTAATTTGCACTTCATCCGGGGTTAAAAGCTGCTGACGATAGGAATCCATATTTTTGACAGGATTCCGAAAAGCCCGGACCAATGTCTGGTTCAATGCATCCATCAAATAATTTTTACCTTCACCACGGACCACCTCATCAGTTGTCGGAGCCTTCACCAAATCTTTTAAATCTTGCGCTGTGAGAAGATTATTGATTCCATCAGCCGCATCTTTTTCGGTTGGATCAAAAAGGGCAGGGTCTTTTGTCTCCCTTTCGTATGGAACATTGATTTCGCTGGTAAATCGAATTTCGGTCATAAAAGTTGCTGAATGACTCCTATATTCATTATCGACAACACGACACCTGAGAGTTGCTTGACCAATAAGTAGCCCCTCCAGAGGCGGGCAAGCGCTACTTATTGGTCACAATTAAATATTGCTATATTATACTAAATATAGTTATATATATCTAAATATGGATAAAATATATACTCCAGAAGAGTTAGCCCAGTTGTGGAAGGTCTCCCTTTTGACCATTTATAAGCTTTTGGGCCAAAACAAGATTCCCCATTTTAGGGTGGGGAGGGCCTATCGGATACCGGAGGATTTTTTGCAGTCCTATATGGAACAAGAGGGAAACCTCAGTCGTTTTCAGCAAAAAAAGGAAAAGGGAATACCAAAAGTGGCCCAATATTTTATCGATCTCTTGCAAAAAGAATCGGAGGAAAAACAAAAAAATATTTTGGAGGTGCGACTTTTTGGCTCTTATGCGAGAGGAGAGGCAACTAAAGATTCCGATGTCGATCTCTTTATACTTTTTCGGCATTTGGATTCTGATAGTGAACATTGGCTCAATCATTTAGATGATCTAGCCATGGAAGCCGTCGATTATAATGATCTCTTGAGTACGCTTTCGATGGAAAAAGAACATTGGGAAAGGCATGAACGACTTAAGAGTCCTCTATTCCAAGCTATTCAAAAAGATGGGATTCTATTATGGCCGAAACATTAGAAATTATTGAATCATATCAAAAACGTGCCTTGGAAGATTTGAAAGCCGCTGAAACAATGTTAAATTCCAAGTTTCATTTAGCGGCTATATCGTTGGCTTATTATGCTGTGTTTTATGCCATTACAGCTTCTTTGCTAAAAGAGGGAATCATTGTCCATAAACATAAGCAACTCGGTATTGAATTCCGAAAAAATTTTATAAAAACAGGGCAGCTTGATAAAAAATATAGTGAAATCTTACAACAGCTTTTTCGCTCTCGCCAAACAGCTGATTATGATGCCATTCCCAATATCCCAGAAGAAAAAGTCAAAGATCTTATAAAAGATGCCAAAGAGTTTGTCGAAATTTTGAATAAACTGGATGCCGGCGTTCGCCGGCATGACGTGGAATGACCAAAGAAGATATCGCACATGTTTTGGAAGAAATTGCAGAGGTCTTGGAATTGAAGGGGGAAAATCCATTTAAAGTCAGGGCCTACGCCAATGCCGCGCGGGTGGTCTCGGGCTTGGCGCAAGATTTGGGGGATTTGATTGCAAAAAATGAACTCATTGAAATTAAAGGAATCGGAAAAAATTTGGCAGAACATATTAAAGAGCTCTACGAAACGGGGCACTTAAAAGAATACGAGAAAATTTTGAAATCGGTTCCCGCTGGTGTTCTAGAGATGCTTTCCATCCCCGGTTTGGGCCCTAAAAAAGTAAAGGTTCTTTGGGACAAACTGCATCTGACCAATGTCGGAACGCTGGAACATGTCTGTCATCAAGGAAAAATTGCTGTGTTGGAAGGTTTTGGTGAAAAGACACAGGAAAAAATTTTAGCGGGGATCGCGCAAATTAAAAAACATGAGGGGAAGTTTTTGTATTCAGTTGCTTCTCAAGTCGCCGAGGAAATTTTTGCCAAGTTTGAAAAGCATCCCAAAATAAAACAGGCCTCCATTGCGGGGAGTCTGCGCCGATGCAAGGAGGTTGTGAAAGACATCGACATCGTCGCGGCCACAGCGGCACCGCAGGAGGTAATGGATTTTTTTGTCAAACTCCCACAAGTCGAAAAAATCATCAATCATGGTGATACCAAGTCATCGGTTCTTTTGAAAATGGGGATGCAATGCGATCTCCGCTGTGTGAACGATGTCGAATACCCCTACGCCTTGCATCACTTCACCGGCTCCAAGGAGCATAATGTCGCCATGCGCTCGCTCGCGCAAGACAAAGGGATGAAGATGAATGAGTATGGGTTGTTCAAAGGAACGAAGTTGGTGGGCTGTAAAAATGAAACAGAAATTTTTGCCAAACTGGGGATGGAAATGATTCCGCCGGAACTGCGTGAGAATAGGGGGGAGATTGAGGCGGCCCAAGCGGACAAAATCCCAAAACTGGTGGAGGCCCAAGATATTCGAGGGGTCTTTCATTGCCATTCCACCTACAGCGATGGAACGGCCAGTTTGGAACAGATGGCCAACGGGGTGAAAGAGCTGGGGATGGAATATATCGGCACGGCCGACCACAGCCAAGCCGCTCATTACGCCGGCGGGCTGACGCCGGAAAAAATCAAAAAAGAGTTTAAAGAGATAGATCAGCTCAATAAAAAACTGAAAGGGGTTCATCTTTTTAAAGGGATGGAGGCCGATATTCTGCCGAGCGGCGAGGTCGACATGGGAGATAAAATTTTGAGCCAGTTTGATTACATTGTGGCGTCTGTCCATTCCAAATTCAACATGACCGAAGCGGAGATGACCAAAAGAGTGATCCAGGCGATTAAAAATAAGCATGTCCGGATTTTGGGGCACATGACCGGAAGGCTTTTGCTCTCGCGCGAAGGGTACCCGCTTAAAATAACAGAGGTGATCGATGCCTGCGCCGATTACGGCGTGGCCATCGAAATCAATTCCAATCCGATGCGCTTGGACATTGATTGGCGCCATATTCCGTATGCCCGCGAGAAGGGGGTGAAATTTTTTATCAACCCCGATGCCCATGCCGTTTCGGGCCTCTCCGATTTTCGTTACGGCGTCGGCATCGCCCGCAAGGGCGGGCTGACTGCAAAGGATATAGTGAATACCCGATCTCTTGAGGAAATTAAAAAATGGCTGAATCGGTAGAGCAAAAAAAAGAGAGGGCCCAAAAAATTCTCAAAGTTTTGTACAAAACCTACCCCGATGTGGAGTGTGCTCTGCATCATGATGATCCGGTGCAGCTTTTGGTGGCCACCATTCTTTCGGCCCAATGCACGGATAAACGGGTCAATATGGTGACGCCGGCATTGTTCAAAAAATATCCGACTGCCAAAAAATTTGGCCAAGCCGACTTAGAAGAATTAGAACAAGATATTCATTCAACCGGTTTTTATAAAAACAAGGCTAAGGCAATCAAAGGGTGCTGCCAGATTTTGGCCGCCAAATTCGGCGGAGGGGTCCCAAAAACAATGGAAGAATTGGTCGCGCTTCCGGGCATCGGCCGTAAAACGGCGAATGTCGTTTTGGGGGTCGCCTACGGTACCCCGGGCATTGTGGTCGATACCCATGTGAAGCGCCTCACATATAGAATGGGGCTCACCAAACAGACCGATCCGGAAAAAATCGAGAGGGAAATGATGGAAAAGATTCCCCCAAAAGACTGGACCGATTTTGGCCTTCTTTTGATTGCCCATGGCCGCGCCATCTGTGAGGCCAGAAAGCCAAAATGCCCGATTTGTCCGGTGAATCGGCTCTGTCCCAAAGTTGGATTGACAAACGAAAAAAAATAGTTATGTTCCCCGCCACTATGGCCAATAAAGACGACAAAGTTGCAGAGAATGTCGGCGGCAAGTTTTATGTCGATCATCAATGTATCGACTGCAATCTTTGCCGCGACACCGCCCCCAATAATTTCAAACAGCACCCGGATGGCGGTTATTCCTTCGTCTACAAACAGCCCGCAACTCCAGACGAAGAATCCCAATGCAAAGAAGCCAAAGAATCCTGCCCGGTAGAAGCCATTGGCGACGATAACGGTTAGGGAACTGCAGAAATCTTAAAATCAGCGTAGTCACAGGCGGCGGGGGTATGGGTCGCATTGCCGTCCGTCAATAGTGCAAATCCGGTGGGCCCCCGTTTCATTTTATGTTTGAGCAGTGTCTCATATAATTGCGGCACGTTAACAGTCTCCGACCGCCATGTCCCAAGATATTTGGGCCCGCTCTCCAAAACTTTTATCGCCATCTCCCCCGGTTTTTTGTCAAACACCGTGCCTGCAGGCAGAAGGGTGGACCATGTAAATTTCAGCGCGGTGCCGGTTGTTTTTCCAAAGATGATGTAAACCCCGCAGGCGCTATCGTTGGTGGCGCCGTTGTTTTCCGCCGCTCCCTTTGGCAGGGTTTTGGCGCGCCATTTCCATTTGAAATAGGGAAAGGGGTCAAGATTCCAGTCGAACTCGCGGAAAATTTGTTCCGACAAATCTTTGTCGTCAAACGCCGCCAGATATTTTTTGCCGTTTTCCTCTTTAACGCGATAGACCTTTTTGGCATCGCCCCGTTGAAAGGGCCATGTTTTGAAATAAGTGGGGAACTGCCCGGGTTTATAGCGGCCGAAATTTTCAACGATTTTTGTTGATTGACCGAAGACCGAAGACTGAAGACCGAAGACCAAAAGCAAAACAAAAAAACAGGCGGCAAAAAAAAGGTCTTTGGTCTTCGGTCTTTGGTCCATAGTCTTTGGTCCTCTTTATCCCATATTCGCCACGATCCGGTCGGCGTATTCAGAACTTTTAAGAAGCGTGGCCCCGGACATCTGGCGTTCCAGATCATAGGTAACTGTTTTTTGCGCGATGGTCCTCTCAATACCGTTGATCACCAGATAGGCCGCCTCGGTCCATCCCAAATGCTCCAACATCATGACACCCGATAAAATAAGGGAGGTCGGATTCGCCTTGTCTTTTCCTGCGTGGGTCGGCGCGGTGCCGTGGGTTGCTTCGAAACAGGCGGCCGTGTCGCCGATGTTGGCCCCCGGCGCCATTCCCAAACCACCCACTTGCGCGGCACAGGCATCGGACAAAAAGTCGCCATCCAGATTGGGCGTAACGATTACGCTGTATTCTTCGGGACGGAGCAAAACCATCTGGAACATCGCGTCGGCAATCCGGTCATTCACCAGAATTTTTCCTTCAGGGACCTTGCCTCCGTGTTCTTTAAGCTGGCTTTCCATGAATGTCGCGTCTCCGAATTCATTTTCAGCGACTTCATAGCACCACTGACGGAAGGCCCCCTCGGTAAATTTCATGATATTCCCTTTGTGCATGAAGGTGACCGTTTTGCGGCCCGTTTTTTTCGCGTAATTTAACGCCATTCGGGCCAATCGTTTACTTGCAAAAGGACTCATCGGCTTGATGCCGATGGCAGAGCCTTCGCGGATGGTGACTTTCATTTCATTGACCAAAAAATTTCTGACTTTTTCGGCCTCGGGCGTGTAGGAGGCCCACTCGATTCCGGCATAAACATCTTCGGTATTTTCTCTAAAAATCACGACATTGAGTTTTTGCGGTTCTTTCAAAGGAGAGGGGACGCCGCCGAAATAACGGACCGGACGGATGCAGGCGTAAAGATCAAGCAGTTGGCGCAGTGCCACATTGATGGACCGGATGCCGCCCCCAATAGGCGTCGTCAACGGCCCCTTGATGGCGACGACGTATTCGCGAATGGCCTGCAGCGTTTCGCCGGGGAGCCAATTTCCGGTCATTTTATAGGCCTTTTCCCCCGCAAAAATTTCTTTCCAGATAATCTTCCGACCGCTGCCATAGGCCTTTTCAACCGCTTTTTCCATGACCAGGCGGGTGGCCGGCCAAATATCGACCCCGATGCCGTCTCCCTCGATAAAAGGGAGGATAGGGGCATTGGGAACCTTTAACTTGCCGTTTTCAATCGTGATCTTTTCGCCATTGAGCATGGTACCTCCGAGTTGCCGGTTTTATATTCATGACACCCCTCTTTTTACAAGGCAACTTTTTTTACGCCCCGTCGAAAAGGGTTTGGGAGAATCACATGGACGATATTAAAAAGGGGGGTATTGGTGGGTTGGGATTGGGGGCCAAGGGGGTGGTGCTTGATTTTCATAATGCGCCTGACAGAAAAATAGGGCCGCAAGCGGAGTTTTTTTATTGTGGCGGCGATGCGGAGTGGAAAAGCCTTTATTGCGGTACAATCAGCATGGAGTATGCCGGTGAAAAATTTCCACTTTTTCTGGGATTAAACAATCGCCGAAAATTAACCGCCTTTAACGGCATCGATTTTTATCTCAACGGCGTTTTAAAAGGGGGCCCCGTTTATGTTCCCCATTTTGGGCTTCGTAGCGGAGTCCGCTTTGAAGCCGGGCTGGGAGCGGCGCAGAAGGTGGGCAGTAGAAGGTTCTTTTGGGATTTGAACGCGGGGCCCCATCTTTTTTATGACAATCAGGCCGCGGGCGATTTTTGGGAGCACTTTAAGCTTTCTCCCTCCTTGATTTTTGGCCTGACGGTTTTTTTGGAATCTCAAAAAAATTAATCAACGGAAACCATTTTAAACTGCTCTTCTTCCGTTGAGCCGTGCATGGCGGTGGTGGAGCAGTCTCCCCCTGAAATTACTGAAGCCACCGCATCAAAATAACCGGTCCCCACTTCTCTTTGATGCTTGGTCGCGGTGTACCCCTCTTTTTCAGCGGCAAATTCATTTTGCTGAAGGCGGACATAAGCGGGCATCCCCTCTTTTTTATACTGTGTGGCCAGTTCAAACATCGAATAGTTGAGGGCATGAAAGCCGGCCAGCGTGACAAATAAAAATTTATAACCCATGGCTCCGAGTTCTTTTTGAAATTTGGCGATAGCGGCATTATCCAGATTTTTCTTCCAATTGAAAGAGGGAGAACAATTATAGGCCATCAATTTTCCGGGGAACTTGTTGTGAATGGCCTCCGCAAATTCTTTGGCCTCTTTCATGTCGGGGTGTGCTGTTTCGCACCAGACCAGATCGGCATAAGGGGCGTAAGAGAGGCCCCGCGCAATGGCGGCCTTGATGCCGCCGCGCATTCCGAAAAAACCCTCCGGCGTTCTCTCTCCGGTTAAAAATTCTTTGTCTCTCGGGTCGACATCGCTTGTGATGATGTGAGCCCCGTTGGCATCGGTGCGGGCGATGATGAGCGTCGGTACCTCCATCACATCGGCGGCAAGCCGTGCCGCAACGAGTGTTCTAATGAAATGCGATGTCGGGACCAAAACTTTGCCCCCCAAATGACCGCATTTTTTTTCGCTGGAAAGTTGATCTTCAAAATGGACCGCCGCGGCGCCGGCCTCGATCATTTGTTTCATCAATTCAAAAGCATTGAGTGGGCCGCCAAAACCGGCTTCGGCATCGGCCACAATCGGGGGAAACCAGTCGACACTATTTTTTCCTTCCGCATGATGAATCTGGTCGGCGCGCTGGAGGGTTCTGTTTATTTTGCAAACCATGCACGGGACGCTGTTGGCAGGATACAAACTCTGATCGGGATACATCTGTCCCGACAGATTGGCGTCGGCCGCCACTTGCCAGCCGCTCAAATAAATGGCTTTGAGTCCCGCTTTAGCCATCTGCATTGCCTGATTGCCGGTCAAAGCTCCGAGCGCGGCCACATAGGGCTCCGTATGGAGATATTTCCAGAGTTTTTCGGCCCCTATTTTGGCGAGTGTCTGTTCGATGTGAACAGAACCTTTGAGCCGTTTGACATCTTCCGGTTTGTAGGGTCTGGCGATTCCTTCCCACCGTTTGCTCTGCAGCATATTTCCCCCCTTGTTTGTGTCATTCTGAGCGCAGCGCCTGCCTGCCGGCAGGAAGAATCCCGTTATCACCGGGATCCTTCACTCCGTTCAGGATGACACCCTACAAATAATCATACGCAACGAGCGTTAAAAAATCGGCGCATTCCGGGGCTGTCATCATTTGATCAAATAACTCTCCGGCCAGCGTATATTTTCCAGTGGCGAACTGTTTTTCACCGACGGTTGTTTTGATTTTTCCGAGTTCTTCTTTTAAAGTATCGTGCACCTTCTGTGCCGTGAATTTTTTGTGGCGCACCCATTGCCAAACCTGCGTTCTGGAAATCTCCGCCGTGGCGGCATCTTCCATTAGGTTATAGAGCGGCACACAGCCCGATCCGCGAAGCCAGGCCTCGAGATATAAAACGCCCACGTTGATATTGGTGCGAAGGCCCTGTTCGGTGATGTCTCCCTGCGGGACTTTCAACAAATCTTGCGGCGTTACCCGCACCTCTTCACGCAATTTGTTGAGCTGATTCGGTGTCGGCATATATTTATCAAAAATCTCTGTGGCGACACCCACCAGACCGGGGTGGGCGACCCAAGTGCCATCATGGCCCGCTTTGGCTTCGCGTTCTTTATCAGCGCGGACTTTTGCAAGTGCCGCCTCGTTGGCCGCCGGGTCATTTTTGATCGGGATTTGCGCCGCCATCCCCCCCATTGCAAAGGCCCCGCGCTTATGACAGGTCTGAATGAGCAGATCGACATAGGCTTTCAAAAAAGCCTTGTCCATGGTGACTTGCGAGCGATCGGGCAAAATAAATTGCGGATGATTTTTGAATTTTTTGATGAAGCTAAAGATGTAATCCCATCTGCCGCAGTTAAGACCTGCCGAATGATCGCGAAGTTCATACAAAATTTCATCCATTTCGAATGCGGCTAAAATGGTTTCGATCAAAACGGTTGCCTTGATGGCGCCGTTTGGAACCCCTAATTCTTTTTGGGCGAAAACAAAAACATCGTTCCATAAACGGGCTTCGAGATGACTTTCCAATTTAGGGAGATAAAAGTAGGGGCCGGTTTTGCGGGCGAGCAACTCTTTGGCGTTATGAAAAAAGAAAAGGCCGAAATCAAAAAGACTTCCCGAACAGGGTTTGCCATCGACCAAAAAGCTTTTTTCAACCAGATGCCAACCCCTTGGGCGAACCATCAGCGTGGCGGTTTTTTCGTTGAGTTTGTATTCTTTTCCTTCGGGACTTTTGAAAGTGATCGTGCGGCGGACGGCATCTTTTAAATTAATTTGGCCGTTGATATTATTTTCCCAGGTGGGGGAGTTGGAGTCTTCAAAATCGGCCATGAAGACCTTTGAGCCCGAGTTCAAGGCATTGATAATCATTTTGCGCTCGACCGGCCCGGTAATTTCGACGCGACGGTCTTGCAAATCTTGCGGCACAGGGGCGACTTTCCAATCGCCTTGGCGGATATTTTGCGTTTCTTTTAGAAAATCGGGAAAAATGCCCTTATCGATCTCTGTCTGCCGCTCTTTGCGCCTTTGAAGGAGCTTTTCGCGCGTTGGATTGAATTGGCGATGCAATTTGTTGACAAAATCTAAAGCGTCGTTGGTGAGAATTTCGGCGCCGAATTTTTGCATCGGCGGTTAGAAACCAGACTTGACGCAAGCTGTCAATATAAGAAGCTGATTTAAATCATACTGCCTTGACTGCAAGTCGCGGCATTTTTTTGTGGGCTGTGCAGGGATCGAACCTGCGACCCGGTGATTAAGAGTCACCTGCTCTACCAACTGAGCTAACAGCCCATACAACGACAAATTCGAAACTCCAGTATCTAAATCCTAAACAAATTCCAAGCCCCAAATTTTAAGCCCGTTGTCATTGCGAACCCCTTCAGGGGTGAAGCAATCTCCCGGTTTGAAATACGCTTGTTCACCGAGGGATTGCTTCGTCCTGCTTCGCTATGCTCGCAGTCCTCGCAATGACACACGTATTTAACCTTCCCTAAAATCCTGCTTATAGATTCTTAAGGTGGCCAGGAAGACGGCGACCAAAACGGGACCGGCAAGGATGCCGACAGGGCCCCAGAGTTTTAGGCCGCCGAAGATGGCAATAAATAAAATCACCGGATGGATTTTGGTTTTTCCCTGTATCAACAGCGGTTTCAGAATATTGTCTATCCCGGAGATGACAAAAAACCCGTAAAAGAAAAGAAAGGCCGCCTTGCCATATTGCCCGGTGGCGGCGAGAAAAATGAAAATGGGTACCCAGACCGAGCCGGTGCCGACAATCGGTACAAATGCCATGATGAAAGTGGCCACCCCGAAAATCAACGCCGCCTTGAACCCCAAAATCCAAAATCCCAGCCCCCCCAAAATACCCTGAACGAGGGCGGTCAGGACGTAGCCGTAAATGCAGGCCTTAAGCGTCACCCGAATCTCTTCCGCCAGCGCCTTTTCATAAGTCTCTTTCAAAGGGGAGAGATCGAGGATTTCGTGATAGAGTTTGGGTCCGTCGACGAACAAAAAATAGCTCAACAGAAAAACCAAAATACTTTTGAAAAAGAAACCGGCCGTTTTTGCCGCCACTTTAGGCGAATATTGCCCCAGATAGTGGGCGCTGTTTTGGAGCCCTTCTTTAATCCACTGGCCGATATCGGTTTCAATTCCCAGGGATCGGCGGTATTCCTCGATTTTTTGGACCAAAGGGCCCTCGCCCAAAAGCTGTTGCAAAAAATTGGGCCCCCACTGGTTTTGCATGCCGTGAGCAAACTGAATCACCTGATCGGTAATGAGCGTTGCCGTAATGCCGACGGGGAAGGCCAAAAAAAGGAAGAGCAAAAATAGGGTTATCAACGCGGAAAGATGCCGGCGTTCCCGGGTTATTTTCAAAAGCCATTGATAAAAAGGGGATACCGTTAAAACAAGCACAAGGGAGAGAAGAATAACGGAATAAAAAGGGACCAGAAGCCACAAAAACCCGACCGATAAAGCGGCCAACATCACCCAAAAGGCGATTTTTTCCAGCTGTGCCGGTTTCATGTCCATTTGGGCATCACTGTTGCGGTGGCGGCGGCAAATTGATCGATCGGGGTGCGTTTGGCTCTAGGACAGTCAGACTTTCAATTGTATTACACCCTCCGTTCCAGGAACGGACGCCGATTTTGCCCGATTTATGGGTTTCATCGTCCACTGCCAGGACAAGACGGCCATCGTCGTAGACGGAAATACGGCTTCCCACTGCTTCAATGCGGATATCATGCGCGGTGCCGGTTGCCATTTTTTCCTGAAAGGGTGCGGCAGCCACCAAGTGGTATTTTACCCATTTCCCAGACGGAGGGTCGGTATCGTCCATGGAATAGAGAACATAGGCTCCATTGGGAAACAATTCCGGGCTGGAATTTCTGTGAAAGCCGGGATCAAAATTCAAAGAATACCCCTTGTTGCCATTTTCCCCCGCGCGGAAAAGAATGCCAAAGCCGGGGCCGTGGGTATAGGCCCCTTTGACTTCAATGGTCCCTTCTGAAAACTCGGTGTCTTTCACAAATCCGGTAGCCCCGGCACCGACACAGGCGCGAGCTTTATCGTTTATGCAGTGTTCCCACTCCAGTTGGTCATGGAATGTATCATCGCAAACACCGATTTTGAGCGTTCCATTTTCCTTTGAAAAATAGGGGGCGGGGCCTTGTACCTG
>JAUYJH010000012.1 GCA_030688705.1 Deltaproteobacteria bacterium
AGTTGTTTCTTGAACCAGTTTCAACATGCGCGGGTAATCCGAAAACTGGCTGGGGACTTGTCCGTAAAACAGGCGGCCCCAATGGTAGATCATCTGATGGAGCCACAAATGTTTTTGAGGAATGTAGAGAAATTCACGGCCATCCAGAACAACATCCACTTGGTCCCCATTCTTACCTGTTCTACCCGTTCGGACAACTCTTTTTGAATCCCACTCTTGCCAATAAGAACTGGTCCAAGCTGCTGGGACAGGATCCCTTTTAATGATTTCCAGAAGGTCGAGAACAACTTGATTAGCGGCCACGAAAAAACTCCATAAATTCGTACGTTTTTTCACACCACTTCCAAAGAAGAAACAGATCGGAAGAGAGGATGAGAAAAGTAAAACCTTGATCGAAAAATTGGCCCATGTTTTCAGCGTTTGGATCGACAATCTGATTGCCGCACGATTTTTTATGGCGCGCGCAGGCTTCAATTACATGGTCGCACGCTTTCAATACTTTGGGATGGTCGAGTTTTCCGGGGACACCCAATGAACCGGAAATATCATAAGGGCCTATCATGGCGCCATCGACTTCGGGCGACGACAAAATGGAATCGATGTTTTCAACGGCGGCAATAGACTCGATCTGGACGATCAGCGAGCTTCTTTCATTCCAAATCTCGATATAATCTTTAAACCCCGGCCCGTATCCCTGCGCTCTGGAAATGCCGTAGCTTCTTTTGCCGACCGGCGTGTATTTCATCCAGTTCACGATTTGATCGACCTCTGCCTTAGAGTTCACCATCGGCACAATCAAACCATCGGCGCCGGCGTCGAGCAGACGCTTGATCTGTTCCCCGTTGTGTGAGGCAACCCGTGGTAAAAGCGCTGTGCTATGCGGCTGGCCCGCCGTCATGATCTGCTGGACCCGTTCCATGCCGACCGTTGTATGTTCGATGTCGATTCCGACAAAATCGGGCTTCATGATCGCGCAAAACATTTCAGTCACTCCCGGATGGGGAATGGAGGTCCATGCGCCAAACACCCTCTCCCGATTGCGCAATTTCTGTTTCAGTGTGTTCATTTAATCGGCCCGCGTCCAAATTTGATAATGGTATCTATTTTCGTGAAATGTTTTTTTAAGGCCAGTTTGGTCTAACAGGGACTCGCAAAAATGTCTCGCCTTTTCTTCGCTGGGAAACTCAATAATCAGCGAGCGAAAAGACGGAGAAGAGAGGGTCTTTAATCCCCCTTCCAAAACTTCCTTTTCAGTTCCGTCGACGTCGATTTTCATGTAGTTAGGAATCACTTTCATCTCTTCGCAAAATTGATCGAGAGACCAGACGGCGATCCCCTCTTTCAAAACGACTTTTTTTCCCTCTTTTGTCTTATGCAAATTTTCCTTGGTGACGGTATGGAGCGCCGCTCCCGGGGTCATATCCTGGATGTGCAAATGGCTCAAGCTAGTGCATTTATCCAAGCCTATTGAAAAGGGAACAACCCTCCCCTCCAGGTGATTGGCCGCGATATTATCCCGCAAAAGATGGAGGTTGGAATATTCGGGCTCAAAAGAGAAAATTTTGAGATGAGGATGTCTTAAAGCGGCATAAACCGAGTAAATGCCGATGTTGGCGCCGACATCAAACAAAACTCCCTCATTTTTCACGGTTCGGTCGATCCAGTCGAGCGTCATCGGCTCCTTGGCGTTAAAGGTTTTCCAGCGATAATGAGTGATCCAATTATTGCAGGGAAGCGTAAAGTTTAAGCCCCGCGAACGGACGTTTTTTCTCGGCGAAAGAGCTTCGACGAAGCTCCATCTGAACTTGGTAAGGGCGTCTTGAATTCTATGAAGCATATTTTTCCTATTTCACGGCTACGAGCCGAGCGAAAGAACTCATGTTGCTTTGCTGTAGAAATTTTTGGAAAGCCATTTTTATTTCCGAACCGGCTTCCATCACATTTTTTTCAAATGTCGAGAGAGGGGCTAAAACACCGTGATTGAAGTGGGTCGCCACCACATCGACATCCAAGACGCCGGGGGTGCTGACTTCAAGAAGCTTAAAGCCTGCTTTGGACAACATTCCATGCAACCCATCCAGGCTGAAACAATTGGCGCGATCAGGGGGGTAGAGATAGGCGTTTTCTCTCCCCAAAATCGTCATATCAAAACCTGATGAAACAAGTGCGGTGACAAAGACGATGCCCCCTTTGTTAAGAGACTCATAAACATTTTTTAGCAAGAGATCGGGATGGCTCACGCGGTCGAGAGATTCAAGCAAAATCGCCGCATCGACGTTTTTTCCCTTCCATCCTCCTGAAGCCAATTCCATTTCCGGAACAAGCAAAACCTCTCCGAATGTTTTTTCATCTTTAAGCAAAGCGGTAAAACTGCTGGGAGGCGTGGTGACTTCAAGAACATGCGGTTTTTGCATGCCCTGCAACAAGAGGGTGTTTTCAATCCATCTTTTTTTTGGCTCATAAACGTTTTCAAGGCGCGATTGGCTTAAGCTTTTGTGAAAAGTACGGTCGTGGCGATACCGGCTCAATT
>JAUYJH010000015.1 GCA_030688705.1 Deltaproteobacteria bacterium
GACCATTCTCTCAAACGAGAATAGTGTCCATGAAAGCCCAATGGGCTTCAGGGGGAGACCTTTTTTCTATTTTATTGCGTGGCCGATGCCGATTGTCCCGGGCAGAGGTGTAACGGCTTTGCCCTCATGTGCGTTCCTGTCTGTTCCGCCGAGGACAACAGCTGTGATGTCGGCGGTTACTGCACGCAGGATAATCACTGCAAGACAAACAGCTGCTCCGGCAATTATTGTTTTTTGGACACCAGTTTGGTCTCTGATGTTTACGCCCAGCGCAAGGGGCCCGGAGGAACTTGCAACGCCGCATCTGATTGTTATCCCCCATTAACCTGTTCGGACAGCGTTTGCTCCGCCTTTGGAATCACGCTGGCGAGCCTGCAAACGACTTTCGGGGGATCATGTTCCGGGGGAGGCAGTGGTCCGTGGAGTTACAGCCAATTTCGCGGCCAGTTAGCGGATGCCATAAGCACTGTTTTTACCGACGCGCAGACGCTGTGTATTTTGGGGAATACAGTGGCATCGGCAGGATGTGGCGGACAGGAGGCGGTTTGCACTGCTTTGAATCTTTGCAGTGGAGCTGATTCGAATGCTGAACTGGTGGAGACCTGCGGCGGTGGAGGCGGTGGAGGCGGTGGAGAACCGCCAAATGAAGGGTGTCAAAGCGACGAGGCGTGCAGTGATCTCTTTGCCGGCGGCTCCCTTTCCGCGGACTGGGTGAAGACCAATCAGATCAATAATTATAATCGTTGCGTCGATTCAGCGGTGGCCGACGGGGTTTTGACGCTGGAGGCTGCCAATGACGAAGGTTGCACCGGGTTTAGTTCAAAATTGGAAAAGAAAATTGCGGTCAGCGCAGATGCGCTTAGCGACGGGGGCTCTTTGACCGTCGATCTTAACATCGGTTCCTGGTCTAATTTGGTTGGTAACAATGATTACATTGGAATCACGATCGCAAATCAGGATGAGACGGGTGGCGTTCCCGCCATGAGCATCGGTTTTGCCGGAGGTGATGCCATTCAATGCTTTAGCAACCTTGCCATGGGTGGTTCTGTCGCAACCAGTTTAGATGATAATCCATGCGATTTGGGCGCGACGGTTTCGGATACCCCGGTTGTCTTGCGTCTGGTCGTCACCAGTCCGAATGGCCAAGGGAAGGCAACCCCCTACTACAAGATCGGCGACGGCAATTTCGTCCAGCTGGGGGGCGGCAACGGCTTTTCCTGGAAGAGCGCGATGGAATTTTCGATCGCCATCAGCACCGGCATCAATGGGCCGGACAACTTTGGTGTTGTGATAGACAGTATTAACGTCACGGTGCCTGCGCTCCCTGATTAATTTATCTGGCCTTTTGACAACCCGGAAAGCTGTTGCTAGATTGCAACAATGCTCTCCGGGTTGTCTTTTATCTTCGGCCTCTGCATCGGCAGTTTTTTAAATGTGGTGATTTATCGCCTGCCGCTCGGCCAATCGATTGTCACACCCCGTTCCCGTTGCCCCAAATGCGAACATCCGATTGCTTGGTATGATAACGTTCCCCTTTTAAGCTGGCTTTTGCTTGCGGGCAAATGCCGCCATTGCAGTGCCGCCATTTCTCCCCGTTATTTTTTGGTGGAGTTATTGGCGGGGGTTTTGTCGGTTGCCACGTTTATCTATTTTCAAGACCTTGTTTTATATTTTGCCTACTTTTGTTTTTTGGTGGCGCCGCTGTTGGCGATTATCTTTATTGATCTCGATCACCGGATTATTCCCGACAGCATTTCTCTCCCCGGGATCGGCGCCGGCGTGTTGGTCCATTATCTCGATTCGTTTCCGGGGGAGGGGATTGCCGCGCTGACCGATGCGGCATTGGGTATTCTGGTCGGCGGGGGGTTTTTATTTTTGGTGGCTTACGCCTATGAGAAGCTGAAGAAAAAAGAGGGTTTGGGCGGCGGCGATGTGAAGCTGGCGGCGATGCTTGGGGCCTTTTTCGGCTGGAAAGCCGTCTTGATGATTCTTTTAATCTCTTCTGTTTTGGGTTCGGTTGTGGGGCTTGCGGTTATCTCAATCAAAAAAAACTGGCAATACGCCATCCCCTTCGGCCCTTTTCTCTCCGTGGCCGCCTATCTTCAGCTCTTCTTCGGCACCCCGATTTTATATTGGTACCTCTCCCTATTTCATTAAAAAACCGTCAAAAAAACAGGGGGAACGTCCCCTCTGGTTATTAACTCGCGATTTGGGCTGGACCCACATCGGCACCGGCGCCGCCTTGTTTGCTGGTGAATCGTCCTAGACATCAGTCCAAAATCGGTCATGAGGTGATTAAAATCGGTCACCTGTCTTGTCTCCTATCCAATAGGAGCCATCATCGCTTGGCATAAAACTTGCTCTCTCCCTAAGCCGAAGATCATTAAAAATAGCTTACATAAGGTATAGAAATAGTATACAATAGATATGGAATTCGAGTGGGACATCGAAAAGAGCAAGCAGAATAAGCAAAAACATGGTGCTTCTTTTGACGAGTCTGTTGTTATTTGGGAGACAATACACTTGGAAGTCGAAAGCCTTGCCTATTCCGAAGATGGGGAAAACCGCAGTGCTACCATGGGTTGGATTGAAACTAAACTCTATGTCGCTATTTGGACAAAAAGGCGTGGAACAACAAGAATCATCTCCGTGAGGAGGGCCAGAAAAAATGAAGAAGAAATCTTTTTCAAAAAAATTCGAGAGTAAAGAGGCTATGGATCGATCGCTGGAAGAAGGAGATCTTTCAGAAGCCTTTGACAAAGGCGGGGTGGTTAAAAAGCCGGAAATGAAAAAAATCAATCTCGATTTACCTTCCGATTTGGTAGAACAAATTGATCAGATTGCGGAAAAAATTGGAGTCGCTCGTCAACCGCTGCTTAAAATTTGGATCCATGAAAGATTAAAGACGGAAGGATCAAGATAAGCCATGAAACCGATTTTTCTCACCGGGTTTATGGGAAGCGGCAAATCGACTGTGGGTAGGGCGCTGGCGGCGCAGTTGGGGCGATCTTTTCTTGATGCCGATGCGTTTTTTGCGCAAGAAACGGGATTGGAACCGACCTTTTATATCAAAAGATTTGGGATCGACCCCTTTCGCAAATCAGAAAAAATATTTTTAAGAAAGATTTTGGCCAATCCTCCCGGCATTTTATCAACGGGTGGCGGGGCGGTGATTGATCCCCTAAATAGGTCTCTTTTAATGCAAAAAGGATTTGTCGTCTGGATTTATTCCCCTTTGCCGCAGGTTTTGGCCCGACTCAATCATCGTCCATTGCCGCCGATGCTCACAAAGCCGATTACTTTAGAGAATCTTCAAAAACTTTTTGATTTTAGGAAACCGTTTTATCAAAAATGCCATCTTAAAGTGACCAATCATTTTAAAAATCCGCAAGAAGTTGCAAAAGAGATTGTCGAAGTTTATGCAACCATATAGACTATCAACATAAAAATGCATCCTGATCTTCTCAACAACGCTACGTTCCTTCGCTATTACAGCCAATGGCAGGAAAATCCCAAATCGATGGTTTTTGCGCCTATCGCCGAATATTTCCGCCTCTACGGCATGGTGGATGAGGCGATCAAAATTTGTCTGGAAGGTTTGAAACAGAGTCCGGGGCTTGTCAGCGGCAGGCTTGCCCTTGCCAAGGCCTATCTTCACAAAAAAGAGGGGGAGAAAGCAAAGTTTCACATCGATTTTGTTCTGAAGATGGTTCCCAACCATGCAAAGGCATTGGAGTTGTTAAAAACTCCCTCTCCCCCTGTGGGACCTGCCTGCCTGCCGGCAGGGAGGGGTGGGGGTGAGGGGAAAAAAAGTTTTGCATGGGAAACCCTCACCATGGCCCGCCTTTTTGCGGCCCAGGGCCATACGGAAAAAGCAAAGTCTGTTTATCAGGCGATTTTGAAGAGGGAACCCTCCAATCGCGAAGCCCTTGACGCCCTTCATAGCTTAAGCCAAGAAGGGGCATGACCTTTCATATTTCCATCGTTCACGGCCCCAATCTCAACTGGCTGGGTAAAAGAGAAACTGCCATTTACGGCACCCAAACGTGGGAGGCGATTTTTGCCGGTTTGCAAGCTTGGGGTAAAAAAAATGAGGTTGCTCTCTCTTGGTTTCAATCGAATCATGAAGGGGTCTTAATTGATTACTTACAAAAAGTTGATTCTGAAGTGGATGGGGTGTTGATTAACCCAGGCGCCTACAGCCACACCAGTATCGCCCTGCGCGATTGCGTGGCAAGTTTGGATCTCCCTGTTATTGAAATTCATTTGAGCAAATTGCAGAAGAGAGAAGCCTTTCGCCATCATTCTTATATTGCAGAAGTGGCCCAAGCTACTATTGCCGGTTTCGGCCCAAAAGGTTATATGTTGGGGCTGGAGTTGTTAAAAAGATGACGCGTTTGCATTTATGACCGTTCTCAATAAAGACAAAATTCTGGATGCGGCGAAAGATTTTATCGCGCAAGGCAAATTCGATAAAGCGATCCGCGAATACGAAAAACTGCTGGCGGCCGATCCCAAAGACATGCGGGTCAAGCTTCGCATCGCGGAGCTTTTTGCCAAGCGGCGGCAGGTGCCAGAGGCGATCAAGGCTTACCGCGAGGTGGCGGCCCATTATGCCCATGAAGGTTTTTATCTCAAAGCCGTCACCGTTTATAAAAACATCATCCGCTTGAACCCCAGCCTCATGGATATCAATTTGGCGCTGGCCGAACTTTACGAAAAAATGGGCCTCAATCAGGATGCCGTCCATCAATATGAAATTCTGGCCTCCACATATGAACAGAAAAATCAGTTTCAGGATGTTTTAAAAATGCGCGAAAA
>JAUYJH010000016.1 GCA_030688705.1 Deltaproteobacteria bacterium
GATTCCTGCTTTCTCAGGAATGACAATCTGTGCCACTGCCTGAAGATGTCCCTACGCAACCGCTTTTTGGAGGGTTTCTTGCGGCAGGGTTACGCGGGCGATCGGCTGGATGCGCAGGTTTTCGGCCAGTTCCTGGTAGGACAAAACGGAAAGTTGCGGAAACTCAAGCTCGATGATTTTTCTGAAATACCGGCGGATTTCGGCGATCGTTAAAATCACCGGCGGGCGGGCGCCGGGCGGAAACGGGTGCGAGGCGATCTCTTTCCCCACCGCTTCAATCAGTTCCTGCGTAATTTCCGGGTCGAGCGCCAGATAGTTTCCTTTTTCGGTCCGGCGGATCGAATTTTTGACCATATCTTCCAATTCAGGATCCAAAAGATAAACCGCCAAGGTGTTGGAGGGACCTGCGTATTTGTGGGTCACATAGCGTTTCAATCCGGCGCGCACGTGTTCGGTCAGCATCAGCGGGTCGCGTTCGATCTCCCCCCACTGTGCCAATGTTGAAAAAATGGTTTTCAGGTCGCGGATGGCGACATCTTCCATCACCAGCCTTTGGAAAATTTCGGTTAACTGCAACAGCGTAATCACCTTGGGCACCAGCTCTTTCACCAGCGCCGGATGCGTCTTTTCCAGTTCGGTCAGCATCGTTTGCACCTCTTGCACCCCCAAAAATTCGTGCGCGTGTTTGCGAAGCGCGTGCGAAAGGTGCAAAATCAGATATTCCGAAATGTCCCACATCCTGAAACCGGCCTGCACCGCCACATCTTTGTGCTGTTGGGAAATCCACGTCACCACCGAACCGTCAATGGGGTGAATGGTTTCGGTGCCGGTGATGTTGAAAAGAGAAAGTTGTTCCAGAGGCTCTCCCACCAAAATGCACCCTTGCATGATTTTCCCCTGCGCCACCGGCACCTCGTTGATGTTGATGACGTAGCCTTCAGGGTCCATATCAACTGTCTGGCCCCGCACCTGAATGCCGGGAAAGTTAACCCCCAACTCATAATACAAACCGTGACGCAACAGGGGGATCAGCTCATTGATGAACCGCCCGCCATCCTGCTTGTCATCGACAAAAGGAATCAAAGCCTGCCCCACTTCCAGAGAAATCGGCGAGGGCATGATAAACGGCAAAACATCGCCGTGCTTTTTGACCGCCTTTTTCACCACATCTTCTTTGGGGGTATCCATTACCTCTTGCACCACCTTCTGTTTCGAGCGGATCAGCAGGAAAGAGATGCCGCCCAAAAAGGCCGCGACAATAATAAACGGAATTTTTGGCAAACCCGGCACCAGCGCCATCGACAACAGAATCGAAGAGGCAATCACAAGGGCCTTGGGGTAGGCGGTAATCTGCGTGATAATTTCCCGGCCCAGATTGGAGCCCTCGGTCTCCGAGGTAACGCGGGTCACCACCACGCCGGCGGAAACGGAAATAATGAGAGCCGGAATCTGCTGGACCAGCCCGTCGCCGATGGTGAGCAGAGTGTAGAGACTGGCGGCATCGGCGAGTTCCATCCCCCGCCTAGTCACCCCGATGATGAGCCCCGCCACAATGTTGATGATGATAATAATGATCCCCGCGATCGCGTCTCCCTTCACGAATTTCATGGCACCGTCCATGGCACCGTATAACTGCGATTCGCGATGAAGCTGGGAGCGGCGCTCCAGGGCCTGTTCGATATTGATAATGCCGGCGCGCAAATCGGCGTCGATCGACATCTGTTTGCCCGGCATGGCATCGAGGGTAAAGCGGGCGGCGACTTCCGAAACACGTTCGGAGCCTTTGGTGATCACGATGAAGTTGATCAACGTCAAAATAAGAAAAATAATGCCGCCGACGATCGCATCCCCGCGCACCACAAAGTGACCAAAGGCCTCAATCACTCTTCCGGCATCCCCTTGAGTTAAAATAAGGCGGGTGGTCGATATGTTAAGGGCTAAACGGTAAAGCGTTGCTATAAGAAGAATCGTCGGGAAAGAGGAGATGCGAATGGCCTCGCTGATATACAAAGAGACAAGCAGAATCACCACCCCCATGGTCAGGTTGATGGTGAGAAGCACATCGAGGAGTTGTTTGGGCAAAGGGATGACAATCATCCCCATAACGGTGACCACCAACCCTGCCAAAATCAGGTCGGAATATTTGGCGATAACCGTGTTAACTCCAGAAAATGGCAGGGGTTCTCCCCCGCCCTGTGATCCCAGCGGCGGCATAAATCTCCTCTAAGTAGGGGTACTTAGTGCAACTTTTGTGCCAGTTTAACACAACTCTTAGAGGAGACGAATCGCAAAAATCGTCACCTGGTGCCTGGCACTGGGTGACGGTTTTAGATTTGAAAGTTATCCACAAACATTGCACGAGGTATCCGGCTCCTTATGCGTTAAGCACCGTGGCATTTTTTGTATTTTTTGCCGCTGCCGCAGGGGCACGGGTCGTTGCGGCCGGCTTTGGGGAGACCCTGACTCGGCGGCGCCGCGGCCGGCCCGCTCTGCTGGCGATCCGTGGCAAAAGGCGATGGATGCTCCATGCGCATCGACTGCTGTTGGAACGGCATCGCGACTTGTACGGGAACCTCTTGGCGCCGCTCCTCCTGAATCTGCACGCGAAAAAGTTTTTGCATCACATCGGTTGTAAAACTCTCCATCATCAGACGGAACAGCGCATAACCCTCTTTTTTATATTCCAACAGGGGGTTTTTTTGCCCGTAGCCCCGGAGCCCAATCCCCTCGCGCAGATGATCCATCTGCAAAAGGTGGTCTTTCCACAATGTGTCGAGCGTGGAGAGGAGGAGAAATTTTTCGATGCGGCCAAAAACCTCGCGGCCGTATTGTTCGCTTTTGGCATCGTAGGCCTGCACCGCTTTTTCATACAGTTTTTTGCCGATCGTCTCCGCGTTCCAGTCGTTTTTGTGCAGGGTGTGGAGCTTAAATTCCAAATCAAACGTCTCGCGGACTTTTTCCTCAAACTCTTTGGCGGCGATCTCCTCCGGAGCCGCCTTGCCCGGGATGGTCCCATCGACAATCGCCGTCACCTTTTCATCCATCATGTCCAAAATAAAATCCTTGGTCTCTTCGGCCCCCAAAATGGCGCGCCGCCGCCCGTAAACCGTGTGGCGCTGCTGGTTCATGACATCGTCGTATTCGAGAAGATTTTTTCGGATTGAAAAATTGTGGGCCTCTACTTTTTTCTGCGCGTTTTCGATGGCGCGGGAAAGCCACGGGTGCTCGATCGGCTCGTCTTCCTCCAGACCAAACCGGTCCATTATTTTGCCGATCCGCTCGCCGCCGAAAATTCTTAACAGATCATCCTGCAGGGAAAGATAAAAACGGGAACTCCCCGGATCCCCTTGTCTGCCGGAGCGGCCGCGGAGCTGGTTGTCAATGCGCCGGCTCTCATGCCGTTCCGTGCCCAGAATGTGCAGACCGCCGGCGGCCACCACCGCCCCTTTTTCCGCGTCGCATGCCGCCCGGAACGACTCAAGAGACTTTTTAAAATCTTCTTCACTCGCTTCACGGCCCATCTTGGCCTTGGCCATAAATTCGGGATTGCCTCCGAGCATGATGTCGGTGCCGCGGCCGGCCATGTTGGTGGAGATGGTTACCGCCGCTTTGCGCCCGGCTTGCGCCACGATCTCGGCCTCTTTTTCATGGTGTTTGGCGTTCAAAACGTGGTGCTTGATGCCGCGGCGGCCGAGCATCTCGGCCACTTTTTCGGAATTTTCAATCGAGATCGTCCCCACCAGAACCGGCTGGCCCCGCGCGTGGCACTCTTCAATCTCTTGGACCACCGCCTTAAATTTTTCCCCTTCTGTTTTATAGACCATGTCGGCATTGTCCTTGCGGACCATCGGCCGGTGGGGGGGAATCATCATCACATCCAGATTGTAAATTTTGGCAAACTCCGGCGCTTCGGTTTCCGCCGTGCCGGTCATGCCGGCGAGCTTTGAATACATGCGAAAATAATTCTGGAAAGTAACGGTGGCCAAGGTCTGATTCTCATTTTCAATTTCCACTTTCTCTTTGGCCTCCACCGCCTGATGCAAGCCATCGCTCCACCGGCGCCCCTGCATCAAACGCCCGGTAAATTCATCGACGATGAGCACCTTCCCCTCTTTCACCACATAATCGACATCGTGCTTGTAAAGAGCGTGCGCGCGCAGAGCCTGATTCACATGATGCAAGAGGGTGATGTTTTGCGGCTCGTAAAGATTTTGCACATGAAGCCTTTTTTCCACCTCGGCGACGCCCGCCTCGGTCAGCATCACGGAGCGGGCTTTTTCGTCGATGGTATAGTGGGTCTCCTTGCTTAAAAAGGGAATCACCTGGTCGATGCGATAATAAAGATCAGTCGATTGCTCCGCGGGACCCGAAATAATCAAAGGGGTTCTTGCCTCATCGATCAGGATGCTGTCGACCTCATCGACAATGGCGTAATTCAAATCTCTTTGGACATAGTCGGCCAGATCATACTTCATATTGTCGCGCAGATAGTCAAAGCCGAATTCGTTGTTGGTGCCATAGGCCACGTCGGCGCGGTAGGCCCATTGCCGCTCGGTATCGGTCAACCCATGCACAATCACGCCGACCGAGAGCCCCAAAAATTTGTAGACCTGCCCCATCCATTCGGCATCTCTTCTGGCCAAGTAATCGTTCACCGTGACCACATGCACCCCCTTGCCGCTCAAGCTATTCAGATAAACGGGCAAAGTGGCGACGAGGGTTTTTCCCTCGCCGGTTTTCATTTCAGAAATTTTTCCCTGATGCAAAACGTCGCCGCCGATCAGCTGGACATCATAATGGCGCTGGCCAAGCGTTCTTTGAGCCGCCTCTCTTACGGTGGCGAAAGCTTCCGGCAGCAGGGCATCGAGCGCTTCTCCACGGGCGACGCGCTCTTTAAACTCGCCCGTCTTCGATTTCAGCTGTTCATCGGTAAGGGCCCGAAACCGGGGCTCCAACGCGTTGATTTGGTCCACCCGCGGCAGGATTTTTTTGATCTCACGCTCATTTTTGGTGCCAACGATTTTTTTGAGAATGAAACTAAACATGGAGTGTCATTTAGATTGCTTCATTAACGCTCGCAATGACAAAATGGTTTAAAGTTGTTCCAGAATATACCGGGCAGGATCGACGGGGACGCCATTGACCAAAATTTCATAGTGAACATGGGGACCCGTGGAACGGCCTGTGGAACCGACCTTGGCAATCATCATCCCTCGTTTGACTCGATCCCCTTCTTTGACGAGCAATTGCGAATTGTGGCCATAGACGGTGATCAAACCGTAACCGTGGTCGATAACCACCTTGTTCCCCAATCCGCCATGGCGCCCGGAAAAAGTGACGAGACCATCCCCCGCGGCCAAAACCGGCGTCCCGTGGGGAGAGGCAATGTCAACCCCCTCATGCAACTGGCGCCCACCCGACAAGGGAGAGCGGCGCCAACCGAAATTAGAGGTAACCCACCCCCCCTTTAAAGGAGTGATGGTCGGAACGGAGCTCCAAAAAAAAGCGGTATCGGGATTGAATTTATAAATCTCTTTAAGGCGCCCACCAACCGACTTGGCCTCTTCCTGCAGATCGATTGCTTTCAGGTTAAAGGCCTTGAGACTGGTTTCATCAAACAAGTCGGCGCCTCCCTTGGCCATGTTGGGGTCCACGGAAGCCAGTTTTAAAGAAGGTCTTTGGGATGTTTCGTGCCCTCCCATGCCGACGCGAAAATTGGGGGTGTTGTTGATGCCGACGATATTTTCAAGATTGGCCGCCAGCTTTTCGTTGGACCCGACAATCTCTTCCAGCTCTCCCAGACGGGCCAAAACACGCACCCGCTCTTTCTCATATTGGCGCCCTTTTTGGCGCAAATCTTCGGTGGCCAGATACTCCCCGCGATAATGGACCAGCCCCAAACAGATAAATAGGGTGAAGAGACCTGCCGCCAAAGCCAGCCCAAAAACACCCATCACCCGCTGGCGCGAAACGACCCACCGGCGCACCTTGGCACGGTCTTTGGGGATAAGAATAATGCTGTAACTCTCTGCTATATTCATGGATTTCTGAACCCCTAACATACCCCCTGCGATGCGTCAATTTTAAATCTCCATCAAATCTGCATAGTTGATTCTTCATCTTCATCCGGCTCTTCATCAACCGATTCCACTTTTGCCAAAATCACGGTGATGTTGTCATCGCCCCCTCTGGAGTTGGTGATGTCGATCAGGCGTTTTGAAGCCTCTTTGAGTGAATTGTGCTTGATGATGTCGAGAATCTCCCCATCCTGAACCAGATTATAAAGACCGTCACTGCACAACAGGTAGATATCGCCCGGTTTGACAGCCCTCGCTTCAATATCGGCCTCCACCGACTCTTGAAACCCCACCGAACGGGTGATGATATTTTTATAACGATGTTCTTTGGCCTCTTTCGGTTTGAGAATGCCGGCCCGGATTTGCTCGGCCACCAGCGAATGGTCGGTGGTCATCTGTTCGATTTTTCCCCCGCGGACGCGATAGGCGCGGGAATCGCCCACATTGCCTATGAAAACGCGGTTGTTTCTGAAAAGCATCACCACAGCGGTGGTCCCCATGCCGTGCAAAGAGGAATCCGCCGCGGCCTTTTCAAAAATTCTGCGGCTGGCAATGGTGAAAGCGTAGTTGAGCCATGTTTTGAAATCGCCCGGTTTGATGTCGAGCCCCTCTTGCAGGGTGGAATCGGGGTCGGCCTGAAGGGTCTCCACCACCTCTTCAACCGACTTGACCGCCAGTTTGCTGGCGTATTCCCCGCCGACATGCCCCCCCATTCCGTCGGCCACGACATAAAGCCCAAGCGGGTCATTCACCAAAAACGAATCCTCGTTTTTTTCCCGTTTGCATCCGACATCGGTCGCGCCAAAAGTGTCCAGTTTAAGCATAATTTTTTGCAACCTATCGTAATTTATATCGACAGGCTACCAAAAAAGTTGCTACCGTTTTGCCATGATTCAAAAAGCGCCGCTGGCGGAAAGATTGCGGCCCAAAACTCTAGAAGAAATGGTGGGACAATCTCACCTTTTGGGCGAGGGGAAACCGCTATCGATATTACTTAATGCCGATAAAATTCCTTCGCTGATTTTCTGGGGGCCGCCGGGAACCGGCAAAACGACATTGGCTAAACTGATCGCCACACAGACACGCGCCAAGTTTCATCACCTCTCTGCCGTGTTGGCGGGGATTCAAGACCTGCGCAATGTGGTCTTGGGCATTGAAAAAGAAAAAGGGGAGGCATCTTACTTCGCAAACTCTTCGAGTTTGCTTCGCGCGACAGCACAGCTGCCGCTTGACGTTCAACACCATCACATCTTATTTATTGATGAAATCCACCGCTGGAACAAGGCCCAGCAAGATGCCCTTTTGCCCTATGTGGAAAATGGCACGATCACGCTGATTGGCGCCACCACGGAAAATCCCTCTTTTGAGGTGATCGGGCCCCTTCTCTCCCGATGCAAAGTTTATGTTTTGAATCCGTTGAATGAGGAGGAATTGAAAACGATTGCGAAACGGGGATTGCAAGAACTGAATAGGGAAATTGCCGAGGATGCCTTGGCGTTTGTGGTTCAAACCTCTGATGGCGATGCAAGAAGGGTTCTGAACACACTGGAGATTGCTTCAACGCTCGCACGATCGTCCGAGTGTACTATCGTGCTAAAAGATATCGAAGCGGCGGTGCAACGCAAAAGTCTTCCCTACGACAAAACCGGAGAAGAACATTACAACGTCGTCTCGGCCTTCATCAAAAGCATGCGCGGTTCGGATGCCGATGCGGCGGTCTATTATTTGGCCCGCATGTATGAAGCCGGAGAAGACCCGCGGTTTATCGCTCGCCGGATGGTGATTTTTGCGAGCGAAGACGTCGGCAACGCCGACCCGGAAGCGCTTCGTGTCGCGGTGGCGGTATTTCAGGCTTATGAAATTGTGGGACAGGCCGAAGGATGGATTCCCTTGGCACAGGCGGCCACTTATCTGGCAAAAGCGCCCAAATCCAATGCCAGTTATATGGCCTACAAAATGGCCAAGGCCGATGTGGAGGAGCTTGGGGTACTGCCGGTCCCTCTTCACTTGAGAAACGCTCCGACAAAATTGATGAAAGAAATGGATTATGGAAAAGGATATCGCTACGCCCACACCGACTCCAATCAAGCCAAGGATCAACAGCATTTACCGGATAAACTGAAGGGAAAACGGTATTACAATTTTAAAAAAACATCTCTTTGATCAAGACCAGCGTGCCAGCCGCCCAGCAATAATAAGAAAAGAAAAAGAATTTTTTACGGCGCACAATCTCCAACAGGATTGGAATACAAAAGTACCCGCTCACCCCGGCCACAATGGAGCCGAACACCGCCGCAAGGATTGCGCCCGGCGGCAGATTTAATATCTTCGGAATGTCCATGATGAGCGTCACCGCCGTCAGCGGGATCATCATCAGGAAAGAAAACCGAAAGGCAAGTTCCGGCTTGAAGCGAAGAAAAAGGCCCGTGGAAATCGTCACGCCGGAGCGGGAAATGCCGGGCAAAACGGAAAAAATCTGGGCCAGCCCCACTAACAAAGCCTGTTTAAAGCCTATTTTTTCGACGTTCAGCGTGTCCCCGTGAATCCGGCGCGTTGTGCTGATCACAAACCCGGTGATGATGAGTAAAATGGCGACCACGATCGTGTCGGAAAAAATATCGGAGAAAAATGGGCCAAATTTGGCGGTGATAAACCCCGCCGGCAACACGCCCAAAATAATCAACGGCCCCATTTTTTTGGCATTGCCGGTGTGGACCATGGGGGGATGCGCGGCAGAAACGTCCTGCTCTCCTTCCAGTTTTTGGCGCCATTTGGGAAACCAGACGCCGAACAGACATTCCAGATCTTTTTTGAAGAAAAAAATCGCGGCAACGAGCGTGCCAAAATGAAGCGCCACATCAAAAGCGGCCAATGTTTTGACCGATTCCCGGATGCCGAGCCAGCTTTCGGCGATCACCAGATGGGCGGAGCTGGACACGGGAAAAAATTCGGTCACCCCCTGCACCAGCCCCAGAATAATCCCCTTGATCCAAGTGAATTCCGTCATTGAGCGATTGATTTAAGGACAAGACTATGGGAAGTCAAATTGAAAAGGACCATGGACAGAGGACAGA
>JAUYJH010000018.1 GCA_030688705.1 Deltaproteobacteria bacterium
CGGTCTTGGCCCCTCGGTTGGAGAGTTTAAAACTTCATAGTTGTTAAGCTACAGCCAGCAAACACTCGTCTGCAAACTGTTTTGGCGTTTTATATTTCAGAGACGAATGCGGTCTCTGCTCGTTAAACTCCTTTCTCCAAATCTCGATATTATCTTTGGCCTCTGTCAAAGTGCTAAACCATTGGATGCTCAAGCACTCATCACGCAGTCTGGCGTTGAATGACTCACAATAAGCGTTTTGATTCGGCTTCCCGGGCTGGATAAATTTCAAATCCACCCGATTGGCAAAAGCCCATTGATCCATTGCCTTGCTGGTAAACTCCGTCCCGTTGTCACAGATAATCCTCTTGGGGAGTCCGCGACTCTGCTTGAGACGATCTAAAACCTGACTCACACGAAATCCCGTCAGCGATACATCCACCTCAAGCACCGGGGATTCATGGGTGTAGAGATCGGTCATCGTCAGGCAACGAAATCTCCGGCCTGTCGCCAATTGATCGCTGACGAAATCCATCGCCCAAACTTCGTTCGGTTGCACTGGCTTTTCCAGTACCAGTCTCAGCCCCGTACGCTTGGGACGACTCTTTCTCCTTTTGCCAATCTGCAAACCCAGCTCACGATAGACTCTACCAATGCGCTTATGATTATCACTCATGCCTTGTACCTCTTGCAGATACCACACCACTCGTGGGCGCCCATAACGCACTTTCTTCTGACAAATCTCGGTGATCATCGCCTTTAATTTATCGTCATCCCTAATTTTTGTCGCACGATAATACAGCGTCGACTGCGCCAGCCCCAAGAGTCTGCATGCCTTGCACTTGCTCAACACAAACTCACCGACAAGGCGCTGTGCTTCCTCTCTCTTGACCTTGGGGCCTAGGAAAAACGGCGAATCACATCCTTCGCCGCCATGATCTCGACCGCCTGATCAGCGACAATCCGCTTGAGCTTGGAGTTTTCATCTTCCAGAGCCTTGAGCTTGCGGACATCACTCGATTGCATATCACCAAAACGACTATTCCATTTTGAAATGGTCGCCGTGCTGACTCCGTATTTTCGGGATAGCTCGCTCTGGTTTGTGCCTGCTCGAAACTCGGCAAGGATGCCTGCGATCTGCTCTTCGCTAAATCGTGATCTCTTCATAACTTCCTCCTCGACCGTCTCTTAGACGATCATTTTGGAAGTTTCAAGCTCTCCAGTTTTGGGGGCCAAGACCGATACGTATAAGTCACTTGTTGGTGATGAAGAAAAAAATGTAGATGTCCTTGATTTTGAAAGAGCCATCAAAATTACGGAAGGCCCTCACAGTCGGGCTGAAATGATAAAAAAAATTAAATCGAAATTTCCACCGAAGAAGGAACTCTAAATTCTGATTAACGAACGTAACGGCGTAGCGTTTCCTTGGGTGCATGAGAGAACATAGGAGACGGCAATTCCATTCTCCGTCTGGTTTTTTGCTCCGTTCACATTGTAGCCAATGAATAAAAAACCCCGCCGATGACAGGGGGTGGGGGAGGTTAGAGTCATATGAAGTTAAGTTCGACGCGACAACATTTTTTAGAATTTGAAAATTTTGGCGACTTCAAAATCAACTGCGCTTAATTTGTGGGAAATATTTTGGTTTTACAATCCTTCTAAGGGGGAATCTTTGAAAGCTGATTCCTTTGAAATCCCCTTTTTCAGAAAAAGAATAAATAAAAAAGCTACATTGACAAGAGGAATTAACATTACAAGGATAAACCAAGGCGACCATTGCAAATCCTTTAATCTTTTAATAATTGCAAGAATATACAGCAGAATAATGGGAAAAAATAGTGCTCGCAGAAAAATTTGTATTACAGGCATTATGGATTGAAAAGTTTTTTCGCCTATTAACTGAAAAATTGTTTGAAAAAAAGGGAGGCGACGGCAAAGACAATCCCCAGGAACAACATTAAAAAAAATGACAAGAAAAAATCATCTTTCGTAAATGTAATTTGGCGATTGCCAAAAATGTTTAAGATTGATTTAATTGCATCCATAATTTTTCCATAAAATTAATTGTTCAACAGCCACCCCCAAACAAAAAATTAATTCTTAACCGAAATATCAAAGCCGCTTTTTTGGGCTTCTTTTAAAATTTGGGCGGGCGTGACCGGGTCCTGATATTTGCAAACCCCCTCCCCTTTTTGAAGATCGATAGAGGCTTCGTCGCAGACTTTGGAGAGTTCTCTTTTGACCTTTTTCGCGCAGGCACCGCAGGTCATCCCGTCAATTTTCAATGTCAGCGTCTTTGTCTCTTTGACCTGTTTCGGCGGGGGGCTGGCCTGATCTTCGGCCTGCGAAAAAACAGGGCCGAAGACCAAGGACTGAAGCCCAAAGACCAAAAGCCAAACAAATATTTTTGATTTCATAAAATTTCTTTACCGTCCTTTCAGTTTCCAGCCGGAACGAATGAAACAATGGGGGGATACTACAAAAATCAGGGGGTCGCTTCAAGCGTAAGTTTGCCCGCAATAACTACGCTTGAAATAAATTTGGATTTCGCGGTATAAGGGCCCCTCGAAAGTGCGGCAAGAATATCAACCAAGGAGGCAACAGTGGAAACAGGCACAGTGAAGTTTTTCAACGAAGACAAGGGTTTTGGATTTATCACACCCGACAACGGCGGCAAAGATCTCTTTGTCCACTCTTCAGCCGTCATCAACGGCCCCATCACCAAAGACGACAAGGTTGAATTTGAAATCGGTGAAGGAAAAAAGGGTCCTTGCGCAGAAAAAGTGAGCCGCAAGTAGCCGCTGATTCAATCAATGGACGACGTCACTTTTTATATCAAAGCCTTCATCACGCTTTTGGTGCTTGTCAACCCGCTTGAGGGGGTTCCGGTGTTTCTTGCCGCAACGCAGTCGGCAAACCCGGAGCTGACGAAAAAAATCAGCCGCACCGCCCCTGTCGCCATCGTCATCATACTGCTGGCCTCGTTGTTTCTGGGCAGCGCGCTTCTCAAGCTGTTTGGCATCAGCGCCGGCGCTTTTCAAACAGGGGGCGGCGCCATTCTTTTTCTGATCGCCGTGAAAATGGTCTTGGGCCCGGGCAAGTCTTCTTTTGAAGAAATGAGCGGCGGCGCGTTGTCGCCATCGTTTGCCGTTGTCCCCCTCGCCATTCCCATTTTCGCCGGGCCCGGCGCCATCAACGGCGCGGTCCTCTATGGCACGCGGGCGCACTCCTTTTTCGAAATGGGGATTCTTGCCGGCGTCATCGTGTTGGTGGGCCTTGCCGCCTATCTTTCGCTTAGGGCGGCGATGCCGATCGTCCGATACATAAAAGAAACCGGCATCAACATTGCCACGCGCGTCATGGGGCTTATTATCGCGGCCATTTCGGTTGAGATGATGGCGCATGGCATCGCCGCCATGTTTCCTCCTCGTTTTTCTTAAATCTGACGGTGCCTGGCACCCTGACATGTTTTTTTTATTGTATCGGCAAGAAAGTGACTCTGTAGCGCGGCGATCCCACCGACGAGGTCCCGTGCAAATACCTTGCAGATATCTCTAAAACCGTCTAAAGGGCTTCCATGAAAACTTTTACAGAGTTGCCCCTAGACCCTTCATTAATGCGAGCCATCGCTGATTTGAAGTACGAAACACCCACTCCCATTCAAGCTCAAGCCTTGCCTATCCTGCTAGGCCCTCCCACCGACTTTATCGGGCTGGCTGCCACAGGAACGGGTAAAACAGCGGCTTTTGGCATTCCGTTGCTTGAGCGGATCGACCCATCGCTCCGTAAACTCCAAGGTCTGGTCCTTTGCCCTACCCGCGAATTGGCGATGCAGGTCTCCGGTCAAATCAATCTTATGGGTAAGCACATGGGGATCCGATCCCTTCCCATTTATGGCGGCGCGGAATATGGGTCGCAGATTCGCGGGCTTAAAGAGGGTATCAATGTGGTGGTGGGGACTCCGGGTAGATTGGTCGATCACCTGACGAAAGGCGGTTTGAAGCTCGGTGATTTGAGAGCGCTGATTCTGGACGAAGCCGATGAAATGATTTCGATGGGTTTTAAAGAGGATCTCGAAGCGATTTTGAAAGCCATGCCTCGCGCGGGGAGCAATATTTGGCTTTTTTCCGCGACCATGAGCCACGACGTGCGAAAAGTGGCCGACACTTATTTACGGCACCCTGCTCTGGTTCAGGTGAACAAAAAAGAGATGCTTTCGACCACCGTCGACCAACTTTATTATTCGACTAATGAATCCAATAAACTGGAAGTTCTTTGTAAGCTGATCGATGTTGCCGAGGATTTCTATGGTCTTATTTTTTGCCAAACCAAATCGATGGTAACCGATCTCACAAGTTTCCTCACCGAGCGCGGTTACAAGGTCGATTGCCTGCATGGGGATAAAGATCAAAAATCACGGGAGCGGACCATGCAATCGTACCGCGATCGCCGCGTAAGCATTTTGATTTGCACCGATGTCGCTTCGCGCGGGCTTGATGTTAAAGATGTGACCCACGTCATCAACTATTCGCTCCCCCGAGAGCTCGACAGCTACGTCCACCGCATTGGCCGGACTGCGCGTAGCGGTAAACCGGGTTTTGCCATGAGCCTTGTATCACCGAACCATCGTTATCTTATTTCTCGCATCGAGAAAATGACCAAAAGCCGCATACGGGAAGGAAAAATTCCGACAAGCAAAGATGTTTTCAAAAAGAAAATTAAAAAAATTCTTGCCCAGTTTAACTCCCAAAAAACTTTTGCCCGTGCGATTGAAATGATGGAAGACACATGGAAGACAGAAATCGCTCAAATGACAAAAGAAGAGATCATCGGTCGATTTTTAATGATGAGTTTCCCGGCCCTGTTTGAAGAGGCAAAACAGACCAAACCCGCGGGTTTTGGCAGGGATAAAGAAGCCTTCCCTCGCGTACAACAACGGAACTCCCATCGCCGCGGCTTTAGACACGGCGCTCATTCCAATACCCACAAACGCAAAAAAACCCCTCCGTATTTTGATCGTTCGGGCTTTAATTAAGGCGGGCTTTATTTATTCGCACTGTACAAAAATTGTTGATTGTTTAAAAGTCTTAACACCCAACGATGGCGACTCAAAAACCGATTTTGCTTTTTGATGGCTCCTGCGGCATGTGCCGCGGGGGTGTTGGGTGGCTCCAAAAGAGAGTGCCAGCCGATGCGGTCGACTGAAAATCATGAAGGGATTTTTCGATATTCCTTGATGACGTTGATGAAAAGCTCCGCGTAGGCCTCCAACTTTCTTTCCCCCACGCCGTACACCGAGGCAAAGTCTCTTTTTGTCACCGGCTGAATCCGGGCCATATCGCGCAATGTTTTGTCGCCAAAGATAATAAATGCCGGAACATCTTTTTCGTTTGCCAGCTCTTTTCTTTTTTCGCGCAAACGTTGAAACAGACCGGTGTCAACACTCTCCCACTCCCCTTCCCTTCTCTTTTTTTGCTCCCGCTCCACTTCTTTTTTCTTGGAAGCCGCAATAAACGGCTCGGCCAAAACAGGAACAACCTCCCCGCGCAACACTTGCCAACCCGTCGGCGTCACCGAAAGGGTTGAAAATTCCCCCTCGCGCTTCAAAAAATTCTGCCCCACCAGCTGTTCCATCAAAGAACGGATATAAGCCAGCGGTTTGTCACGCATCAGACCAAACGTTGACAACGTCCCGTGCCCCCAACGCTCTACGTTCTCCGTCACCGCCCCCTTTAAAACTCGGGCTACGTGATCGGCGCCAAAACGTTCTTTCACCCGCATCACGCAAGAAAGAATTTTCTGGGCGGTCACCAAAGAATCTTTCACCCTTTCCACCTCACCCAAACAATAGTCACAGGCTTTGCAGGTTTCGGCCGAATAGTTTTGATCAAAATAACGGACCAGCGCCTTGTGGCGGCACTGCGGTTCGGTACAAAATTGGTAAAGGGTTTTAAGTTTTTCCAGCATCGATTTTTCGTTTTTGGAGCCGCCCAAAAGATATTCCCACGTTCGATAGTCTTTCCCCCCGTAAAACAGATAGCAAGACGATGGAAGGCCGTCGCGCCCCGCCCGCCCGGTCTCTTGGCTGTAATGCTCCACGCTTTTGGGAAGCGCCGCATGGATCACAAAACGGATATTCGACCGGTCTATCCCCATGCCAAAAGCGATCGTCGCCACCACAATATCGACCTTTTCCTGCGCGAATTTTTCCTGATGTTTTTTGCGAACCGCATCGGAAAGTCCCGCGTGATAAGGGACATTTTTTACACCCAAACGATCCAGCTGCTCTGAAAGTTCATCGACATCGACACGCCTTAAACAATAGATAATGCCAGGCTCGCCGCGATGTCGATCCAACACATCGGTGATTTGCCGGATAAGCGAAGAGCGGGGCTTGATTCTAAAAATCAGATTGGGCCGATCGACCGAGGCCACATTAACCCGGGGATTTTTAAATCCAAGCATCTTTAATATATCCCCCCTCACCGGTGCGGTGGCGGTCGCCGTAAAGGCATGAATGGCGGTCTTTGGAAAAAGGTCTTTGAGCGTTCCCAGTTTGCGATAATCTTCCCGAAAATCGTGCCCCCACTCGCTGATGCAATGGGCTTCATCGACCACAAAAAACGAAATCGCAACCGATTGCAGCAAACGGGTCATGCCGGAAGTATTCAAACGTTCCGGAGCCAGATAGAGAAGTTTCACCTCTTTGTTGCCGATTTTTTCAACAATCCTATTTTGTTCTTCAGGGGAAAAACTTGAATTAAGGCATTCAGCGGCGATACCCATCTCTCTCAAACCATCGACCTGATCTTTCATGAGCGCAATCAACGGCGAAATCACCACGGCCACACCTTCTTTGAGCAAAGCCGGAATCTGAAAACAAAGAGACTTGCCCCCGCCCGTGGGCAGGACCGTCAACGTATCCTGATTTTTTAAAATAGCCTCAATCGTCTCTTCCTGAAACGGACGAAACGCGGTGAATCCCCAATGTTTTTTTAGAAGCTCTTGCATTTCTGGCCTGTATTAAAACAAGCCTTGCAATAAATCCAGACGATAAAAAGTGCTCATAGGGAAATCCCCCAGTTAGAAATCATGTCTTCCCTGATTGCTCACCATTACTTTCTTTTATAGTCTCCTCGCGGGTTCGTGGTATCATTACTAAAACCTTGGCGGTATCTTGATGAGGGGGTATAAACAAAAAATGAGTGCCTCGTTGAAAAATAAAGCTGAAAAAACAAGAGTCTTTATCGTTGATGATCATCCGATTGTCAGACAGGGCTTGGCTCAACTCATCAATCAAGAAGACGATATGGTTGCCGTCGGAGAGGCCGGAGATGTGGAGGAAGCCCTCAAGGGGATTGCGAAAA
>JAUYJH010000020.1 GCA_030688705.1 Deltaproteobacteria bacterium
GCTCAATATAACAGGAAGCAAAAACACGCCGTCATCCGACAAAAATCCGGATGAAACGGAACAACGCGAATACTTCACAGCAGAAAAGGTACGTTCAATAAGCGGATTCACGAAAACCAAACCTCAAGAGGATTTTTTTGACGCAGGCAATATGGGTACAAGCGGCAACATGGAAGTGCTCAAGAATACCGGTGATTCCACTTTTTCAGAAAGCCGACAAATAGCCGTGCCCCCCGCTTCCGTATTGGAAGCCCATATTGACGGCAAGATAGTCGCTTCCTCTACACCGTTACCCGTCGTGGCTTTTGTAGATCGAGATTTTGAAGACAACGGAAAGATTTTGGTTCCAGCCGGAGCAAAATTATTGGGTCAGACTGCTGGCATACAAGGGAAAAACCGTGTGCTGATCCGCTTCGATAAAATCATGATCCCCGGCGAAAACGGAACTTATGATCTTTTGGGAGTAGCAGTGGATCAGGATAAATCAATCGGCCTTCCGGGCGAAGCCGATGAAGACAGTGTTTATCAAATGGGGACCTCCTTCGCTTCAACGATGGTAGGCCTTGGAATGGATTCCGTCATGGCAGAAAACCAGTCTCTCTTTGGTGAATTGGCAAGGCAAACCATGCAAAATTCAAAAGAAGGGCTCTCTTCCGCAATGGGGCAAAACAATTACACGGGGGGACAATCTTACACCGTTACCTTGCCGATAAATATGCCCATTCAAGTCTTGGTAACACAGGGATATTAGGAGAAACCATGCCGGAACCGAGCGAAAAGATTTTGGCATTGCTCAAAAGAAAAATCGAAGAGGCGGGTGAGTATGCCCTCTACAAACATTTGCGCTCGTTCAAGTCTTTCAAAGTCCAGTCTACTTCCCATCTACCCCGCACTGAAGAAAAGGTGGTTCTAAATGCCCTACTCCGTTGTCCCTCTCTTATGAACTCACACATATTCAGGCTTGTCGGCATTTCCGCGTTTAACAAAGCTCGGGTGGCACAATCAATTTTTGAAGGTTGCAACAGAAATGGGTCCCTTGTGTTCCAAACGTGCAAAAACTTGGGAAGAGAAGGGAAAATAGTCGTCTGGTACCTGTCATTCAACGGTTACAGAAGAGCCATTAAAATCTGTTTGCCCGACCTATCTTCTCCGGACCACTGTCCGGCGGCAAAAGAAGAGGAATTCTTGCACAATATGCGTATCGCAGATATTTTTTGCGATATTCATACGGGCGGCAACTGTCATGAAGTGATTGAAAGAATCAAAACTGTTAATTGGTTGCCGAGACACCACCATGCCTTGGGAACCGCTTTAGAATACCGATCTTACCCGGCTGGCAACTCAAGATGGAACAATGATTTTCTTATTACCGATGCGATCATCCATCCGGAAAACCAGTCGATTAAAATATTTCTGGAAGTCGATTGCAATACCAAGACACTCAACCAAGAAAGAAAAAAACTAGAAAAATATGCCGATTATTTTCTAAAAACAGATGAGGCTAAAAACCTCCCTTGTTTGATCCAATACAGTGTTGATTCAAAAAAAAGAGGCGCAGAGATACTGAAAATATATGACAACCTGAAAGACAGAATACATCTCCCCGATTTGAGATTTTCATTACACAAAGAAACGGGACAGCTCCTAAAGAAACTATTGAGGGAATATCATGTCAAAACCTAATCAACACATCCTTCATCGTATTTTGGCAGGGGGAATCTGTTGCTTGGCCTCCGGCTTGGCCTTGCTTGAAATGCTGTATCAAAATGCAATCACCAGATCCGATTCAATGCCGGAATTGTTTCCGAACTTAGCCAAAGCAACATATCCTTTCATAAGAAACTATGCGCTCAGTCGGCATGAGTTCCTACGCCATCCCTATATTTATTCCGTCAGCCTGCTAATAGTATGCGCAATTTTCCTTTTTTTTCTGCGCAAAGTGACCAACTGGTTTTACAACGGCCCACTATTTCAATGGATACAAGGGGGTGGGAAAAAAGAACCCTACCATTTTGACTTCGTAAAATATCCTCTGGATCCGATTCTTATGGCAAAACTGAAAAACAGTTTTAAAAACCATGACGAAAACAATAGACGCTAAAAAATTATCGAGAATTCTTGAAAAACATTCCTTCAAGAATAAAACATTCATCGGGCTTGACGGCCGCAATGTCCCTAAATTTTTGACCGAATCACAGAGGTCCAGACATGTAGAAATCATGGGACTTTCCGGATCAGGCAAAAGCTCCAGTATTATCCTGCCGATGATTTTTCAGGACATCTGCGCCGAAAAAAGCGTCGTTTGTATGGACGGAAAGGGTGAAATCCAGTTTATGCAACAGATTTTGGCTTCGTTATTGGTAAAAGAAGATTTCAAAAGAGAGGCTTTGGGGCCGGGCAAAAAAGTTCCGTTTTATTATCTCAACCCGGCCAAGCCCGACTTATCCTGTACCTACAACCCCGTTCACACCGGCCCTAATACCGACCTACTTCTGATGACAGA
>JAUYJH010000025.1 GCA_030688705.1 Deltaproteobacteria bacterium
AGGGGGATTCTAGCCAAAACGGCGCGACGAATATCGCCATCAGTCACCGTCCCCAAAAGACGGCGCGATTCATCCACCACGAGCACAATCCCCAGACGATTCTCGTTGATTTTTGTAATGGCCTCTTTGAGAGAGCAACGGGCGCCGCTGATACAAAACATGTCGAAATCGGTACGCATTTTCGTTTCCCTTAGCCTCCCCTTAAAAGACTGTCTAGAAGAAATAGTCTATTTGGCGGGAACCCCTTTAACAACTACTCTTGGAGGAACATCGCGGACCACCACAGCACCGGCCGCCACGACCGCATCTTCTCCAACCGAAACACCTTGGATAATCACAGCACCGGCCCCGATATGGGCAGACGTGCCGATTTTGACGCCGCCAGAGAGGGTAACACCGGGGGCAATATGGATATGGTGGCCAATAATACAATCGTGATCGATGAGAGCGCCGGTGTTGATAATGCAATTGTCACCGATCACAACCCCCGGATTGACAACCGAACGGGCCAACAAAACGCTCCCCGACCCGATATGGGAATGAGACGAAACAACCGCTGATGGATGATAAAGGGTCAGCGGCAACAACCCTTGTTGCATACCCCATTCGAACAATTTTTTGCGGGGACTGTTGTCCCGGACACCGCCAATGCCGGCCACAAAGTGGGTCACCCCTTCTTTTTTCAACATTTCGATGTGGTCATTGCCGCCCCGGATCGGCACACCTAGGATTTCTTTGCCCCAAAGCAGGGCATCAACATCCAAAACGGCGTAAGGGATGGCACTCTCACCGCCCTTCATGGCATCGATAACAACCTTAGCATGCCCCCCGCCTCCCAAAACAACGCAATATATTTTTTTAGATTCCATGAATATCGACAAACCTTTTGATAATCAGTTTTTCATCCAAAGAAATTTCTCTCAACACATGCACAATTTTTTCGGAAGCTCTACCGTCTCCACAAGGGTTTCGCACTCCCTTGAGGGAGGCCCTAAACTCTGGAGAAAGAGCCTTGGAAAGGCCCTTGGTAATTTCTTCCGCGGAATACCCGGTATCGATCACATTTCTGGCACGCATTCTTCCCTCTTGGCGCCGACCTATGTTGACCACTGGAAGCTCGAAAGAAGGCGCCTCAATGAGACCACTGGAAGAGTTGCCAACCATAGCCGCCGCGTTGGCCAAAATCGAAAAATAGAGGTCCGGACCAAAATTAGAAACATAAAATGTCTTTTTCCGTGAGGCAATAAAAGAACCCATTTTTTCGCGAATCACCGCATTGCCGGTATCGGTATTGGAGGCCGTAAAAATAATCGGGCGATCGACTCGCGCCAAGGCCAAAAATAGTTGGTCCACCTGATATGCCGTGTTTTCAAATTCAAGTGTCGCGGGATGGTAGGTCACCAAAATAGGCGCCTCTTCCAAAGAAATGTCCAAATGCCTGGCAAGTTCCTGAAGGGAAAGCGGCGTGTGTTTTGCTATGCCATCTAGAGCAGGCGCCCCGGAACAAAAAACGCGCCACGGCTCCTCGCCCATCTGGAGGATTCTTTTTTTATATTCCTCCGTCGCGGCAAAGTGAAGATGCGAGAAGAGCGTTATGGAATGTCTCAAGACATTGTCGATGGCCCCAAGAGTCAGCTCCCCACCATGAATATGGGCCACGGGTATCTTAAAAGGAAGGGCCGCCAAAACCGCGGCGTGCATTTCAAAACGATCCCCCAAAACCAGCAAAATATCGGGGCGTTTTTTCGCGTAACTTTTCGAAAAGGCTGAAACCGCTTCTCCCATGGTGGCGGCGATTCCAGACGGACTGTCGGAATCAAAAGAAAACACGATTTTTTCAAGCTTTTTAAAACCATCCTTTTCAATCACACCGGCCGTATATCCGTATGCTTCAAGCCAGTGCATTCCGGCAACGAGAAGGTGCGGCTGTAAGCCGGCATCCCCCGCCATTTTTTCCAAAATGGGCCGGTAGATCCCATAATCCGAACGCCCGACTGTCACTACCCCTATAGTTCTCATGGCTTTCATTCAAACATATCCAAAGTCAAAAAGGTTCCAGCCAAAATATTTTTTCTCACTTTCAGTCCGATAAGCCTCGACAAAATGGCGGGGGCAAGCCCCGTTCCCGGTCTCTTAACCTCCACCCAATCCAAGATCAACCGTGAACCCTGCAAAATATCTTTTTTGGCCACAAGACTTTTTCGGGCCACTTTGGCAACCTCCAATTCCGCCTCACACGGATGTTTATTGTTATTGCCCAAAGACTGTTCTACAATTCGGATCCCTTTGACCATCTCACAAAACTCCTTGGGCTCCAAGGAAGCCTGATGATCGGGGCCGGAGAGGCGTCGATCAAGTGTAATATGTTTTTCAATCACCGAGGCACCTAGAGCCCTTGCCGCCAATGCCACCTCATGCCCCATAGTATGATCAGAAAAACCGACCGGTACCTTGAATATTTTTTGCAGAGTCAGCATGGAAAGCAGATTGATATCTTTTGGATCTGCAGGGTAGTTACTCACGCAATGGAGCAAGGCAAACTGTGGGTTGCCCGCATTCAGAATAATCTGAACTGCAGCATGAACTTCATCGAGAGTGGCCATGCCTGTGGACACGATCATCGGTTTTTCCTTACGAGCAATATGACTCAAGAAAAAGGGATTGTTCAACTCCCCCGACGGAATTTTGAAAACAGACATTCCAATAGTATCCAGAAAATCGACGCAGAAACTATCAAAAGGGGTCGACATAAATAAAATCCCTTTCTGCTCGCAATATTTCTTCAATTCTTCAAAAGCCCAGAGCGGCAGTTCAAGTTTCTTCAACATTTCCAGTTGGGAATCGGCACTTCCTGTGGTTCTCTCCTGATACTTAGCCTTGGGAGCATCGGCGGTCACT
>JAUYJH010000037.1 GCA_030688705.1 Deltaproteobacteria bacterium
TCTTTGTTAAGACCCCAACCCTTTACGTTGCCACTGCCGTCGATGGCAAATCCGGCATATCCTCCCGCTCCAATGATGTTGATACCGGAGAGATTAGGAATTTGCACGGCGCATTTCCTATCGGTGCCGGTTCCATCTCCCAGCGCACCGTTGTAACTTACACCCCACGAGAAGACAGATCCCCCCTTGAGAGCAAAGACGGTAAGGTAGTCGTTGCCCGTTTGGGGAGAGATGACAATATCTTGAACATCGGTCCACGCGGTGGAACTGCTGGCGCAAGTCGCAGGTTCTCTTGTTCTATAACTCGTCGAAAATGAGCTCCATGTCGCAGAGGTGCTGTTGTTTCCGTAAGGTCCGACCCAGTTGGAACCCAAACCGTAAATATCCCCATCTTTGCCCAATGCCAGTAGTGTCTGATAACTGGCAGTGATTTGGACCATTTTTCCCGCACTGCCGCTGAGCAATGTCGGTGTCAGATTTGTCGTTGAGCTCAATTTACCCCACCAGCGAACACTCCCGTCTTTAGAGAGAGCATAGGAGGTCTGATATCCGGCCGCGATGGCAACAGCGTCAGCCAAACTTGAAGCCTGAACAGGGGTCGCACTGGAGCCGCTGCTACCATTTCCCAGGCCCCCTTCATAGAGATATCCCCACGACCAAACCGTTCCATCGTTCTTCAGGGCCAGCATGTGGCCGTTACCGGCCGCCACGTCGATCATCCCGGAGAGGCCGGCAACTTGGCTCGGTGTCTTGCGATAGCCGACCGACTCGTTGTTTCCCAAAAGCTTGTATTGCTGCGCACAGCAATCACCGTTATCTCCCCATGTCCAAACGGTCCCATCGTTTTTCAAGGCAATGACGGAAGAATCCCCGGACGGAGAGATGCTGACATCCACCTTAACGATCCCTGTCAAATAGCCATCGGCGGCCGTATTCACAACCTGCACCGGGGAGTTTCTGACTGTAGTCGTATTGTCACCCAACTGTCCCCTTGTGTTGCCTCCCGTTGTCCAGACGGTGCCGTCGCTCTTGAGGAAAGCGGTCATGATTCTGTAACTGGGATGCCCGCCACCCTCCGCCATCGGTTTCAAGGTCGGTGTCGCACTGACCTCGCTGGAGAGAGTTCCCGCTACACCGTTTGCAATCGGCCGGACTTTGTAATAATAAGCGGTCCCTGCTGTCAGGCCGCCTGTTCCAAGACCGGCGTCATTGATCACCAAGCCGGTAACAGTGCCGGCAAGTGTATCACTGGCTGTCACACCACTGCTTGCTTTCCGATAGACTTCATAACTGGTCGCCCCGGATGTGGCATCCCATTTGAGCGAAACCCGTTTAGGTCCCCTTGCCGTAGCCGACACACCTGTGGCCGTGCCGACTTCTGTCGTCACATTAGAGACCTCCGAATAGTCGCTATATTGGTAAGCCGTAGAGGTCTGCCACTGGAGCCGGTAATTGTATGTCGCTCCCGTAGTAAGGCCGGTATTGGTATAACTGGTGGTGCCGGATTGATTATAGTACCGCGTATATTGATTGCTCCAACTGGCCCCTCCATTGGTGCTCCGCTGCAATATAAGGTAGTAGAAATTGTTGGGGAGCGTCCAGCTACAGGTTGCGGACGTGGAAGAAGCCGCTGAACAGTTCAAAGGATCCGGAGCGGCGGGATTTGTCCATTTACTGTTGGTGCCCTGACCGCCGTCAAGACCCCCGCTGGTGACTGCATAGGCACAATAGTAATGGTTGGTATCGGCGCTCAATCCGGTATCGGAGAAACTCGTGTTCGCACCCTGATAAACAAGGTTTTGGTCCGAGCAGTTCGAAGCAATGAGGGAACGGTACAATTTGTAGGAGGCCGCGCCGGTGACGGCTGCCCAGCTTACATCTATGCTGGATGCCGTGTTGCTGTCGAACGATAATTGGGGAAAGGCAAGCGATATCGTCACATTCATCGCACTGGAACGCTCGCTCTCTTCTCCACCCTCTCCGACCGAAGTGACTTTGTAGCAGTACACGGTCCCCCACGGAATCGGCGAACCGATATTGTCATAATAGGTGTTCCAGGCATCAGCATTGGGCGCAACAACATTCCCGATATAGGATGCGTTGTCACAGTTAGTAATGCCCCTGTACACATTGAAGCTCACAGCACCGGTGGCTTTCAACGAGCCTATAGAGACTCTTGAATTGTTTGAATCCCACGATGCCCATGGAAAACCGGGAAGAGGGGGGGCCGTTTTTTTGGAAATTTCGGCGAGTTGGGAAAAATTTCCGGTCGCGTCGCGGCAGCGGATTACAAAGTAATAGAGGGTGTCGGGATTCAGGCTCGAAACAACGGCCCCCGCACCGCCGGCATTTGATGTGGCGCTGGCGGAACCGAAGGATTGCCCTCCTGATGCCGCCGAGTGATAGGCATCGCAAAGAATCTGGTCTGCGGCTGTGACGTCATCGGTCACACCCGCAACCGAAATCGTCACGGCACTGCTCGTACTCGACAAGGTTGCCTCGGCGGCGGAAGTACCCGGATTCGTGACATCCGAGCCCAAGCCGGTCGTGATACTTCTTTCCACCAAAGTGGAAAACCTGCCGTAGATGTCTTTCAGATTAGTCCCGATCGTCGCGGTGCAATTGGTCGAAGGAGCAATGTCTGCGGCAGGATTAAACGTAAAATTCGCGTTGGTTATGGCCACGCTTCCGGCAATGCTGGAACCGCCACAGACGAGGGAAATATTGGAGCCCGTTGCGGAATCGATGTTGTAATTACAGGAACCGGAAAAATTGGTGTTGGTCGACACATTGGTCGCCCCGCTGGCCGGCGAGGAGAAACTGCACGCAAAATTGTCCCGCTCCGTTGTAAAAGTGATACTGCGCGCGAATGTCTGCCCGCTCAAATTATTAAGGCTGACGCTGAAGGTGCAAGAGACATTTTTTGTAAGGCTCACCGAAGGGACAAATTTCCAGACCTTCGAGGCGCTATCCCAAAGGGGCGAGCCGGCGACACTTTGACCGCCGCAGACAAGCGTCATGTTCTGGGCCAGCACCGAATTAAAATCGAGTGACCCGATGATGGTCACTTGCGGCCTCAAATTGGCCACGGCAACCAGCGGCTCCGTATCGATCGGACTGAATGAAAGGGTCAGATCGCCGCCGCTGTAAATCGCAGTGGACCCTCCCGTGGACTCCCAAGAATCGGTGTAAAAATTGGTCAGTGTTGTCGTGGTCGTCTGAATCATTTGCGTAAAAAAGTCGGCGCTCATCGTGGAGAACTTCGTAAAATCGGTAAACGCCAACACCTGCGTCTGAATGGTCGTCTGCACTGTGGTAAAGTATAACGCGTTAAATAGCGCAGGATCTAATCTTCCGGCGTTGTCATCCTTCTTGAACGTATCGAAGGCGGAATAGGCACTGGTTATGTTTTCCGCCGTCGCGGACGCGAGATTATTCGTTGTGATGTAACTGCCGGTCGCCTTTATCAGCTTTTCCATCTGCGAAGCGGTCATGGCGCTTGTAAGCGTCCCATTCGAAGCGGACATGGCGGTCGATTTATAGAGCGTTTCAAACTGGCCCATGCCGGCTGTATTGGCGAACATCTTGTTATCCACCGCTTGGTGCGTCACCTGCATGACCGCCGCGGGAGGCATTGTGGTAAAGGAACTGTCGTTCATCAGTTTAAACATCGCGGCTGGATTTTCTGTCATGCCTGACGCCATTTTGGTAAAGGCGGCAACACCGCTGGTCGCCGTACTTTTACGGATCTCCTGCATTTGGGTTTGAACAGCGGCATTCGTTTGAAAGGAAGCATTGAATGTTGCATCCGTCATCGCAGGAATAAAATATTGCGCATCCTTAACGGCCAATGTGGCAAAGTCCGCAGCCTCGGAGGAGGAAAAATTACCGTATTGAGCCAATGCCGCGGCATTTCCCCCCACGACATTTTTCATCGTCGCCGCGATGTCGATGCCACCGCCGCCGGCCATCATGTTCTTCATCGCTTTTATCTGCGCGTCATATGATTTGGCCAAAGCATTTGAGGTATCGGCCCGTATTTTTGTCATGTCGTTGTAAATATCCAAAGAGTTCATTTTCATCACATCCGCTGGTATAGTGCGGGTACCGGAAATGGTCCCCAAGGTATCGCTTTTTCCGGACCCCACCAACATTTGCTGAAAAGCCAGATAACTAGCCGGCCCAAACGAAAGAGGAGAGGTCACCTCTTTGAGGTCAGAAGTGGAAATATTTTTGAGAGCCGCAGCAACGCTTTGAGGAAGAGCTATCGGGAGTGTGGAATTGTTCACCTTGCACTCAACCAAAGGAGTGGTGGTCGCAGAAGAAAGTTTGCTCGAATCGATCAAAAGTTTCGCTTGGCTTCCTACAATCGACGCCGGTTTTGGGTTCAGGAGAGTGCCGTTGGAGCCGTCATAACAATTGCAAAAATTGTCGGAGGAGGAATCATCCCCAACGGCTTTGGACAAAACGATACCCGACTCCGACCGGGCCGGAACAATCCCTCTTGGAAGACCCGATACGGCGTTCAACGCCAGCAAAACCCCTTTGCCGACATTGAAAAATGGAGAATCGGCGGAGATATCTTTAGAGGATTTGAAGCTGACTGATTTGCTAAGGCTGGCTGAAACGGAAGAATCGACTGGAACAATTAACGTGGCATCGGTTGTAGCCGTCTCTGTTGTACCACCGCCGGAACCCGGCGCCACCCCCGCACTGCCGCAGCCGTTTAAAACGAGAAAAAGAGCGAAGCCTGTTATAAGGAGGCCCAGCTCCCCTTTAAAAACCCTATATTTTCTCGTCCACGTTATTCCCATAGAACCCTCTGTCCCAATTACAAGCAAGAGGGATGCCAACTTTGAAAGTGGCTATATATAACGTTTTTTGTCATTTCTGCGGAAGCAGGAATCCAGTAGTTTCAGCAACTTCTGGATCCCGGCCTTCGCCGGGATGACGGTACGGAAGGACCGGAGAAAAGCGTTACACGACTCATTTGTCAAAAATATGTCACCCACCACCGTCAAAATTTCGATGAACGTGACTCTTTTTCCCCCTTTGAAAAAGGGGGATTAAGGGGGATTTTATGATGACATCTTCAATACACGTTCTTAAATCCCCCCGCCCCCTTTTTCAAAGGGGGAGATGACATCGGAAGCAGGAATGACAAATGAGATTAAGGAAGCAGGAATGATGAAACCCATTGAACCGGGATCAACACATAACGCAAGAATCCAAGGATAAAAAGACCCAACAAAATCAAAAAACTGTATCGGCTGAAATTGTCGAAGGCCGGAAGGGCCGACTCGGGCAAAAGGCCGCGTAAGACAGAACCGCCATCCAGAGGAAAAAGGGGAATCAGATTGAAAAAAGCCAGAATCAGATTCAAGAAAACGCCCATTTGACAGATGACCACCACCACCCGCAGTGCATCGCCGGTAAACACCCCTTCTTGCAGATGCCGCTCATTCAGATGAGGAACAAAGGCCAAAAGGCCGCGCAAAACCAGAGAAAACAAAATGGCCAAAGTAATATTGCTGATGGGGCCGGCCGCGGCGACCCACAAACTGTCGCGTCTTTCATCTTTGAAATTTCTCGGGTCCACCGGCACCGGCTTGCCCCAGCCGATGATCGGCGCCCCCGTCATTAAAGCCATGACGGGCAAAAAAACGGTGCCGATGATATCCATATGGGGAATGGGGTTGAGCGTAATTCTCCCCAGCATTTTGGCGGTCGGGTCTCCCAGCCTGTTCGCGACCAACGCGTGCGCCGCCTCGTGAAAAGAGAGACAGAAAAGAAGCAGGGGGTAGAAGATGAAAAGGGCCTGAATTTTGTCCATTATTTTTGCCCAAGAGCCATCGCGGCGATTTCGGGACTGTCGGGAAGATCGACCGTGTAGTTGCCGGTGAAACAGGCGTCGCAATATTCTTCTTCGCTGTTTTGTTTTTTAAACCAGCGGAGTCCTTTGATGCTTAAAAAGCCAAGCGTGTCGGCGGTGATAAACTCGCGAATTTCTTCGACCGATTTTTGGGCCGCAATCAACTCGCCGCGCGTGGGGGTGTCAATTCCGTAAAAACAGGGCCAGCAGATCGGCGGCGAAGAGATGCGCATGTGCACCTCTTTAGCCCCCCCTTTTTCGCGCAGCATCTTCACGATTTTCATGCAGGTCGTCCCGCGGACAATGGAATCATCCACCACCACCACTTTTTTTCCTTTGAGCAGTTCGCGTATCGGGTTGAGTTTGATTTTGACACCGAAGTGGCGGATCGCCTGTTCCGGTTCAATGAAAGTGCGCCCGACATAATGATTGCGAATAAGCCCCATCTGAAACGGAATCCCCGATTCCTCGGCATAGCCAATTGCCGCGGCCACCCCGGAGTCCGGGACCGGAATCACAATATCGGCTTCGATAGGGTGCTCCTTGGCCAACTGTTTTCCAAAGCCTTTTCGCATCTCATAGACATCACTGCCGAAAATATGGCTGTCGGGTCTTGCGAAATAAATATGCTCAAAAATGCAATGGGCTCGCGAGGTGCCAGGCACCTCATGAGGAGTCAGGCTCCTCGTGAAAGTCCCCAGCTTGTTGAAAAGAATTGCCTCGCCCGCTTCTACTTCTTTCGTAAATTGCGCATCGACCAGATCGAGAGCGCAGGTCTCGGAAGCCACCACATAGCCCCCATCTTTTTTACCAATCACCAAAGGCCTAAAGCCTTTCGGGTCTCTGACCGCAATCAAGGCATCTTTTGTCAAAAAGACCAGCGAATAGGCCCCCAAAATTTTGGAACAGGCGTCGATAATTTTGTCCATCAAATCTTTTTTGGGACTTCGGGCAATCAGGTGCATGATCACTTCGGTATCCATGGTCGATTGGAAGATGGCCCCCTTTTCTTCCAGCTCTTTTCTTAAAGTCTGCGCATTGGTGAGATTGCCGTTGTGGGCGACGGCGAGCTGGCCGCCGGAAAAATTGACGACAAACGGCTGGGCATTTTTGATGTCGCTGGTACCGCTGGTGGAATAGCGGACATGGCCGATGGCATTGCCGCCGGAAAGATGGGCGAATGTCGCCTCTGAAAAATTATCACTGACCAACCCCATCGCCTTGTAGCTGTGGACTTTGGCGCCATCGCTGGTCATGATGCCGCAGCTCTCCTGCCCCCGGTGCTGAAGGGCATAAAGAGAAAGATAGGCCAGCTTGGAGGCCTCTGGGAGATTAAAAATGCCGACTATGCCGCACATGATTCATTCTCCACGATGCCGACGATGGCAATCACCGGCGTCGGCTTGATGTTTTTTCCCTGTCCCTCCCGAAGGGTCGGGGCGTTCGTTTCATTATAGAGACTGACATTCCCGCTAACCACAGGAATATCATATTGTTTACAAGCATCAGCCAAGCCGCGGCAGGCCTCTTTAAATTGCCACATCACCTCCGGATTTTCCGGGTTGCCAAAGTTGAGGCAGTTGGTGACTCCTAAAGGTTTGGCCCCTACCTTGGCCAGTTTCTCCACCCCTTCGGCAACAGCCGCCATCGTTCCCAGATAGGGATCCTCTGCGCACAAATCGGCGCGGGAATTGACCGTGAGCGCCAGCAATTTACCATTTTCCTTCACCCGAATCAGTGCCGCCGGACCTCCGGGACCCATCACCGTGTTGGTCCCGACACTGTAATCGTATTGCCGCCAAATCCACTCTTTGATCGGGAGGCCGTCGAGCTTACGATCCCCCTCTCCCTTACCCTCACCCATTAAAAGGGGGGTGGGTGAGGGTGACACTGGCTTTTTCACCGGTCTTTCATACACTGGCGCTTCATCGGTCACCGGGGCCACCGGCAAATCAAAAATAGTTTCACCGTGAAAAGTACCCACCACTTTTTTCTCTGCAATCACTTTGCCCACAACCGCAAACTCCAATTCCCATTTTTCAAAAACCCTTTTTAATTCTTCTTCGCGCCCTTTTTCGGCCACCAACAGCATCCGCTCTTGCGATTCCGAAAGCATGATTTCATACGGGGTCATTTTTGTTTCTCGGAGCGGAATTTTATCGAGCCACAACTCCATCCCCGCGCCGCCGCGGGCAGACATCTCAAAGGTGGAGCAGGTAAAACCGGCCGCCCCCATATCTTGAATGCCGACAATCGCCCCGCCGATTTCAAAAGCTTCCAGGCAGGCTTCCATCAATTTTTTTTCAGTAAAAGGATCCCCCACTTGCACGGTGGGTCGTTTGGATTCCGATTCGGAATCGAACACATCACTCGCCATGGTGGCGCCGTGAATCCCGTCGCGCCCCGTTTTGGAGCCGACCAAAATCACCGGGTTGCCGACACCCGCCGCAATCCCTTTAAAAATGCGGTCGTGGCGCAACACCCCCAGCGCAAAGGCGTTCACCAAAATATTGCCGTTGTAGCAGGAGTCAAAATGGACCTCGCCCCCCACCATCGGCACACCGACCGCATTACCATACCCCCCGATGCCGGCCACAACCCCGCGCAATAAATATTCGGTGCGCGGGTGATCAAAGTCGCCGAAATGGAGCGAGTTAAGCGAAGCGATCGGCCTGGCCCCCATCGTAAAAATATCGCGCAAAATGCCGCCAACGCCCGTTGCCGCACCCTGATAGGGCTCGATAAACGAAGGGTGGTTGTGCGATTCGATTTTAAATGCAACGGCATAACCGTCGCCGATATCGATAATGCCGGCGTTTTCGCCCGGACCCAGCAAAACACGGGGGCTTTTAGTCGGAAAATTTTTAAGATACATCTTGGAGCTTTTGTAACAGCAGTGCTCCGACCACATGACCGAAAAAATGCCAAGTTCCACTTCGTTGGGCTCACGGCCAAGGGTTTTAACCACTCTTTGATGTTCTTCGTGTGTTAATGTTGACATATGTGTTCTGTCATCCTGAACGAAGTGAAGGATCCCGGGATTCTTCGCCTGCGGCTCAGAATGACACCATTATTGATTCAAAAAGTTTAAGTCCATCCTCCCCGCCCAACACCTCTTCACAAACCCTCTCCGGGTGGGGCATCAGACCCAAAACATTTCCCTGTTCATTGATGACGCCCGCAATATCACCCACCGAGCCATTCGGATTTTTGGCATAACGAAATACAATCTGGTTTTTCTTTTTCAGCGAGGCCAAGCCGGCATCATCGACATAATAGTGCCCTTCCATGTGGGCGATCGGCATTTTCACCCGCTCCCCTTCTTTATAAAGAGAGGTGAATGGGGTATCGACCCTTTCAAGGATCAATTCTTCCATCTCGCAGATAAATTTCAGGCCTTTGTTGCGGACCAACACACCGGGCAAAAGCCGGGTTTCGCACAAAATCTGAAAACCGTTGCAAATGCCCAGAACCAATCCCCCCCGGTCGGCAAAAGCGGCGACGGCTTTCATGACCGGGCTCTGCGCCGCCATCGCCCCCGTGCGGAGATAATCGCCATAAGAGAATCCGCCGGGCAAAATCACGCAATCAGCCCCGTTTAAATCACGGGATGCGTGCCAGATCGTAAACGCCTCTTGCCCCAAAATAGTTTTGGCGACATGCAGGCAGTCTGCATCGCAGTTGGAACCGGGGAATTGTACAATGCCGAATTTCATAAAGTTCGTATGCGTCACCCCGGCGAAAGCCGGGGTCCAGTGACTGGATTCCGGCTTCCGCCGGAATGACGATCTTCAGATGGCCCTAAGTAATTTCGTAACGATAAGATTCGATGACCGTATTGGCCAAAAGTTTCTCGCACATCTCTCGGACCTGTTTTTCGGCTTCCGGCTTAGGAACCCCATTGAGATTCAATTCGATGTATTTGCCCACCCGGACTTCATGGACATTGTCAAAACCGATATGTTTCAAGGTGCCCAAGACCGCTTCCCCCTGAACATCATGAACACCGTTTTTGAGCGTAACATAAACCTTAGCTTTCATCCGCATATCCTCCG
>JAUYJH010000051.1 GCA_030688705.1 Deltaproteobacteria bacterium
TATCTCGATGAATTCCCAAAATTATCATGGGCCAAAAGAGTTGCGATGTCATTGGCTCTTGGTCTGTTTCCGGAAAGGTTTGTAACTTCAAGCGAATTGGCAGGAATTCTATTCTCTCCGGTCGCTGAGTCGCCAGCTATTCCTGTTGTGCTGCATCATGACACGGTCATTGCTTGTCTTTTGGGGTTGCAGGAAGTTTTAGCACTTGGGCATAATGATACCGTTGCCAGTTCTTTATCTATGACCGATTCTCTCGCGTTCAGCACAGCATTCTGGTGGCCGCTTCTACAAGGTGCGCGAATTAGACACGTTGGCCAGAACATTTTTGTCGAAGGTCGGTTTGTATTAACTCGGGCGGAGTCATACATATCGAAAAAAGAAGGCGTTCCATTCTTGACCGTGTATGGCTGTCCAAGCCTGCCGGTTATATGCGTCAACGCTTTGGACGTGCGGGAAGGATCCGAGGACCAACGTGGGCAGAAAATAGGATCAGTTGGAAGGCCACTGCCAGGAATTTGTGTACAAATAGTTGATCCCATATCAGGCAAAAAGCTTCCACCTCGATCATCTGGCCTTATGCTTGCTAAGTCTGCCACGGTATCGAAGATGGGCGATGTGTTTGTTTCTGATGGTTGGATTCATACCGGGGACCGAGCTTCATATGACGACGAAGGATTTGTAACCATCTCACAGAAGGGAACGCAAATAAACGGCGCAACAAATGCTGATTCTCTTCCGGATGGAGATTTTCAATCGTTGTCCGGCGAAAAACTCCCATCGGGTCTACAAGTATGAATGTGAGCGAAATCTTTACGTTTGAAGTTATCAGAGATCTGTTTTTGCGGTTTCATGCTTGGGGACAGAGCCAACTTCCAGATTTTGTTGTCCCTTGGGTCCAGAGTCTTTTTGTTTTGTTGATAATTTTCCCGCTGCCAATTATCGCTTTCGAGTTTGTCAGAAATAGAAATCAAAAATCTTCGACGATGGGAAAGGATCAACACAATCAAAGTGTAGATAATCTTGATTTACCAAATGTTGACGATCCGGAAGCAATGGTCTCGGGGTTTGAAGCGGTCAAACAGTGGACCAAGGAATTTGGCATTCCTTGGTCAGATGTGCGACTGACTTTCAGGGAGAATCCGGAAAACATATTGGCGCGTTTTCATGTTCCTTCGGTAACATTAAGCAATGAACAAATCGAAAGCTTTTTTGGGAAAAAAATTAAGGATTACGCCTTCGAACGATTATTTTTCGCCAGAATGTGTTTAGGATTAACCCGCGGATCTTTAAACGTTTATCGCTCTGTAGAAGGCGGGACTTGTATTGATGCGGTCATCCAGACAGACAGGAAACTTGAAAAAATGAAGAAGGAGATCAGGCGATTAGAAACGCTTTTAAGACCTGACGAGATGGATATGAACAGATCCCCATATGTTTTTGATACGATGGCTGCGACTTGTACTACCAGGTTTCGGCTCCTAGGTAACTATTTCATGAGGATTTTTCGAGCTAGATCGCCTCAAGGACCTTCCAAAACCCCCTCCGCGGTTACCCACCCTTCAAAAAGCACTTGATTTTCGTTGCCATTTTTGAATCAAAATGGCAAAATCATGCAGTCTCAGATAGAACCGAGTGATGCCTTTAAGTGAACTACTTTGCCCAGAGGCGTGACTCGGTTATTTTTTGTCTACGTCAAAATTTTCTCAAATACGTCGGAAGTAACTTCACTCTGTTAGGAAAACTAAGGGGGGCTTAATGAAGTATTTCATTCTCGTTTCGGTATTGCTTTCAATTCCTTTTCAATCGTTATTCGCCGTTGGTTCTGGCGGATACACGAACCAGGTTGTCGGCACAAAAGCTCTTGGAATGGGCAATACTTTTGGCGCTATTGCGGATGACCCTTCTGCAATTTACTTCAATCCCGCCGGACTTACTCAGCTCGACCGCGCCAATCTCTCACTAGGCTTCGCCATCCACAACACCGATACGGATTATACGCCAGTCGGTGGATCTAAGGCAAGCATGGAGGATTTTAGCCCCGTTGTTCCAAACTTTTACTTCACAACACCTTTCCAGGAAAAATGGGCATTCGGCTTTGGCATCAATTCACCATTCGGTCTTGAGACGCAATGGAGCGGTACTGGACCGCTTCGTTACGTTGCGACAGATTCGTCGTTGCGGCTCATCAACTTCAATCCAACAGTTGCCTACAAAATTAACGATCAGGTTTCTGTGGGCGCCGGCGTAGTTTATGGTCTTGTCGATGCGGAACTTAAGAGCAAGGTGAACGTGACGGCGATCAATGGATCGGCGTCGCCGGATGGAGACCGCAAATTAGAAGGTGACGGGAGCGCATGGGGATATGATTTCGGTTTGTTATATGTGCCGAAGGAGAAGCACAAGTTGGGGTTAACTTATCGCAGCCAGTTAAGCACCACATTGGATGGAAATCTTGAACTGTCGGGTTTATCGGGAATTGCTGCTTCGCCTTTCGTTTTTGGTGGGTCAACCTATAAGTCGGATGCAAAGACCGTTGTTAAATTTCCTCAAACTGTCCTTTTGGGTTATTCCTATAAACCCAATAAGTGGACTTTCGCAATCGATGGTGAGTGGGTTGACTATTCGGCGATTGACGACACAACAATCGACTATCAGGATAAGAGCGCGGCTCCTCAAGCAGTGCTCAGTCTAAGCAACCCAACGGACCGAGACTGGCACAATACATGGAATCTTGGGCTGGGTACCAATTACGAATTCAATGAAACATGGGAGGCTCGTGGCGGGTATTTTTATTACCCCAGGGCTATTCCAGAGCGGACGTGGGACCCAGG
>JAUYJH010000052.1 GCA_030688705.1 Deltaproteobacteria bacterium
TAGGATTTTTCCGCTGAATAGGCCGACTGGGCGCTGAATTTTCAAACTCAATCCTTCCGGCCATTTGGACAAAGCACAGTCAAATAAGAGTATTTATGTTAAATTGGATGCTGTCAGGAATGTTTCCCCTTCATACAGGCCCGGTAAAAGAGCCCGATAATCAGGAGGTAGAATGTTGTGGCAATCATGTCTTCAATGCCGGCGCCAAACCCCAATTCCGGGTTTCTCAAATAAAGGATTTTGTCCAACCCCAAGACGGTCACCATGGCCAAGGCAATGCCGGTTAAGGCATCCCCCGCAATCAGACCGGAGGCGTACAAAGACCCTTCATGATGGATGTTGAAAGCCTCTTCTTTGTTCTTTCCCCTCTTTTGGGCAAAATGCGAGAGGAGGCCTCCCAACGCCAGCATCGGCCAAGTGGTGATCGGCAGATAGAGCCCGATGCCGATTTGCAAAGCAGAGATGGAGCAAAGTTCCAATCCAAGCCCAACGAGCCCGCCGATTCCGATCAGCCCCCACGGTAAACTCCCCCCTGTGGCTCCCTCGACCAGCTTGGCCATCAGCTGGGCCTGCGGCGCCTCCAGAGGGTGCGGATGCGCGGCAGTGGGGTTTCCAAAACCGTAGGCCCAATACAAAAGAAGCAGAATAAAACCGGAGCGGACCGCCGAAAGAAGGACCGCCATAATTTGCGACACTTCCACTTTCCACGGCGTGGCCCCCACCATGGCGGCTGTTTTCAAGTCCTGCGCCAAATCGCCCGACATGGCGATCGAGATGCAGACCGCCGCGCCGGCCATAATGGCGGCCACCTTGATCGTTTCCGGGGAGTGCCCCAGCGCCACGAAAATCAGCGTCAAAAAAAGAAGGGCGGTGATGGTCATGCCGGAGACCGGCTGGTTGGTATTGCCGATCAACCCGACAATGCGCGAAGAGACGGCGACAAAAAAGAAACAGACCAGGACGGTTAAAAAGGCCTCAACAAAAGAGAGGTGAAAAGAGGGGATCAGCCAGAGCATCAGAAACATCAAAACAATGATTCCCCCCACCATCGGCAGGGGCATATCGCGGTCGGTCCTTAAAAATTTATGGCTGAAAATGGCGGAGAATCTTGCGGTGTAGTAGAAAAGAAAAGCCCCGGCCAAGGCCCCCAAAATGCCCCAGATAAAAACGTGCGTCGCGACAACCTGCAGGTTGTTCCACTCCTGATCGCCCCCAAAGGCGCCGACCAAAAAACCCAAAATGGCGCCGCCGATGGCGATGTTTTTGAGTTCCGTGTCCCTGAATGATTGGCGCAGCTGTTTTTTGGCTTCCGGGCTCGCGGCGTCTTTTGAAAAGAGCAACTTCAGGCTGTAATGAATCGAGCTGACGATTTCCGGAAGGCTTTTGATGATGCTCAAAAGACCGCCGAAGGCGACCGCCCCGGCGCCGATGTATTTCACATATTCAGAGCGCACCTCCATGGTCGACATGGCTGAAATGGGAATGGTCCCCGGAAAAATGATGTTGGAGCCCCCGACATAAACAATGATGGGGATGAGGACCATAAACCCAAGCACACCGCCGGCCAAAAGAGTGCCGGCAACGCGGGGCCCCACCAGAAACCCGACGCCGACCAAAAGCGGCGAGAGCTCATAACCAAACCCGGCTTTATAAAATTTTTCAAAGCTCCAGAATGTCTGTTCCTTCCACAAATGCATCCCCGACATCAAAAATTTGAAAAGGGCGCCGATTCCCATCCCCTTAAAAACCGGTTTGGCGCTGACACCCCCCTGGTCGCCGGCCACAAGGACTTTGGTACAGGCGGTCCCTTCCGGAAAGGGGAGGGTATTGTGTTCCTTGATGCAAAGGCTGTAGCGGAGCGGGATCATCATCATCAACCCCATGATGCCGCCGGCCGTTCCCAACAGAAAAATCTGCGAGTTGCTGAACTGCTCCCCCATGAAAATAATCGCCGGCACGGTGAAAATAATCGCGGCCGCCATCGCCTCGCCGGCCGAGGCAAAACAGTGGACGATGTTATTTTCCAGGATGGTGCCGGGCGTTGCTTTCTTGAAAATTTTAGGGAGCAGAATGCGCAGAAAGAACATTGAAATTACGGCAGAGGGGATGGAGGCCGAAACGGTCAACCCAATTTTCAAACCGAGATAGGCGTTGGCGGCGTTAAAAACCAGACCCAAAACCAAACCGAGCAGAATGGCCCGAATGGTAAATTCGGGAACAATTTTTTGGGGTTCGATGTAGGGGACCAGCGGTTCGACAACAATTTCTTGTTGCTTAAGCGCCACGGTTCTTCTTCCTTGCGATATTGAACAGCGTGAAGGCCATAAAAGTGAACATGGCCAAAGCAATCAGATCACCCCATGGGCCTTGATGCTCTCCCAGCCCCAGCCCCGGCCCAAAATTGAGCTTTTTGAAAACAGGGGGCCAGAAACCGGCAAGAAAAGAATAGGCTATCCCCATGATAGCGCCGCCGGCAATAAGCCCGGAGCTGTATAAAATGCCGGGGCTTGTCTCTTCACTTCCGTCTGTTTTCTCTCCCATCTTTTTGACCAGCGCGTGGACCAACCCGCCGATAAAAATGGGGAGAGAAATGGAGAAGGGGAGGTAGACACCCACGGCGAACGGCAAAACCTCGATGCCGCAAAGCTGGATGACAAGGCCTATAGCCATGCCAAAGAAAATCAGATCCCACGGGAGCTGTTGGCTTAACACCCCTTCTATAATGATGGCCATCAATTGCCCTTTGGGGGCCGGCAGGGCTTCGGAGCCGATGCCGCCGCCGCTGGCCAAACCGGCCTTGTGCATGCCGATCATGGTGACGCCGATGACAAAGGCGGAGGTGATGACACCGATGATTAAAACGATCTGCTGTTTATAGGGGGTGGCGCCGACGAGAAAACCGGTTTTCAAATCTTGCGAGGTGTTCCCCGCGTTAGCCGCCGCGATGCAGACGATGGTGCCGACGCTTAAGGCAACGAAGGCAAATTCTTTTCCTTTCCAACCGCACACAACAAAAATAAGGCAGGTGATCATCAGCGTGGTGATGGTCATGCCGGAAACAGGGTTGGCCGAAGTGCCGATAAGCCCCGCGATGCGGGAAGAGACGGTGCAGAAAAAGAACCCAAGAATGACCACCAAAAGCCCCGCAATAATATGGGAGGTAAAATTCCCCGGCATAAACGGGAGAAAGGCGATGACCCCCACCACCGCCACGGCCCCAACAAGGGTCACCACTAAAGAGAGGTCTTTGTCGGTACGTTGTTTGCCCCCGGACTGCAATTGACCGCGGGCCTTAAAATCTTTGAAGCTCTTGGAAAATGACTTCCAGATGATGGGGAATGTTTTGATAATGGTCAGCAGGCCGCCATAGACGACCGTGCCGCCCCCGATGTAGCGGATGTAGTTTGACCAGATCTCGTTCATGCTCATCAGGGAAATCATTTTGGTTGCAGGTGGGACGGGGACCCCGGAGAAGGCGCCGAAAAAGCTGATCGCCGGCATGATCACAAGCCAGGCCAAAGCGCCGCCCGCCGCGGTGTAGCCGGCGATTCTGGGGCCGATGATGTAGCCGACACCCAACAGCTCCGGTGTGATTTCCCCCGCGACGACGGCCCCTCTAAGCCATTTGATCGAATAAGAAGGGGCATCTTTCCAGAGACCGAAAATATTCATCAACAGTTTATAAAATGCGGAAAACCCGAGACCGGAAAAAACCAGCGTGGCGAGTTTCCCCCCTTTTTCTCCGGCGATCAGCACATCGGCGCAAGCCGTTCCTTCGGGATAGGGGAGTTTGCCGTGCTCTTGCACGATCAGCAGACGGCGCAGGGGGATCATGAATAAGACGCCCAGCACGCCGCCGATGCAGGAGAGCAAAAGAATCTGCATATAGTCGAACTGAAAACCGAGAAAGATGAGAGCCGGCAATGTAAACGTGACACCGGAGGCAATCGACTCACCCGCGGAACCGGTTGTCTGTACGATATTATTTTCTAAAATGGTGGAGTGTCCGATTTTTTTGAAAATGGCGATCGACAAGACGGCGATCGGAATGGAAGCCGCAACCGTCATGCCGATTTTGAGACCCAGATAAACGGT
>JAUYJH010000038.1 GCA_030688705.1 Deltaproteobacteria bacterium
CCTTTGTCATTCTGAACGGAGTGAAGAATCTCGAGATCCTTCGCTACACTCAGGATGACAGCATTAGTGGTAAATTAGTCCAGGATACCCCGTTTGCGGCAACGACGACGGATTCGCTTTTGTCTCTTCAATCTGGGCTCTCAATCTTTTCACCTCGGCCACCCACTCGGGATAACGGCCCAAAAGGGTTTCACTTTTTTCCAAAACGCCCAGCGCGTCGTCATACGCCTGTTTTTGGGACAACCCCTTTGACAAATAATAATAGGCCACCCCGTTTTCGGGGTCGATGTTGATGGCTTCTTGGAACGTCTGTGTCGCCTTATCCACATTCCCCTGTTCCAAATAATGCTCGCCGACACGAATCATGTTTTGCGAGGCCTCGCGCTTGGGGCTTAACGCCTCCGGCCCTTTTGGCAGGGGCGGCACGGTCCTCACCACCCGCGGTTTTTTCGGTTGCGGTTTTGTTTCCAAAGGTTTTTTGGGACAGCCATAGGCAAAAACCGCCAGACAGGAAAGCAGGATTAAAAATCGTCCCCGTTTTTGGGAAGCGGTTTTCCCGTCTTTCCGGACCCATGAAAACATTTTTCCTGCGGTTCGGTGTCTTCGATAAAATATTCCGTAAAGGTTTTTGGGCACTGTTTTGTCGCCTCCAAGCCGGTATCGGGGTCTATATCTACTTGAATAATCCCTTTCGGAAAAGGGAAATCTTGGGTTGAGCTTCCGGCAATCTGTTTCATCAGCGCCGTCCAGATGGGGAGCGCCGCTCTAGCCCCGCTCATCTGCATCGGCACGTTATCATCGTAGCCCACCCAAACCAGAGCCAAAATCTGCGGCGTAAAACCGACAAACCAGGCGTCGCGGTATTCCGAACTGGTCCCCGTTTTTCCGGCCGCCGGAGCCTTAAATCCCATGGAGCGTGCCGATGCGGCGGTGCCGCGGTCCAAAACACCCTTCATCAACTGAACCGTCAGGGCGATCGGCTCCTCATAAAAAGATTTTTTGATCTTGAGCGTCTTTTTTTCCAAAATCTGTCCGTCGGAAGTCATCACATTGATAACCGACAGCGGCTCCGCGCGCAGTCCCGAACTGGGAAAAATGGCATAAGCCCCGGCCAATTCCAGCGGGGTCACTTCAAAAGCCCCCAGCGCCAGAGAAGGAACCGGCATCAAGGGGGAGACGATACCGGCATCTTTTGCCGTCTGAACCACCTCGTCCAAACCGGCCTCCATGGCAATTTTGGCGGTGGCAATGTTGTAACTGTTTTCCAATGCCTTGCGCACCGTCACCGAGCCGTGTTCTTTTCCGTCATAATTTTTCGGCGTCCATGGCCCCTCAACCGTCTGAACGGTGAATGGAGCATCCTCCACAAGGGTGGCGGGGGTGAACAGTTTTTTGGCCCTCTTGGGGGCCATGGCGGTCAGATAAACAAACGGTTTGAACGTGGAACCGGGCTGGCGCATCCCCTGCGTACATCGGTTAAACTGGCTGGAGGCATAATTTCGGCCCCCCACCATCGCCCGCACGTACCCGTTTTGCGGGGCGATCACCACCACACAGCCCTGAAGCCCCTCCGCGTGGTCCTTGGGTAAAATCGACGCGTATTGTCTTTCAAGCTGTGACAGCCCCACAACCAGCGCCCGATCGCCCTCCAGCTGTACAGTCATGTCGAGCGTCGTAAAAATTTTTAAGCCCTCCGTTTCCAAAACATTCTGCGGATAAAGGGCGGCCAACTGCTGTTTCAAAAAATCGATAAAATAGGGGGCCACGACCGGCTTGATTTTCGGTTTTGGCGTCACAATCTCTTCAGAGGCGGCCGTCTTAAAGGCTTTTTCATCAATCACGCCGGCATCGAGCATTTTTTTCAAAACCAGATTGCGCCTCTCTTTGGCCCTCTGTTTATTTCGAATGGGGGAATATTCACTCGGATTTCGGATCATCCCCGCCAACAGAGCCGACTCTCCCAGAGTCAGTTGACGCACCTCTTTCGCAAAATAATGTTTGGCGGCCTCCGCCGCGCCGGTCACGCTGGAAGGCCCCCTCTGCCCCAGATAAATTTCGTTGAGATACGCTTCAAGAATTTCACCCTTGGTATGCTTGCGTTCGATAATGACGGCCATCAGCATCTCGTTGAATTTTCTCCGGATCGATTTTTCGGGTGTCAGAAAAAAATTTTTGATCAGCTGCTGCGTCAGCGTGGAGCCCCCCTGCACCAGCCGCAAGTGGAGCAGATCGGCCAGCGCCGCGCGCGCAATCGCGATGGGGTCAACCCCTTTGTGTTTAAAAAAACGCTCGTCTTCCACAAGAATCACCGCTTCCAAAAGCGGTTGGGGGACCTCTTTGAGAGAAAGAAGGGTCCGATCCTCCATTTTGGCGTCAAAAACCACGGCGATCTCTTCGGGCTCCAGCCTCACCAGCGACAGGGTCTCTCCGGAATCCAGATCGGACATTTTGACAATCAGCGATTTTGAAAATTCCAGCCGCACCGGAAAACCGGAAAATTTTTCCAGCGGGTAATCAAAATCATGCAGATAAATATCGATGGTGCTCGGCCCCGCGAAAAAATCGCCCGGCCCCTTGATGGCCTTGGATACCTGCCGATAGGCCAGGCGTTCCAGTTTGGCGATAAGGCTCCGATGATGGATATCCACGCCCGGATAGAGATATTCCGTGTCGGAATAGATGCGCGACGGCACGTTCCACCGGCGCGCGGAGGTGAACTTGCTTTCGACAAGCATCTCCATTTTTTTGAGCTTCAGGCCTATGGCCACGGCGGCGAGCCCCGTCAAAATCAGCAGAAAAAGGACGACGCGCGCCGCGCGGCGCCCCCGTTTTTTTCGCGGCGTCACCGGACGAAAACGTTTTCTTAAATCCTCTTTTTGCAAACGAGACGGCATATGTTCTATTTGTCATTCTGACCTTGAGCGAAGCGAAGGGGAAGAATCCCGACACCACCGGGATCCTTCCCCTTCGACAAGCTCAGGGTCAGGATGACACTCTCCTTAGAATATCCCCCACAATTTTCTTTTCCACCTGTTTCCCGTACAGCACATTCACCTCTCTTATCCCCATAACGCTCGTCATGTTGATTTCGGTGAGAAAGCCCCCGATCACATCAAGGCCTATAAAATAGAGCCCCTGCTTTTTGGCCCAGCGACCGACCGTTTTGGCAATTTTTATTTCACGCGGCGTCAGCATTGTCGCGACAAATTTTCCGCCTTGATGCAAATTGGCCCTGAATTCCCCGGCTTTTGGAACTCTTAAAAAAGCCCCGAGGATATTTCCGTTCCAGATCAAAATCCGCTTGTCCCCCTTTTTTGCGGCGGCCAAAAATTCCTGACAGATGACGGGCCCCTTGACCGAAAACCGAACCTGCCTGCCGGACAGGCAGGAACCGAAAACCGAGGACCTTTTTATCCGCCGAATGCCTCTGCCGCCGGAAAGATTCAACGGCTTCAAAACGACCCCTTGTTTCTGCCGGCGGGCCCAATCGGCAATCTGGCGTTTATCGCTGCTCACGAGTGTTTTCGGCGCAAACGGAAAATCAAGCGCGGAAAGTTTTTCATTATGCTCCATAATCGCCAAAGGATCATTCACCATCAAAACTTTTCCGCGGAGTTTGGCCAAAAGATAAAGATGATGCAGATAGGCCAGATCAAAAGGGGGGTCTTTTCGCAAAAAAAGACAATCGAGTTTTTTGAGATTGAGGTTTTTGGCCCAAACCTCATTTTGCTTTAGAAAAAGATCCTTGGGTTCGCAGAAAAAAACGGAATGGCCGAGCCTTTCGATCTCGCGCATCAAAAAAAGGGTGGTTTCCGCTTCCAGATCAAAATGGGCGGCGGGATCGGCGACAAAACCGAACAACAGTTTTTTGGGCATGCGCCTTGATAAGGCTTTAAGGCCTGCTCATCAAGTCCAAAAAGAGGGCGAGGGAACGGATCGTGCTCACAAAATCGGGAATGTTCAGGCTCTCGTTGGCGGCGTGCGCGTTGGTGAACGGGTCTTCCACGCCGATCGGCAAAAGCGGCACGCCGGGAAAGCGTCTTTGAAATTCATCCAAAAATCCGATGCTCCCCCCGCTCCCTCCCAACACCGATTGTCTGCCGTATCCTCTTGTCATGGCCTGTTGTAATTTTTTCACCGCCGGATGCGCCGTCGCTCCGGCCCAGGGTTGAATGGGTGGCAATGTGGAAGTCAGGCGCACCCTCGCTCCGCGCGGCGCAATCTTTTTGATCTGCCTTAAAAGAAGGCGATAGGCGGTCCTGGAATCTTGTCCCGGTGGAACCCGCAACGTGATAATAGCCGAGGCCTTGGGGATAATCACTCCCCTGGGGTTGTCAACGTCACCCCCTCTTTGCGCGATGACATCCAGCACATAGCGCCCCCAGCGGCGCTCATAATTCCCCGCATCGGGGGGGCCCAAAAACGGGGCTTTGGCCCGCATGCCGACCGCTTTTCGATAAGCCTGCGGATCAAAAGGGATCTGCGGCAAACTTTTACGAATGGCCGAGGGGAGATGCGTCTCGCGGGTATCGAGCCCTTCAATGAGGGGGTCTCCATTATCATCAACCAATGCCGCAAGAATTTTGGCCAACGCGAGATTGGCATCCAGAACAACCCCCCCGTGAATGCCGCTGTGAACCTCTTTTCCCAAAGTTTCCACCTCCAGACGGACCGCCGCCAATCCCCGCGTCGTCATGGTAATGGTCGGAACGCCGCTCATCACATTATCGGTATCGGTTAAGACAACAACGTCGGGTTTGAAATTTTTAGGAAGTTGCGCCAAAAGCGCGGGCAAATTCGGCGACTGAATCTCTTCTTCCCCTTCAAAAAAGACCGCTGTGTTGCAGTGGCAATCTTTCCGATGGCGAAAATAGGCCTCCAAAGCCCCCAAAACAGAGACAATGCCGGCCTTGTCGTCGGCACTCCCCCTGGCAAAGGCCCGTCCCTCTTCGATATGGAGTTTAAAGGGGTCGGTACGCCACCCCTCCCCCGTCGGCTGCACATCGAAATGGGCGTAAAACAGGACGGTCGGTTTTTTGGGATCGATTTTTCTCCACGCAAAAACGCTCGGGTTGGAACGCGTTGTCCGCAAAACTTTGATGACATCAAAATAGGCTGGCTCCAACATTCGAAGGACTTGTTCGGATGCGTGAATCACCGCCTCGTTGGGAAGATGTTTTCCGTCACTGATACTTGGAGTGGCGACAAGACTGTCCAGCTGGTCCAAATAAAAAAGGGCGGAGGCATCGATGTTTGCCAAAATAGAGCTGATCCCATCAACGGGGTTTTTGGACTGTTGACCCCAACGGGCCAGTGTCAAAAGTTTGCTGTCTATCGCCCCATTAAAACGGCCCAATTGCAGAACGACCTCTTCACGCCGGGTCCAAAATGCTTTGGGCGTTCCGCCATTTTGGTGCAAAGCACGCAAGGCCCCAACCGCTCCCCTGAATTCCGACACGATATCTTTTTTCAATCCGCTTCTGCTGACGGCACTCTCCAAGGTGTCGATCACCTTAAGCCCTTCCGGAGTTGGGGCCATGTTTGTAATCAGATTTGGAAGCCCCCCCACAGATTGCAATAAAGCGGCATTACCCAGAATGGTATTAAGGCCCGACATAATAATCTCCAATCCTCTTTTTCATCGACCGGATTTCAAAATAGTTGCTTCAGTTTTTCATTCAGTTTTTCAATTTCTTTTCGGGCGGCTTGGGCAAAATCGGGGCCGTTTGAGGAAAAAATCACACTGCGGGAAATATTAATGAGACAGTTGGAGCCGGCATTGACAAAAACATCTTTGATATCACCATCTTGTGCGCCAATCCCGGGAACTAAAAAAGGGATGTCCGGCGCCGCTTGGCGAACTTTTTTAATCTCTTCCGGGCCGGTGGCCCCCACCACCAGTCCGCAATTTTTGTTTTTGTTCCAGCGTTGGGAAACCTGTTTGGCAACTTTTAAATAAAGAGGCTCGCTATCGACCCGAAGGTCTTGAAATTCTTTGGCCCCCTCGTTGGAGGTGCGGCATAAAATAAAAGAGCCTTTGTCTTTATAATCGAGAAAAGGCTGCAGCGCTTCGCCGCCGAGATAGGGGTTGAGCGTAATCGCATCGGCTTTTAAATCTTCAAAGGCCGATTGGGCATAACCTTTATTCGTGTTGCCGATGTCGGCCCGTTTGGCATCCAAAATCACCAAGGCATGGGGGGCTTGGGCATGAATAAAGGCGATCGTTTTTTTGAGAGTCTCAAAACCTTGAGCCCCTTGCGATTCGTAAAAGGCGCTGTTGGGTTTGAAAGCGGCAACTAAATCTTGGGTGGCCTCCACAATGGCCTGATTGAAGGAGAGCTGTGTCTGGCCTTTAGGCAATTTTGAAACATCGGAATCGAGCCCCACGCAGAGAAATCTCTTTTGGGCCCTATTTTGATCTAAAATATCCTGAAAGCGGCGCGGCATCCCCCGCTTCCTATCGTTCTTGGGTGGATTTTGTCAAAAGTTATCCTGGCACCTTACAATTAAATTATTTTTACCTTACAATTAACCTTACAATATGATATCCATTCACCCATGGATACGAAGGTCCTGATTCTAAAACTGGCGGGGACAAGGCCGTTTATTCGATCCCAGGACATTCTGAAGCGCAAAAACATATCCCGGCAGACTCTGGCTCAACATTTTCGCGAATTAATCCGAGAGGGAAAATTGATTAAAGAAGGGGAGACGCGAAACGCGCGCTATATTCTCGCCTCTAAGGCTAAACAAAAAGCTGAAAAAGGGCCGCTTTTTAAAAAGTTTTTTTTAACCAAGGGGTTGGAAGAGGACAGGGTCTTCAATGAGATAAATTTTAAAATGAATTTAAAAAAACATCTCTCCGGGGCAGGCTTGGAGATTGTCCAATTTGCCTTTACCGAAATGTTGAACAATGCGATCGAACATTCGGGGGCTTCCAGAGTTTTTGTGGAAGTGATTTGTGACGGTTTGGATCTTCGCTTTAGAGTTGAAGACAAAGGTGTCGGGGCCTTTGAAAACCTAAAAAGAACATACAAGCTCCGGGACCACTTTGAGGCCTGTGAGTTGATGTTGAAGGGAAAGCAAACAACCGCTCCAAAATTTCATACCGGACAGGGCATCTTTTTTACTTCCAAAATTGCCGACTATTTCACTCTGGATAGCGCCCGGCTCCATCTCATTGTGGACAACACGTTGCCGGATCTTTTTTTGGAAGAGGTTAAAAAAATCCAAGGGACGCACGTTTCATTTCGAATCAAACAAAAAAGCAGGAAGAATTTAAAAGCCCTGTTTGACGAATATACCGACAGTGATTTTGAATTTGATAAAACGCATATCACAGTTCATCTGATTCGGAAGGAGGGGAGTTATGTGTCACGGTCAGAGGCCAAGCGCATTTTATTCGGACTGGAACAATTCAAACGGATTGTCCTCGATTTTAAAAATATAACCGGCATTGGCCAGGGATTTGCCGATGAAATTTTCAGGGTTTTTCAAAATCAGCACCCCAAAATAACATTGGAGCCGGTCCATATGACGGACGGTGTTCGATTTATGATAGAGCGGGCAAGGAGCGAACAATCATAACCGAGGCGGCTTCTTTGAAATATTGAAAAATACATAAGCGCTTGCAAAGAAGTCGAGTGCTTGACAAAGATAGTTATGAGCAATGGAAGGGTGTCCGAGTGGTTGAAGGAACCAGTCTTGAAAACTGGCGAGCCCTTACGGGTTCCGTGGGTTCGAATCCCACCCCTTCCGCCAAACAACTGGCGGACTGTGTCCGCCAGTTTTGCAAATTGACGCTTTATTCAAAAAGTGGCTAGATGGCGTGCATGAGTGGTCTCTCGCTCACCTTTTTCGGGGCATCGCTGGCTGCACAAGGCACTGTTTTGCGGCATGCAACACAAACCGTAGGCCAGCAACCCGACTCTCTCTTTCTTGCCAACGACCAGTTTCCTGAACAGACGCAAGAAGCAATCGAGCAACAAATGAATAACTGGCGTGTTCTCTCTGTTGTCCCCACACAATTTCTTGAAAAAAGAAATCCTCCTCCAAAAACGGCCCCCATGGCAGTTTTGTGGATGCGGCCTCGCACCGTTTTTGCAACACATTCTCGTGCAAGTGAATTGCTCTCTGCGCAACCGGCAGGCAGCTCCCTTCCCCGCCGGCAACACCCTCCACCTGTCGCGAGCGCTGCCCCACAGAGGCCCTCCATACATCCGATCCTTGCTGATAAAATCAAAAAATGGGGCATTGCCCTCGAAACATTGAAAGGCCCCCCGGCCCCTTCCGACGATGAACAATTCGCAAGACGTGAAGCCCTTCACCCTGTCTTGCAAAAAAAAATTGAAAAAGAGGGAATCAGCTTGAACGAAATACCGGCCGATATTGTAAGGCCCGCGGAAAATGTTGATGCCTATTTGAGAGGCGAACGGACCCATCCCATGCTTGCGCAAAATATTTCTAAACGGGGGATTGCTTTGTCGAAGGAGTCTCCTCCCGTTTCTGTCTCTCTGGAACCGGCACAGGGGACCATGGATCCCAGTTGGCGGCTTAGCGGCGAAGAGAGGGCTCTCCCCTTGCCTGCTTTTTCTGCAAATGCCGGAGAGCACCCATTCCTCGTCACTTCGGCCTCTATCTATTACGTTAATAAGGAGATGCCCCTATCAGTCCTTCTGTCCATTTTCAAAAGTGGCGAAGCCATCACAAATGGAAAAGTGACACTCACCCTGACATTGCGCCGGGATGCCCCGGAAAAACCGACTCTCTCATTGACCATTTCCTCTTTTTCACAGAGAGACATTCGGGATTTTGCCCAAAAAATGGAGATCCCCATTTTGGGAACAATAAAAAAAGTCGGCGACCAGTTTGTTTTTACATTTCGTCAATTCCAGTTTCGTGACGGCAAAACATTTTTAAATATTTTGAAACAGACCCTGCTCTCTTGAAAGGAGATCCCTATGCCAAAAACAGCGCTCAAAGTAGGAGGAACCGTTTTTTTGTTGGTCGCTTTACTGCATCTCTCGCGGATGGCGTTCAAATTTCATCTCATGATCGGTGACTGGATGGTGCCGGTCTGGGTGAACGGCGTCGGCTTTTTGGTGGCACTGGGGCTCTCTTTCTGGATGTTTAAGGCGGAAAAAAGTCTTTAAAATTTGTGTGGTTGTCACTCTGAGCGAAGCGAAGAGTCCCGGGATCCTTCGGCTTCGCCTCAGGATGACAAACGTATTCCCTTTAAATTCTGGAAAAACAAAAATAGTGGATCGATTTTCCCTCTTTTTTCCAGACTTTTTCGAAAAAGGTCTCGCAGAAATCTCTTTCGAATGGGGCTTCGCTTAGGAATGTAATTTTTCGCGCCGTTTTTTGAATCCAATCGGAATATTCTTTGGAATCGGTCGCTAAAATCAATTTCCCTCCACTTTTTAAAAAGCCGGCCAATGCTGGCAAAAACTCCTCATCCAAAAGGCGATGAAACTGATGCCGCCTTTTGGGCCATGGGTCGGGAAATAAAATATAGATTTTTTCCAATCGGGTATTTTTGAAATAGTGGGGAAGGATGACTTTGGCGTTCCCCCAAATAAGCGTCACATTTTGAACCCCTGATTTTTCCAGCCGTTTTACGATTTTTTGGAACCGTTTTTCCCGCACCTCAATGGCGGCAATTTTTTTTAAAGGGTTTTGGGCCGCCAAAGTCAGCAAAAAATCGCCATTTCCGGGGCCAATTTCCAGAATATCCGCGGAAATGTCACCCGGTGGCCCCTGCCTGCCGGCAGGCAGGTGGCACCATATGACAGGCTCTTTTTTTAATTCAAATTCTAGCGGAAATTTCTTTGAGAACATCTACTGACCCAAAACGTAGGAAAAGATGAGCGGAGCCACAATCGCGGCATCGGATTCAATGACAAAACGGGGTGTGTTGATATCAATTTTGCCCCAAGTGATTTTTTCGTTCGGCACCGCGCCGCTGTAAGAACCATAAGAGGTGGTGGAATCAGAAATCTGGCAGAAATAACTCCAAAATTTGCACGGCTCTTTCAAATCTTGCTGGATCAGCGGCACCACGCAAATGGGAAAATCGCCCGCAATGCCGCCGCCGATCTGAAAAAACCCGATCCCCTCTTTGCCGCTGTTTTCTTTGTACCACTCAATCAAATGGGCCATCTGTTCCACACCCGATCTCACAATCTGGTAATTGGAAAGCTGTTTTTTAATATTGTGGGCGACATAAATATTCCCCAGCGTGGAATCTTCCCAACCGGGGGTATAAATAGGGATGTTTTTCTCACAAGCGGCAATCACCCATGAATCTTTAGGATCAATTTGATACTGATCTTTAATCACCCCGGAGCGGAGCAGTTGATACATGAACTCATAGGGGAAAAACCGTTTATTTTCTTCATCGGCCTTTTTCCAAAGTTTATAAACCTGTTTTTCAATCCGGCGGATCGCTTCTTCTTCCGGAATGCAGGTGTCGGTGACCCGGTTCATGCCGCGGTCTCTCAATTTGGCTTCGTCTTCCGCCGAGAGCTGGCGGTAGTGGGGGACTCTTTCATAATATTCATGGGCGACCAGATTGAAAATGTCTTCTTCCAGATTGGCGCCGGTACAGCAGATGCCGTGGATTTTATCTTTGCGGATCATCTCGGCCAAAGAGAGGCCCAGTTCCCCCGTGCTCATGGCGCCGGCCATGGAGAGAAACATTTTGCCGCCTTTTTTAAGATGCGTGATGTAGGCTTCTGACGCGTCAACGACAACAGCGGCGTTGAAATGGCGATAGTGATGTTTGATAAAATCTTTGACGGTTGTCATTTTTTTGTGTTTATAGTGTTTCTTATGCATTCAGTCAAGTTGGGTCTTATACAAATGCGGCATGGGAAGGATGTCAAGGCTAATTTCGCCGCGGCCAAAGAAAAAATTTTCGAGGCGGCGCGCCTTGGGGCGCAGATTGTTTCCCTCTCCGAACTTTTTTCTTCTCTTTATTTTTGCCAAAGCGAGGAAGAAAAAAATTTCGGCCTGGCGGAAACAATTCCGGGCCCCTCGACGCAAACCCTCTGCGAATGGGCCAAAGAGCTTGGCATTGTGTTGGTTGCCTCGCTCTATGAAGAGGCCGAAGGAGGCCGTTTTAACACCGCCGTCGTGATGGATGCCGACGGGAAATTCGCCGGAAAATACAGGAAAGTCCACATACCGGACGACCCCGAACATTTTTACGGCGAACGCTATTATTTTGCCGATGGCGATCTGGGGTTTCCCGTTTTCAAGACCCGTTTTGGGACGATCGGCGTGCAGATCTGCTGGGATCAGTGGTATCCCGAAGGGGCCAGGATGATGGCGGCTCAAGGGGCACAAATTATTTTTTACCCCACGGCGATTGGCTTTCAGATCAAAGGGGACAAAAGCCTCAATCAGGCGGAACATGAGGCGTGGCAGATCATTCAAAGAAGTCATGCCATCGCCAACAATGTTTTTGTTGCCGCCTGTAATCGGGTGGGTGTTGAAGAAAACTTGAATTTTTGGGGAACCTCTTTTGTGGCCGATCCTTTGGGCCGTTTTGTTGCCAAGGCCTCTGTTGAAAAAGAGGAAATTTTGCTGGCTGATTGTGATTTGCGTCTGATCGATGAGGTCCGCCGCGACTGGCCCTTTCTCGCCTGCCGTAAAACAACTGTCATCGCAAAATGAACCCAACCCCAAAACAACTTGGGTTTAGAATGCCCGCGGAGTGGGAGCCGCATAAGGGAACGTGGCTCTCTTGGCCCAAGGACCCAGTTACTTTTCCCGATCGCGTGGAAAAAGTGGAAAATCTTTATTGCGAGATGATGTCCCACTTGAGCGCGGGTGAAAAAGTTTTTTTACTGGTTGATGACGCGGCAACAAAGAAAAAAGTTTTGCAAAAACTGGGGGAAATAAAAACAAACCTTCCGAACATTGTCATACATATCGTTCCAACCGCCGATGTCTGGATCAGGGACTATGGCCCGAATTTTCTGCTCCGCGGTAAGGAGCTCGCCTTCAACCATTGGATTTTCAATGCTTGGGGAGGAAAGTACGAAGAGCTGATGGCTGACACGGCAATACCTGAAAAATTACAGCCTCTCTTGAAATGCAAAATGTTCGAGCCGGGCATTGTGTTGGAGGGGGGTTCCATCGACGTGAATGGGGAAGGAGTTTGCCTCACTACCAAGCAGTGTCTTTTGAATAAAAACCGGAATCCCCATTTGAGCCAAAAAGAAATCGAAAATTATCTGAAAGAATATTTGGGGCTGAATGAAATTGTCTGGCTGAACGAAGGGGTCGAAGGCGATGACACCGACGGCCATATCGATGACATTGCCCGCTTTGTGGCGCCCAATACCGTTGTTTGCGCGGTGGAAGAAGATCTGAAAGATAAAAACTATAAAATTTTGCAGGAAAATTATGAGATTTTAAAATCGCGCTTTGAAACGATTCCCCTGCCGATGCCGGGAATTGTGTCGGGCGACAACGGAAAATTGCCAGCCAGCTACGCCAATTTTCTGATCGCCAACGAATGCGTGCTGGCCCCCATTTTCAATCATAAGAATGACGGCAAGGCGCTCGACATTTTAAGAGAGTGTTTTCCAAAGCGCCGGATTGTCGGATTAGATTGCCGTGATCTGATCTGGGGAATGGGCGCCATCCACTGCATAACGCAACAACAACCTGCAATTTAAAACCGTCAGAATTGTGACTTGCAAAAGTTGAAAATCACCCTCAAATCGGGTAAAAATTTTATCCGAACTTGCCAATTTTTAAAATAAAATCAATACTTTAACAAGCTAACTCTCTTTGGCACCCAAAGTGCACTTATTTGCGTTGGTTCATTTGAACCAAGCCTGCCTGCCGGCAGGCAGGGAGGGAAAATGAAAACCAAAATCGTCGTAATGAGTTGTGGGTTGTTACTCTTGGCCTCTGTTGCCAAGGCCGATGCCAACAGACAATTGCTTTGCGCCAACTTTATGAAACAGGCGGCCAACAGTTTTGAATTGAGTCCGGCCAAAGGAGAATACAAATGGGAAAAGGGAACCTGCCGCTACCTTACTCTGGAAAGAGCCGAGGCGATGTATTATCTTTTGACAAGTTGTCTGCAGACGAAGTGCGGCAATAAAGAATGCCGTGTTTCGGAGAAGGAATTTAAAAACACCTCTTGTCCTTATGCCCCTGATTTAATGAATGTACCCGATTTTCTGGATGCCTTTGCCAAAGAAATTGACAAATATAAAGGCGATGGAGACACCCTTGAACTCCATGCAACGGAAATGACGCGGGTACCTTGGTGCGTCACCTCACCCGACACTTTGAGACGTGCCGCGCTCGGATGCGAAAATGTCCCCGCCACTGGCGCCCCGATGAATGCCCGGGCGGAAAGATAACCCCATTCACCGTAAATACACTGGTGGAGCAGAGCGGGATCGAACCGCTGGCCTCGTCGTTGCGAACGACGCGCTCTCCCAGCTGAGCTACTGCCCCTATTCGCTTGGCAACCGGCAAAGCCGGACGCTCGCTAAAGTCAGGGGGCGATCTTGGTTCTCCCCCTGACCACCCCCATCGTTGTAAACATCACCGGAGAGAGCGTGTATATTTGACCCCATGCCTCAATTCAAGTAGATATTCGGCCTCATGTTCTCCCAAAATGTCGCCTGCCGTCCTTTGAAAAAAATCTCCACCTGGAGGCGCATCTCCATGGCGGTCTGGGAGAGGCCCGGGGACCCTTCGGTTTACGGCACCATGGAAATCGACGCCGGCCCTGCCTTGAAATTTTTGGAGGGGAAAAACTTAACCATTACCCATCTGATCATCAAGGCGGTGGCCAAAACGCTGGCGCAATACCCCCAGCTCAATGTCATCATCCGCAGAAACCGGCTCTATGTAAGGGATCATGTCGATCTCTTTGTGCAGGTTTTTTTCAAGGAGAAGGAAAACCCCGATCTTTCCGGCGCCAAAATCCGGAACGCCCACCAGATGGGCCTGGAAGAGGTTGCCAAAACATTGACGGAACAGTCCCAAAAAATCAGAAGCAACAACGACCCCAATTTGAAAACGGCCAAATCGACATTCCGTTATTTTCCCCCGCTTCTCCTAAAATGGATAATCAAGGCGACGGCCTATCTGGGCTACGATTTGAATATCAGTCCGAAATTCTTAGGTCTTCCCCCGGACCCCTTCGGCGCCGCCATGATCACCAACGTGGGGATGTTTGGGCTTCATTTCGGCTTTGCGCCCCTTGTTCCTTTCAGCCGCACCCCGATGGTGATCCTGATCGGCGAAATCACCAACAGGCCGTTTGTGGAAAACGATGCCGTTGTGGTCAAACCGATGTTTGATTTTTGCGTCACCATCGATCATCGCATTATCGACGGCTATATGGGGGGCGTGGCGGGCGCCTATATAAAGAAATTATTTGCAAACCCGGAGATGTTAGAGGAATAGTTGTCATCCTGACCCTGAGCTTGTCGAAGGGGAAGGATCCCGATGTTACCGGGATTCTTCGCGGAGTTTACACTGAACGGAGTGAATGTGCTCAGAATGACAAACGCGAAGGACTCGGAATGACAACAACATTATGAAAAAATTTCTGATTGTCTCCCTTGAAAGTTTGAGCGGCGACCTTGCCTGGCGGCTTTCCAAAGAAGGGAACGAGGTCAAATGCCACATCAAATCGAAAAGCGATGCCGACTGCTACGACGGCTTTGTCGAAAAAGTCGAGGATTGGAAAAAATGGACCGACTGGGC
>JAUYJH010000061.1 GCA_030688705.1 Deltaproteobacteria bacterium
ATCTACCCCTCTTTTTAGTCCTTCTCCCGTTAAGATTCCATTGATTTTTAAATTAGCACAAGTGGAGGTACTACAGGGAAAATCGGATATTGAATTTGAAATCGAATTTATTGAAGAAAAAGTGGTGCCGAAATTAAGGGCAAAAGGGATTTTGAATCAACGTCCTCTAAATTATAACAAGCCTCATTCTGCTGGCTGGACTCTCTTGGCATGGGCCCGACGGTTGCCAGCGGGTAGAGTACGCACCGATTTTTTTGATTTTACTCTTTCCAAACTAATCGATTTGGGTCTGGTTCAAAATATTTCTGATTTGGAATCCAAAAATTCAGGGTCAGTAGGATCACAAATACTGAAAGTTATCTCTTTGGCCGGCACTCAAGTCAATTATCTCTTATCAATGGGGCTGTCTATTTTAGTGGAGGAGAATATCTTATCACCATCGGAATTGCGAAACTCATTTCGGGTGGAAACAGGGAACTGGCTTGAAAGCCTTTGTCTCGTTGCTAAAAATGGGGGTGAATATTCCTGGAATTTTTTTCAATTTGGCTTGCCCACGCTTATACACGCGGGCTTAATCCGCAAAAAACATCTGGATGAGGATTTGCGTTATGAACCCGGATCTCTTATTGATGAGACGTCTCGTCTGCCTAAAACTTTACAAGGCGGTTGGGATTATTTTGAAAAACTGGTTCCCGACTGTTTGGCCTATTTGGAAGAGGCATCTTCGGAAGATGTGGCCCGTTTTATCAGAGAAACTTCGGAAGAGGCCAAGAAATTTTACAATAGCGGCAATAACATGCGTTGGTATTCGGTCGTTCAGCCGTTTCCGACATTGCTCCCTCTCGATCAGCCGGCTCTTCTTTTGTCAGTATTGGGTGAAGTAAGAGAAAATCCAGCCAGCCCAGCCCTGATCCGTTTTTTGGAAAAAAAGAGAAATTGGCATTTGGCCCGCCCAGAAAATTTGGAAGATATCTATCAAGTGGGGCGTTATGCTGATTTTATTGCCACACTGACACAGACTGGCCAAGCAACGCAAAACTATCTCGAAACTCTTGATCTGTCGGCGTTGATAAAAAACTATCGCGGGCGCGCATCTACTGAAATTGTGCATATAGCCGAACTGCTGGAAAATTTTTCCGCCGGTCTGGGAGACAACTGGTTAAAAAAAGGAGCTTTCGACGTCCGCGAACTCGATGAGAATAGAAAATCCATTACCATTGATAATCTCGATCAAGTTTATGCTACCGTCTATATTTTAAAAAGAACCCATCCGGAGAAACTAAAGGATATTATCTTCAGTTGGGACAATGGGATAAATCGCCGACTTTCTTTAGGCGATTTGAGCCGTTTTATTCTGACGGCATACAGATTAAGAGAAATTTTTGGAGATGAGAAAAATCCCCTCAAGGATATTTTTACGAATTTGGATGTCCTCGCACTCGATTTAAATTTAACTAACGTTCCCCGGGAATTTTTTGATATTGCGGGTTTGGAAAAAGTCCGATCCGAAACGAACCAATACACGAATAACATTGGAGGGGATCAATTCGTGCTGTTGTTGGGGCAAGCCGTTACGATTGCGCCGATAAAATCCATAGGCATTGATAATATGGTAGAGGCAATGAAAGGATGGTCGCGGATAGAAAAAATTTCTGATGTTGATTTAAGCCGGGATGTCAGTCCCCGTTATCTGCTTTTGGCACAGCATGCGGGCACTCGTGTACGCGATTATTTCGAAAATAATCCAGAGGAGTTAAGATGGCGCTACGACCAGGCCGAAGTTTTGGCCGTTCTTAAACGGTTGGGAAGATCCATGAGACCGGCACCGGAGGTTGCCATTTTATCCTCTCCAATACCGCCGGAAACACCATTACTTTTGAAAAAAGAACCAAAAAAAGAGGCCGAATCTCCCAAAAAACAGTGGCCGATTACAAAAAATATTTCCAAGCCTGTGCCACCAATTTTACAACCCACGGATCACTTTGTAGAGTGGGTGGAAAGAGTGGAAATGGAAGGCATTTCGTTGGGTGATCCTCGATTGAGCGGGATTCGCTTAGACAATCCAAAAACATTACAGTCCATCAGAAAAGAAGTCGCGGACAAAACGACACGAGAGAGGGGAGACCGTTTTATACACAGAATTTATGATCGGTTTTTTAGAGATCCTGTTACAACCGATAATGCGGGTGAATATTATCATATCGCACGGGGCATTCTTTACTATCCTGACTCTTTCTATCATGACTGGGGCAATTTTGCCGTGAGTCGTCTTATCGGTTGGCTTGGCAGGGCATCGGAAGATGACGTTCAATCCATATCGGACTCGGAAGAAATGCTACAGTGGTTGAGAAACAATTCTCACTTGGATCAAAAAGGATCCGATGTAAAGAAGGCTGTGGATGGGATTTTGAATGGCAGGTTTGGCTATGTTCTTCAAAAAGGATGGGCTAAAACCGTCGGAAAATTTACGAGACCCTCAAAGGGAATTGCCAAGGAGCTTGAGGGAAAATTGGAATTCACGAATGTTTCAGGGGCGCTCCCGGGATTTCAAATCAAAAAAATCCTGATTCAAGGAAAACATCAAGCCACACTGATTATTGGAGATCCAAAAAAAGGTGCGCATGCTGAACTCAAAATAAGACCGGGGACAGACGGCATATCGCATGCGGCCGTTGAAGGAGAGTTGGGTAGCCGCCTTCAGTATCAAGGGCCGGTGTTGATGGTTTCCGGAGGAAACAAGGGGGTGGAGATAATGATTGAAAAGGGAAAGATCGTTAATTCCGTTTTTGACCCCAACCGGCTTGACGGTTATCTAATCGTCTATTCTGATGGAACTCTTCACATCGCCGACAAAAGGTACTTGAAACTTTCGGAACTGACCCGAAAAAAGGAGGATCGTTCTGTTCTTCTGGATCTTAAAGACCCGAATGACTTTAAGCGCTTTTTAGAAATATCGAAAGAGGAGCGTCTTTCCATTGTGGCTTCTCTGCTTTTTAAAAACCGGCACGGTGAAAATTACACAAATCAAAATGATTATCCAACGGAGCGGCGGTTTTTACTCGAATTCAATGACGGACGATTCGGCATTTTGGATACGGAAGGGGGCGGGCACACAATTAATGATTTGCTTTCCGTGGCATGGAGACTTTCTGGGGTAGAGAAGGCTCTCTATTGTGATACGGGGATGTATGATCTGGCCAGTTATTATCTCTATCCGAATGGACAAAAAGGAGAAAGACGTGCCGTTCGAGTCGGCCATGTCGATGCCGACAAGTCATCGAATCGGCTTATATTTTATAATAATGGAGAGTAAACAATGACGACGACAATCGATAAAATTATCAGGGCTTATGCCGAGGACCCTGCAGGCTTGACCCCGGATGAGTGTCAAAATTTTGGATGGACGGAAAGACAATGTGAAGTTTGGATGAAAGCATTGGGCAAAGGGAGCGAAGGCATTATTACATCTTACGATCAGGTTTTACTGGAAAAAGCGGGGTTTACAAAAAGTTTTTTGCAGGAATTGGCAGGAAAAGACGGTAAAAAAGCCCTGCAGAATCGCGTTCGTTGGATGAAGGAGCATATCGGCACCAAATTATTTCGCAGTGACTATAATGATGAAACAAGAAATGCCATGGCAACCGAACTGGGCCAGATCGGCTCTGACGCCAAAGAATCTGTTCCGTTTCTTCTTAAAATTCTCAAAAATGGCAATCCGGAAATTCGCGCCAGCGCGGCCCGGTCTTTGGGGCAAATCAGATCAAATGCCGACATTGTTGTCCCCTCTCTTGCAGCAGCCCTAACCGATCCGGACGTTTATGTGAGATGGTTTGCGGCCAGGGCACTGGGCCGTATCGGCAAGGAGGCACAGGCGGCAGTGCCCGCGCTCGTCATGGCGATGCAGGATGAGTCAGTATATGTCCGGCGAAGTGTGGTTACTTCATTAGGCCAGATCGAATTGTTCAATGCCGAGGTGGTCGGAGCCATGATTGCCGTGCTGGAAAAAGAGGGGGAGGAAGAATTAATTTTAGGGGCCATTCAGGTTTTGGGCAAGGCAGGCCCCAACGCAAAAGAGGCCGTTCCTATTTTGGCGGCGGAGCTGCAAAAATGGCAAAAATTTGAGACATGGAAGGAGAGTCGAGATAAAGGAGTGAATTGGTATCATAAGTCGTATCAAGGGTTTATTGAACGATATTCCGATTCATCTTCCTCCAGAAGAAAAGCATTGTTGCATGCATTAGTGCAGATGCCACCCACTGCAGAGTCGATCATTCCGGTATTCGAAGAAGTAGAGGAATATATACACTGGAGAAGTTCCTTGGGCTACCATTCTGATATTAGACTTCTTCTTAGTTCCTTCGGTCCCGATGCCAAGGATACAGTGCCCGCACTTATCGAAGCATTAAAAGACGAAAATGAATCGGTGCGTGGAAATGCTATTAAGGCTTTAGGTCAAATCGGTCCCGGCGCTGAAAAAGCAATTTCACCACTTTTTTCAATCATTAAAAATAAAGAAAACTCGGGAGATATGAGAAGAGAGACAGCGGAGGTTTTGGGAAAAATCATTTTTGGTTATAATAATGAGGAGGTGGTCTCAACTTTGATTGGCATTTTGGAGGATGAAAAAGAAGAATGGGACATACGAAAAAACGCTGCCCTAGCCTTGGGCCGGGTCAATTTTGGCACAGAAACTGTTTTGTCGCCTGTCATTGAAAAGTATTTTGAATCGGCGGTTGTAGAAGAAGGTAGCAAATCTGTTCTGTCTGCTTTCGGTTCCGCCGCCGTTCCATTTCTTGTTTCGGCCTTGAATGATAAAAGAATCGATGCCAGAAAGTTGGCTATCATGACATTGGCCGAAATTAGTGAACGCGATGACAAGGTTAAGTGGGATAAGTTACCGGTGTCTGATGTGAAGATGGGATTGATATATGGAGACAGAGTAGTTCAAATAAATACCGCACGTCTTTTGGGTAAAATCGGCCCCGGTGCAGAAGAGGCTATTCCATGGCTTGTCCGCGCGTTGTTGCGCGCCGATGAGGAATACTTGAAAAGATCGATTATCAGAGCTCTGGGGAAAATAGGTTCCGAACAGGCTCTTTCAGGTCTTGTCCGTTATTTGAACGAAGGAAAATACAAAGGTTCATTACTTTTAAGTATTGATCAGTTAGACCAAACAGAGGAGGAGGCGAAAAGGCAGTGGTTTAGCCATAGCACAACTTCCCATGTTGTTCGCGCGTTAGCCGATATGGGTTCTCCTGCGGTTCCTCATTTTCTTCGCTGGCTGGAGGAGGGGGAGGCATTGGACCAAACGATTCTTTCTGCTTTGGCTTTAATGCAAATGAAGTTGCACACCGACCGGGTTTCCAAGATTTTTCTTATGGGACTCGAGGATAAGAATGAAGGTATGAAATTGGCCGCTGCTCTGGCCTTGAGCCAAATGAAATTGCACGCTGACGCGGCCACCCCCATTTTATTGGATAGTCTAAAAAAATCTAAGAGAGAAAAAAATGGAGAATTTTACAGGGGGATAATTATAAATGCTTTGTCCCGATTCGGTTTTCATAACGGGGAAACAATTTTGGAATTTATTGCGGCATGTAGAGATGACTACCGGCCCTTGAGAGAGAGCGGTGAAAAAGCCCTTCTCAAGCTCGGCCCTGACGCTAAAGAGGCCATTCCCGATCTTGTTACGGCATCGAAAGACAAGGATGAAGAGGTGAGACGCCTTGCCGCTGTTGCACTATCCAAAATTGGCCCCAATACAACAGAAGCAATATTGGCTCTACTCAATTGGCACCGTGCGGAAGGATCAACGCCCACATATATTTATGAGAGTGCTTTGAATGCGAAATTTGGTGATGATGCTGTTTTTCCCCTCATTGAATTATTGAACAGCCCGGATCAAAAAATAAAAACTTTTGCTTTAGAAGTATTGGGACGGATCGGTCCTGATGCTAAGGAGGCAGTGCCTGCTCTTATGGATGCATTAAAGGACGAAAATGAGTCGGTGCGAAGTAAAGCCGTAGAGGCTTTAGGACAAATCGGACCGGATGCCAAAGAAGCGGTTCCAGTCCTTTTCAACGCTATGCTTGATGTTTTGGAATATGCAGAACGAGGCGGTGTTGAAATCCCAGAATCAAAAAATCGGTTTGGGCATTTTATTGATGGTTTGAAATATGGTAGGGGCAGTGGTGATGGCAGCATGAGACGGCGATCATTGCGGTTGATTTCAGAAAAAAAATTGGTGATATCTCTAATTGAAATGGGGCCTGATGGAATCCGGGCGTTTTTTAGAGTAATTAATGAAAGCTTTGAAGACATGCATATTGAAAAAATCATTTTATCTCTTTTTCAAAACTTCGATTCTTCTATTGTCCCATATCTCGTCAATTTATTGCATGATAAAAACAAGTACAATCAATATTCCGCCATACGGGCTTTAGGCCAAATTGGCCCCGTCGCCAAGCTAGCTGTTCCTGTTCTTGCCGCAATATTAAAAAATGACAATACAAGTGAACCGATAAAAAAGGTAGCAGCTGGAGCTCTTGACCAAATCGATATTTCTCCAGAAATTAATGTTCTTAAATTAAAGCATGACGATCCAGAGACGCGTCAGAATGCCGCAAGAGCCCTAGGTCGGTCAGGTCCCTTTGCCGACAAGGCCGTGCCGCAATTGCTTCAATCTTTACTCTATGACAATGAAAATGATGTACGCGTCGCTTCCGCTGTGGCTTTAAAAAATATTGTTGACAGCGATGCCACGTGGGAAGTCTGTCGGGAGTTTAGTCGGGCACTACAGTATGACCAAGATGCAAGAGTCAGAGAAGAGATCGCGAAGGCATTCGGTTTTATTGGGTCCTCCGTTCCGGAAATTTTCAGACCGCATCTTGTACGTGCTCTTTGGGATAAGAATGTAAAAGTTCGTTCCGCCGCCGCTTGGGCCGTGGGAAACATAGGCGGGCCCAAGGCGGTTGGAGCGCTTGGTATAATATTAAAAAATGAGAAAGAGGATAAAGAAGTAAGAGAGCATGCTGCCGGAGCCATGGTGAGAATTGGGCTGGCCTCTGTTCCCGAATTGATCACGATATTACAAAATGAAAAAAGCGTGGATATAAAACTGAAGGCGATATCCATCTTGGGAGGAATCGGATCTGAAGCAAAAGATGCTGTCCCGGTTCTTATTCAAACACTGAAAGACCCGGTATTAAAAGTGCGCAAAGAGGCCTCAATGGCATTAAGCAGCATTGGCCGTGATGCGGTTCCTCTGCTCATCGAGGCACTGAAAAACGATAATGCCCATGTAAGATTGGGTGCGGTCGAGGCTTTGGGTGGGCTGGAAAGTGGCAGTGTTTATGGTTTTTATGATGCTAAATATGATGCTAAAGACGTTATCTTCGCCATTTCTGACATCAAAAAGATGAGCCTGACGGACAAAGATCCTCGATGTCGCAAAAGTGCTGAAAAAGTTCTTAATCGGCTTATGGGACAATTACGATAGATAATAGTTCATTTTTCTAAATAATATCAGCTAGTTATGTTTATCCTCAAAAAAATCTCCTTTTCCAAAGCAACCTTTTTTGAAAACTGCCGATAACTCTAGCGGAGGTCAAAGACGTGTCAAAGTATTCCATTACGGCCTTGTTTCTCTTTAGTCTGATTCTTGCGGGATCCGTTTGGGCGGACCATGAAACAGGGCATTGCATTGTAACAAGCTCCAGTGGCAATTTTGAACAAGGGTCCTTTCTAACTCATTTGAGAAATGCCTCCTGCAATAAAATTACTTTCGAAGTATACAGGGTAAGCCCATTGATGTCGTTTCCATATCTGGATGGTGGAAAAGTAATTGAAGGAAAAAACGGAATAGAAATTCGATATATTCAGGAAGGGGCCGCAGTTTTTGCCAACGGAAGACTACAGACATTTCATTGGGCCAACGACGATTACAAAGCTTGTCTCTTACGCATTATTCCTTTGCCTCCTAATAACAGTACTCTTGGCGTCACCATCTCCAACCTTACAATTATCAACCCATACGGCGAAGGAATTTGCGTACGGGAAAACGGCGGAAAGATTATTCATCAAAGCAAAATTTCAAATGTAATAGTAAGGGCCAAAACCATCGGCATTAACCTTGCCCGCAGTGATCTTAATCTGATTGAAAGAAGTACGCTGGAGTCCGTTTCGGGCGCTGGTGATAGTATCGGTGTCGTAATGGAGAGAAGGGCCAACCGAATCGAAAGGGGGACGATCACCGGTTTTAAAAATGGCGTGGTCATTCGGGGAGCTGAAGCCGTCCTCAATAAAATCAACGGAACTCATTTTTTGAAAATGACGGGTGAGCCGGTCGTCTTTGCCGAAGGGGACGCTTATGTACCGACCGATCTCTGGCAGGCTTTTTCTTCCGGAAACCAATATCATCTGACCGGACTGGTTTCTACGTTGACGCGAGCGGTCGACCTCTACAAAATTACGACAGAGAGTGGCGGTACGAATTACCGCTATACTTCTTCATTCGAACTCGGAACCCTTTTTCCGCACTCGACAAACAGAGATAAAACACGGTTTGTCATCCCTTTATCGACCAGCCAAATCGATTTTTCGCGGGAAAAAATTGCCATCATGGCCAAGGTGGCGCTCGCCCGTTTTTCTTCCCCACTCTCTAAGGGGTACAATCAGAGTACGGGGCTCGATGGCAATGCACCGGTTGTTGGCGGCACCGCGTGCGCCAACGCAGACTGGTTTTGGATCTCCTTTGACCGGCGGCCGGGAGGGAGGCGTTTGGACCCTTATGCCCGCTCTCCATATCGCGGCTGGGAGGTCGACTATGACGGTGATGGAATAAAAAACTCTTGCACACAGGAAAGATGCACCGATCTGCGCCTCGGAGAAGATTTAAACCGCGACTGTCGAGTGCAATCCAACGAAACCGATCCGACCGACCCTAACAGTTATTTTGGCGCCCCTGTCCCGGCCGATCCGAACGCCGATCGCGATGGAGACAGAACCCGCGATACCGATGACAACTGTCCGACGGTGGCCAACGCCGACCAGCGCGATTCCGACGGCGACGGTATCGGCGATGCCTGCCAAGCCCTGCGGGCCGGGGATCCCCGTTGTCTCTCCTCGAGGGCCCATCCTCAAGATGCCGATTGCGACGGGGTTCCCAATATTGTCGATAACTGCCCTTATCATCCCAATGCCGATCAAAAAGATACCGACGGCGACAGCGTGGGCGATGCCTGCGACTTTGACATGGATAATGACGGATTGACCAACGAAGAAGAACTCGCCGGTTGTCTCGATGCGGCAGGCCAGCCGGATCCGAACAAAGTCATCGGCCGCGACTGCACCGATCCCTTAAAACCCGATACCGACGGCGACCGCGTTTGCGACGGGCCCGCTTGGGGTTTTGGCGGTGCCTGTATTCGCCCTCTCGATAATTGTCCTCTTGTGAGCAACGGGGAGCAGACCGACCTTGATGAAGATACCCTCGGCGATGCCTGTGACGCCGCTCCCCAGCAATGGCTGGGCAACGTTGACTCCGACGGCGACGGCGTATCGGACGAAACGGACAACTGCCCCGCGATTTTTAATCCGTCGCAAGCAGACAGCGACAACGACGGCGTCGGCGATCCCTGTGATTCTGATGATGACAATGACGGTTTGGACGATGCCACCGAGAGCGGCATCTTTGATCCCCGCTTGAGAATGAATATCAACCATCGAAACCATCTGAATGCCGATATCGATCGCGACGGCATTGTGGACGGTGTCGATCCGTGCCCCAATTATCCGGCAACGGGTCCCGCAAACGCAACATGCGGCGGCTATCCCGCCGATGACCTGGACAATGACGGCGTAAGGGGGGCCGCGGACAATTGCCCGAATATCCCCAACAAAGACCGGCGCGACACCGATCTCGACGGCCAGGGGGATGCCTGCGATTTGGATGATGATAATGACGACGGAGACGAAGCCGAATGCCGTGACTATCTTTTAGCGCAAAACGGGGCGGCAAACATCGCCGCCAGAAACGGCGTCAATTGCACAGCCGCCGATTGCGGGCGCACCTGCGATTTTGATGAGAGCGCCAACGCGAGACTTTTTCCGTGGGATCCGAACAGCGATCATAGAGACGGCGCCATTTTTCAGCCTGCCGACGGGTTGTGCGACGGCGCGGGAACCGGATACGACAGAACCGGTACGCGGACACGGTGCGCGCCTTCTGACTTATGTCCCGAATATTACAACCCGCAAGGAACCGAAAACAGTCTCTGCGGGCCTGGTTTGAGTTTTTCGGAATCGACCGGCCCTGACGGCGATGGTGACGGCGTTCCCGATGCGCGGGATAATTGTCCCTCCGCCAACAACCCGGATCAGTCCGACATCAACCGCAACGGCGTGGGTGATGCCTGCGATCCTGACATCGACGGCGACGGCATTCCAAATGAATCGGATAATTGCCCGGTGATTTTCAACCGGTCGCAAAGCGATACCGACGGCGATGGTTTGGGCGATCTCTGCGATCCCAATCCTTCAAGCCATGTTTCAACGAATGTGCGCGGTTCCGGATGCAGTCTTTCCGGCAAAGGTTCATGGGACATGGTCTCTATGTCTCTATTGTTCGCAAGTACTCTTCTTTTGGCCCTTCTGCGTCGATTCAAATATTCAAAATAAGTGCTTTGCCGCCCTGTGTAAAGAGTGTATGATTCAGATCATGCAATCGGTAATAGATCAGTTTTTCCAACATCTTAAAGTCGAAAGACACGCTTCAGTACACACCCTGAAAAATTACGCTGGAGATCTAAGACAATTTTCCGTTTTTGTCGATTCACACTATCCCGATGTCTCCCGATCGGGCGACGACGGCTTGAGAAAAATCAATCCCAATCTGCTCCGTTCTTTCTTGTCGGAACTTTTCAAAGACCACGGGGCCACTTCGGTGGCCAGAAAGCTCTCCACGTTAAGATCTTTTTTTGATTTCGCCATGCGCCAACACGTGCTCGACAATAATCCGGCCAAGGCGGTTCGCTCCCCAAAAATTCCAAAAAAACTGCCGCAGTTTCTCACGCTGGATGAAGTCATGGCCCTTTTAGGGGCCCCAAAGGGGGATGGCTCTTTGACCATGCGGGACAAAGCCATTTTGGAACTCTTTTATGCCTCGGGGTTGCGGTTGAGTGAACTGGTCGCTCTCAACAGCGATCAGATCGATTTGGCCAACGGGATGGTGCGTATTTTGGGCAAGGGCAACAAAGAGCGGATGGTGCCTGTGGGCCAGAAGGCCATTGATGCCATAAAAAATTATATGGAAGCGAGGGGAAATCTTTTGAACGGCAAGCCCGATCAAAAAGGGGTTTTTCTCAATAAATCGGGGAGCCGCATCTCGGCCAGGGCGGTGGAACGGTTGATTGAAAAATATATCAAGCTGACCGGTATCCAGAAAAAAGTAACACCTCACGTTTTGCGCCATACTTTTGCAACCCATCTTCTGAACAACGGGGCCGATATGCGCGGCATTCAGGAACTGCTCGGTCACGCCAGTCTCTCCACCACCCAGCGCTACACCCATGTTGAGCTGGACAAACTGATGAAAGTGTACGATAAGACCCACCCTAAGGCGTAAAACAAATTCGAAATACTAAATTCGAAATACTAAACAAATTCTAAATTACAAACTACAATGTTTCGAACTGTTTGAAATTTGGAAAATTGGAATTTGTAGTTTGTTTAGAGTTTAGAATTTCGGATTTAGAATTTGGAGGTTTATTGATGTTTCACGCTACAACAATTCTTTGTGTTCGCAAAAACGGTGCCTTGGCCATAGGGGGTGACGGTCAGGTCAGTTTTTCCAATACGGTCCTCAAAAAAAAGGCAAACAAAATTCGGGTATTGGGAGAGGGAAAAGTCGTGGCCGGTTTTGCCGGTTCCACGGCCGATGCCTTCACCCTCTTTGAAAAATTCGAGGCCAAATTGGAGCAATATCGCGGCAATATCACCCGGGCCGCGGTGGAGTTGGCCAAAGACTGGCGCACCGACAGGGTTCTGCGGCGCCTTGAGGCCTTGTTGATTGTGGCCGACAAATCAAAAACATTCACCATTTCCGGCAACGGCGATGTGGTGGAACCGGATGAGGATATCGCCGCGGTCGGCTCCGGAGGCCCTTACGCCTTCGCGGCGGCCAAAGCCCTGATCAAAAATTCAAAACTTTCAGCCCGGGAAATTGTCGAACAATCGATGAAAATCGCGTCCGATATTTGCATATACACCAACGACCACCTGAATATAGAAGAACTCAAATAATGGAATCGAACTTTACACCCCGCGAAATTGTTTCTGAATTGGATCGCTATATTATCGGGCAAGACGATGCCAAGAGGGCGGTGGCTATCGCGTTGCGCAACCGCTGGCGGCGCCAGCAGGTGCCGGTTCCTCTCAAGGAAGAAATTCTCCCCAAAAATATTATTCTGATCGGCCCCACCGGTGTCGGCAAAACGGAAATTTCGCGAAGGCTCGCCAAGCTTGCCAAAGCCCCGTTTATCAAAGTTGAGGCGACCAAATATACCGAGGTCGGTTATGTCGGCAAAGATGTCGAATCGATCGTTCGTGAATTGACCGACCTTTCGGTAAAAATGGTCAAGGAAGAGGCGGCCCATCGGGTTCAGGTAAAAGCGCAGGAGGTGGCCGAAGAAAAACTGCTCGATCTGTTGGTTCCCAAACCGTCAAAACGGGCGGAAGATATTTCAGAGACGGCCGATGGAACCCGTGAAAAAATGCGCCAGATGCTCCGCGCCGGAAAATTGAACGAGCGGTATGTGGAGCTTAAATCCGAGGGGCCCAAAGGGGTTTTTCCGATGATCGAGGTTGTGACGGGCGGCTCCATGGAAGAGATGGGGATGAATTTAAAGGATATGTTCAGCCAGATGATGCCGCAGGGGAGAGATCGGAAAAGAAAAATGAAGGTTCCGGAGGCGCTGGAACTTTTGGCGCAGGAAGAGGCGTATAAACTGATCGATATGGATGAGGTGCTCAAAGAAGGCATTCACCGCGCCGAGCAGAGCGGGATTGTCTTTTTGGATGAAATCGACAAGGTGGCCGTCGGAAGAGAAGGGGGGCGCTACGGCCCCGATGTCTCCCGCGAAGGGGTTCAGCGCGATATTCTGCCGATTGTCGAGGGCTGTACGGTGATGACCAAACACGGCCTTGTCCGGACCGACCATATTCTTTTCATCGCGGCCGGGGCTTTTCATGCCTCCAAACCTTCCGATCTTATCCCGGAGTTGCAGGGGCGCTTTCCCATCCGCGTGGAACTGAAACCGCTGACCAAAGAAGATTTTTTCAAGATTTTAACCGAGCCGGCCAATTCACTCACCAAACAATATATCGCCCTGCTCGCGGCCGAAAAAATCAAGATCGATTTTACCGAAGACGCCCTGGCCGAAATCTGCAATATTGCCGTTTTGGTGAACGAACAGATGGAAGACATCGGCGCCCGGCGCCTCCATACCCTCATGGAAAAACTGCTGGAAGAAATTTTGTTTGAAGCGCCGGAAAAGTCGGGCCAAAAGCTCAAAGTTGATCGGGACTACGTCCACCGCCGTCTGAACAGCATCGTGAAAGACCGAGATTTAAGCCGGTATATTTTATGACGTCATTCCGGCGAAAGCCGGAATCCAGATATGTCAAACACTGTAATCATAGGCCTGCAATGGGGGGATGAAGGAAAGGGAAAAGTGGTCGACCTTCTCACTCCGGGGGCCGATGCGGTGGTCCGCTTTCAGGGGGGGAACAACGCCGGCCACACGCTGGTGATCGACGGGCAAAAGAGAGTTTTGCACCTCGTTCCCTCCGGCGTTTTGCATGAAAAATGTCTCTGCATTGTGGGGGACGGCGTGGTGGTCGATCCCAAAGTCCTCATCGACGAAATCGAGGGGTTGAAAAGCGCCGGCTTTTTGAAAAAACAGGCCCAACTCTGTATCAGCGAAAAATCTCATGTCATTTTTCCATATCATGTCCGCATCGACCAGCTGTGGGAGGAAAAACGGGGGACCAACGCCATCGGCACCACCGGCCGCGGGATAGGGCCCTGTTATGAAGACAAAATCTCCCGCCGCGGCATTCGCATGGGCGACTTGGTCGATTCCAAGGCCTTGAAACGCCGCCTTGCGGAGGTCCTTCCGGAAAAAAATGAATATCTGGAAAAAGTTCTGGGGAACAAAACGCCTTTTTCAGAAAATGAAGTTTATGAACAATACAATACCTATGGCCGATATCTGAAACATTACTGCCAGGACACCAACGGCATTTTGCAAAAACTGGTCGGCGAAAAGCGCTCCCTTCTTTTTGAAGGGGCTCAAGGGGTGGGGCTCGATCTCGATCACGGAACCTATCCCTTTGTCACCTCCAGCAGTACGGTTTCGGGCGGGGTGATGACCGGCGCCGGTGTTCCGCCGCGGGCCATAGACGAGGTGTTGGGTGTTGCCAAGGCTTATGCCACAAGGGTTGGGAGGGGCCCCTTTCCGACCGAGCTTCATGATGCCACGGGGGAACATCTGCAAAACAAGGGGGCGGAGTTTGGTTCCACCACAGGACGCAGGCGCCGTTGCGGCTGGATCGATCTTTTCTGGATGAAACACGCGGTTTGGCTGACGGGATGCACGCGGATGGCCATCACCAAGCTTGATGTCTTGTCGGGCCTTGAAAATATAAAGGCGGCGGTCGGTTACCAATTGAACGGAAAAAAACTGACGGCCCCCCCGTCGCGGATCGAAGACTGGGAAAAGGCGGAGGCGGTTTATGAAACATTCTCCGGATGGTCCGAAAATCTGGAAAAAATCACCCGTTTTAGCGCTCTCCCCAAAGCCTGTCAGAGTTACCTTAAAGCCGTTGAAGATTTTGTCGGGGTGCCTATTTCCCTGATTTCCGTGGGGCCGGAGAGAAGCGCCCACTTTTATCGTGAAGCGTGAAAATTATGGGAATTGTCGAGCGCAAAGAGCGGGAAAAAAAACAGCGCAAAGAGCAGATTCTGGAAGGGGCCAGAAGGCTTTTTCAGGAGCGGGGCTTTTTGAACGTAACGATGAGCGACATCGCCGAGATGGCAGAGCTCTCCATCGGCACCCTCTATCTTTATTTCAAAAACAAGGAAGATATTTACGCGGGGCTTGCCTGTCTGGGGTCTCAAAAATTCGACCAACTTTTGGACGAAGCGCTCCACCACAAGAAAAAACTCGCCCACAAAGATCTGGTCTCTTTCATTGAAAAATTCATGCGCATTTATGACGACTACGGTTGTTACTTCGATGTCCTGATGTTCAACTTCAAGGGGAAGGGGACGATCAACCTGTCCGACGGCTATGCCAATACCCTGCGTGAAATCACGCAGGGGTCGCTGGCCAAATCGGTAAAATATTTTTCGAGCCGTCTCCCAAAAAACCGCGCAGACAAGATGGAGGCTGCGCGTGCGGCGGCTTTTGTCGTCTGGGCCCTGCTTTTGGGGCTGACGCAAATTTTGAATGTCGGCCGCACAGAGGTATTCAGCGAAGACGATGTCCGCCGCGTGGTGAACAAGGCGGCCCATCTTTTGGGGAACGTCCCCCCTGAACTCTCTTTAAGTTCCTGAACATCATTCAGAATAAAAATCAAATTCATTAATGATTTCAGCTTGATATCTGTGGTTGGGAGCCGTATTTTACCTTCCCAAATGACAGACATTTTCCAGAAATGTTTCGAATACGAAGAAGCCAAGTTCGTCAAAGCTTCGGGGCTTTATCCCTTTTTCAAACCGATCGACACCTCTTCGGGCTCCACGGTCACTTATGAAGGCCGCAAGGTGGTGATGATCGGCTCCAACAATTATCTGGGCCTGACCCACGACCCGTTCGTCAAAAAAAGGGCCAAAGAGGCGATCGAACGGTTCGGCACCGGGTGTACCGGATCCCGTTTTTTGAACGGCAACACGGTCTTGCATGATTTACTGGAAAAAAAATTGGCAAAACTCGTCGGCAAAGAAGAGGCCCTTGTTTTTGCCACCGGGTTTTTGACCAATTTGGGGAGCATTGCCTGTCTGGTGGGGGCGGAAGACACTATTTTTTCAGATGCCGAAAACCATGCCTCGATTATTGAGGGGTGCCGGTTGAGCAAGGCAATAGTAGTCACATACCGCCACAATGATCCGTTTGATCTGCAAAAAAAGCTTTCGGACCTTCCTAAAAATACAGGGTCTCTTTTGGTAACCGACGGTGTTTTTTCGATGACCGGCGATATTGTCAATCTTCCTCAATTGATTTCCGTCAAAAAAATCTACCCCAAACTGCGCCTGATGATCGACGATGCCCACGGGTTGGGCGTTTTGGGAAAAAGAGGGGAGGGAACGGCCGGACATTTTGGCCTGACGGAAGAGGTTGATTTGATTATGGGGACTTTTTCCAAATCGTTTGCCTCGATCGGCGGTTTTTTGGCGGGGCCCTCCGACGTGATCGATTATGTCCGTCATAAAGCCCGCTCTTTCATGTTTTCCGCGGCCATGCCGCCGGCCTCCGCGGCAACGGTTTTGGCCTGTCTTGAATTGCTGGAAAAAAAGCCGGAACGCTTGGGGCGCCTGCGCGAAAACGTGACCTACATTACCCGGGGGTTTGAATCCATAGGCCTCTCCTTTATTCCATCGGAAACACCGATCGTATCCGTTTTTGTGGGGGATGAGGGGCAGGCCTTTCATTTGGTGAAAGATCTTTTTGAAAACGGCGTTTTTGCAACCCCCGTGGTTTATCCGGCGGTCCCCTTTGGGCAGGCGATCATCCGAACATCGTACATGGCGACCCACACCAAAAAAGAACTCGATTTTGTTCTGGGGGTTTTCAAAAAATTAAGCCCCAAATACGGCATCCTTAAAAACACTCTTGAAATACCTGAAGAGATGACCCATCGTTCGCAAGGTTACAACTTCAAGGCCTTGGGCAAGAGACATTGACCCCTTTATGAGCGTGCATATTGTTCCGGTTTTAGATGCAAAAAGCCTGAAAGCCTTTGTCCGTTTTCCGAACCGGCTTTATCAATCAGACCCAAACTGGGTTGCGCCCTTGGAAATAGAGCGTCTCGCTTTTTTCAATCCCAAAAAAAACCCTTTTTTTAGAACGGGAGAGGCGCAATTGTTTCTGGCCATGGAAAATGAAAGATGTGTCGGCAGAATTTCCGCCCATATTCATCACCGCCATCTGGAACGCCATAAAGACGCCGCCGGGTTTTTCGGTTTTTTTGACGCCGTTTCCGATAACAAAGCGGCAACAGCGCTTGTCGAAACGGCCGCGGATTGGCTGCGGTCAAAGGGGATGCAGACAATGCGGGGGCCTTTTAATTTGACGGTCAACGACGAGGTGGGGGTTTTGGTCGACGGTTTTGATGCACCGCCGGCCGTGATGATGAACCACAATTTCCCCTACTACGGCCCCTTGCTGGAAACGGCGGGCCTTAAGAAAATAAAAGATCTTTTTGCTTGGTATTACGATGTCGGAGAAATTTCTGAACCGGCAAAAGAGCTGGCCGAAGCCACACGCGCCCATCCCGGTCTCTCTATCCGGTCTTTCAACAAAAAAGATTTTGACGGCGAAATCCGCCGAATGCTGGTTTTGTTCAACGAAGTTTGGTCGCAAAATTGGGGTTTTGTGCCGATGACGGAAGAGGAGATGCACCATGCCGCCAAACAGTTGAAACCGATCCTAGACCCGGAAATGGCTTTTTTTGTTTTTGTCGATAACGACCCGGCCGCCTTCAGCGTTGCTCTTCCCAATTTTAATGAGGCTATTCGGGGTTTGAACGGAAAACTGCTCCCCTTTGGATTTTTGAAACTTTTATGGCGTCTCAAAAGGGGGCTTCAATCGGCAAGACTTTGCCTTATGGGCATCCGCAAACCGTATCGGGGTGGCGCTTTGGGGGCTTTAAGCGTTCTTATGAATGTGGAGATTCACCGGCGGGGGGTTCAGCGCGGCTACAAACAGGCGGAACTCTCGTGGACGCTGGAAGATAACGACCGCATCAACATGGGAATTGAATTTATGGGGGGGAGGCGTTATAAGACCTATCGTATTTACGAAATGCCATTATGAAATAAAAATCCTAAACACTAAATTCTAAATTCTAAATTCTAAACAAATACTAATACTCCAAACTCCAAATAACAAAAGATTTTGTTTGAAAAATTGAGATTTAGAATTTGGAATTTGTTTAGGATTTAGATATTAGGATTTGGAGGTTTTATGAAAGTTTTTTTAACAGGTGCCACCGGATTTTTAGGTTCTCATTTAGTCGATCTGCTGCTTCAAGAAGGCCATGAGGTCACCTGCCTCGTCCGTTCCTCCAGCAATCTTCGTTGGCTCAAAGGAAAGCCGGTTAAACTGGTTCAAGGAGATCTTCTACCCGATAACGCCGGTTTAAGAGAGGGGCTTAAAAATGCCGACTGGTGTTTTCATGCCGCCGGCGTTATCAGCACGGCGGACCCAAAAGATTATTACCGCATCAATGCCGGTGGCACGCGCCATTGTCTTGATCTCTGCCTCAAGACCGCTCCGAATCTGAAACGTTTTGTGCTGGTTTCCAGCATCGCGGCGGGAGGGCCTTCCCGGAACGGCGTCTCTATTGACGAGACGATGGAGACAAAGCCGTTAACACTCTATGGCCACAGCAAATTGGAGGCCGAGCGGATTGCTTTGGGTTTTAAAACCCGTCTGCCGGTCACCGTTATAAGACCTCCCGCCATTTATGGACCGCGAGACACCATGATTTTGCCTGTTTTTAAAATGGCCAAACAACGGCTTTATTTTAAACCGTTCGGAAAACCCCGATATATTTCGATGGCTTATGTTGAAGATGTGGCGGGGGCCTGCCTCTGGGCAGCCAAAAGCGGCAGGGCGGCCGGCGAAATTTTTTATGTGGCCGATGGTGACAGTTATCCGTGGGAAGATATTGCCGATACGCTGGCCCAGATTTTTCACCACAAGGTTTATAAAATCGCGGCCCCAAAATCCATTCTATGGCCCTTGGCCCTCATTTCAGAAACAGTTTCCCGCGTAAAAAAACAAATTCCTCCCATCACCCGCGTCCATATCAAACAGTTTTACGCCAAAGGGTGGGCGATCAATATCGACAAGATCAAAAACGCCGGCTTCCACCCCCGCTTTAATCTGCAAGAGGGGATGAAGGCTTCTGTCGCCGGCTATCGTCAGTTGGGGTGGCTTTGAAAAGACCCATGTTTGTCATTCCCGCGACCTGCCGGCAGGCAGGAAGCGGGAATCTCGAGGGCAGGCTCCAGCGAGAATCCAAGGATCCCCATTTCACGGGGATGACAGCAACAAGTTTTTTTGCTAGGATGCGCGCATGCCCTATTTAGAAGTCCTCAATGGTCCCGAGGTCGGTTTTAAAGCCAACATTTCACAGGAGACTTTTTTTATAGGGCGCGACCCCAATAATCATTTAGTTTTATCCGACCGGACCGTCTCCCGCAAACATGCCGTCATCAATCAGCTGGAAGGAAAGTTTATCGTCAGCGACCTCAAAAGCCTTAAAGGGCTTTTGATCAATGGCAATAAAAAAGGGGAAGCGACTCTCGATGATGGGGATGAAATCGCCGTCGGCGCGGTGCGGCTTCGGTTTTACATCAAAGGGACCGACAGCATGCTTCCCAAAAGGGGTTTTCGGCGATGGAAAAAGGGCCTGTTCCTTTTCTTGATGGCGGCACTGGTATTGGGAGCCGGCACTTATTTTTGGCCAAGCGATACCCGTGAGATTGAAAAACATTATCGGAACGGTGTGGCCTTGTTCAATGAAAGAAGGGATTTGGAGGGGGCCGAAAGAGAGTGGCGCAAGGTGCTGGAGCTGGACCCCGATAAAAAGACCCCCTATGCCCAAAAAGCCGCGAAATTTCTGGAAACTTTACCGGGTCCGTAACTTTACCCCACCGGTTTGCCGATAACTTATATATGGCCGACGAAAAATCATCCCAGGAAAAAACGGAAGACGCGACACCCAAGCGCCTGCGCGAAGCCCGCAAAAAGGGGCAGGTCTCCAAATCGCGCGATATGAACACGGTGGTTATTCTGATAGCCGCCTTTGCGATCCTCGCGGTGATGATTCCTTATTATTACGAAGCCTTTAAAGAGGCGATGCTTGCCGCTTTTGACATTGTTTCCCGAAAAGATATCGATTCCCATGACACAACGGCCTTTTTAAACGCCTCTTTCGTCGTTTACGTCAAAGCCATCGTTCCCTATATTTTGGGGCTCACGATCATTGCCATTGCCGTCAGTTTTTTTCAGGTCGGTCCCATTTTTTCCGCCGAGCCGGTCAAGCCGCAGGCCAAACGCCTCAACATCGTTGAAAATGTCAAGAATATGGCCAAGGTGACGACTCTCGTCGAACTGGCCAAAAACATTCTTAAAATAGGGCTCATTTTTTATTTTGCCTATCTTGTTGTGAGGGCCAATCTGGAACAGCTTTTGTTGACGGCGACGGGCAGTCTGGAAGAATCGGCCCACGTGGCCGGGGTCATTCTGACCGCCTTCATGATCCGCGTGCTGGTTCTGTTTATTTTGCTGGCGATCATCGATGTGATGATCCAGCGTTGGCAATACAAAAAACAGCTTCGCATGACCAAGGAAGAGGTGAAGCGGGAATACAAACAGGATGAGGGAGACCCGATTATCAAGAGTGTTCGCCGGCAGCTGCATCAGGAACTGGCGATGGGGGACACGCGCAAAGCGGTGGCCGGCTCCGATGTGGTTGTGACCAACCCGACCGAGCTGGCGATCGCGGTGAAATATGATGAAAAAGAGATGATGGCGCCGACCGTCATGACCAAAGGACAAAGGCTTTTCGCGCAGACGATTCGCGAAATGGCGGAGGAAGAAGGGGTCCCGATTGTCCGCAACGTTCCTTTGGCCTGGACGTTGATTGAGGTGGAAGTCGGCCAGGAAATTCCCGAAGAACTCTATAAAACCATGGCCGAAGTATTGATCTATGTTTATCGGATGCGGGAACAAAAAACCACTTGAGTCCGTCACGCAAGTGGCCTAGATAAAGCGGCATGACTTTCAAATCGGCGGAGCAGGTGCGGACGAAAGAGGGCAAACAATATCATATCGGCTGCAAACCGGGGGACTTGAATCCCTTTATTCTTCTTTGCGGCGATCCGGCCCGCGTTGAAAGAGCGGCAAAACATTTTAAAAAACCGACAAAACCGATTTGCCACCGGGAATTTGTGACGGTTTCCGGAAATTATGAAGGAGTCCCCGTTTCCGTTATGGCCACCGGCATGGGGCCCGACAACACGGAAATCGCCGTTATTGAAATCTGTCAAATTGTCAAAAATCCGACTTTCATCCGGATCGGTTCGTGCGGCGGTTTGAAAAAAGGGGTGGAACTCGGCGATCTGGTCGTTTCGACAGGCGCCGTTCGGCTTGAAAACACCACCCGTTTTTTTGTTCATGAGGGTTACCCCGCTGTTCCCCATTACAAAGTGACATCGGCCCTCATTCAGGCCGCTTCAGAAAAAAACTTTCGTTTTCATTCCGGAATAACCGCCACGGCCCCCGGTTTTTACGGCGCGCAGGCAAGAAACATTTCCGGATTTCCTCCGCGCGATCCCGATCTTTTAAACAAACTGGCCGCCCAGAATGTGATCAACATTGAAATGGAGGCTTCTGTGCTTTTTGTTTTGTCGCAATTGCGCGGCGTTAGAGCCGGCGCCGTTTGCGCCGTTTACGGCAACCGTCACGCCAACAAATTCATCGATGAAAAAACCATGAAAGCGGCCGAGGGGCGCTGTATTGAAACGGGTCTTAAAGCGGTCCAAATTTTATCAAAGGGGACTTTATGAAAACAGGGGGCGTTGAAGTGGTTTGCGGGCCGATGTTTTCGGGCAAAACAGAAGAATTGATCCGGCGGTTGAGGCTCGCCCGCATTGCCAAACAGCGGATTCAAATTTTTAAGCCGGTGATCGATAACCGCTATGAAAATGAATACATCACCTCGCACGCCGATCAGAAATTTTTATGTACGCCGATTACCGATGCCAAAAAAATTCTCGACCAACTGCAAGACAATACCCGCGTTGTGGGGATCGATGAAGCCCAGTTTTTCGGGGAAGATCTGATTGAAGTTTGTGAAAAACTGGCCAACCGGGGGTTACGGGTTATTGTAGCCGGCTTGGACCAGGATTATTTGGGGCAGCCGTTCGGCCCCATGCCGCAGCTTTTGGCGATTGCCGATGATCTTTTAAAATTGAAGGCGGTCTGCATGGTCTGCGGGGGAGAAGCGACCAAATCACAGCGGATCGTTCGGGAAAAGGATCGGGTCATTGTCGGGGCCTCGGAATGCTACGAAGCCCGCTGCCGCCGCTGTTTCGACCCCGATTTCAGCTTGATGACATCAAGATAGCATGAGGTGCCAGGCACCTTACGCTAAAAATGGAACCCCACATTTCCGAGAAACGACAGGGGAAAGTTGCCCGTGGAACCTCCCCCCAAAAGGGCCGCGGAGCGAAAATAAGCGGCCGTTCCAATGGAAAGTTTGCGCGAAAGATAATAATCCAACCCAACCCCCGCTTGCGCGCCGAGACCCGATGCCACGCCGCGCCCCCTGGACCCCGCCGTCAAAATATAATAGCCGATACCGACTGCGGCATAAGGGTCCCAACGGGAGGGATTGGTTATAAAATAATATTTGAGATCAAAGGTGGGAAGCCCCATAAAAACAATGTTATTTTCTCCCCGGTCGGCATCGGTTCCGTCTTGCACCAGCATCATGACCGAAGCGGTTGTGGAGAGTTCCGGAGACCATCGATAATCAAAATAAACAAGCGCGCCAACCCCGGGAGACATCTCCGGGCGGCGGTCTGTCACATAAACGTTCCCGATGGGGCCGATGCCAATGGTGTAATTTCCGGCGGAGTGGGCTCCACCGTCGGATTTTGCCGCAAAGACGGGGCCAAAGACCGAGGACTGAAGACCAAAGACTGCAAGAAACGCGAAAAATTTTTTCATGGTTCCCCCTATATGACACGCCCGATTTAAAATTTCAAGGACCCAGTTGCGATCCTCTGGATCGCTTGGGGATAAATTTCATGTTCTGCCTCCAGGATTCTTTGAGTCAGCGATTCCAAAGAATCGTTTTCCAAAACAGGGACGCTTTTTTGCAAAATAATCGGCCCGGTATCGCACCCCTCATCGACAAAATGGACGGTGGCCCCGGTCATTTTCACGCCGGCATCCAAAGCCTGTTTTTGCGCGTGAAGCCCCGGAAAGGCCGGAAGCAGTGCCGGGTGGATATTGATGATTTTTGCGGGATAGGCTTTTACAAAAGCGGGCGACAAAATTTTCATGAAACCGGCCAGACAAACCAGATCGACCCGATATTTGCCCAATGTTTGCAATATTTCAGGCTCCGGATTTTTGGCATCGACAACCTCTATGGGAATATTATGCTTTTTGGCCCTTTCCATGGCAAAAGCCCCTGGGTTATTGCTGATGACAACAGACACTTCGGCATCGATCTTGTTTTTTTCGCAGGCGTCGATAATCGCCTGTAAATTGGACCCCCGGCCGGAGACCAAAATGCCGAGTTTTAATTTTTTAGAAACGCTCATCAATATAGAAAGTGAACTTCAGGAATTTTTCCTTCAACAATCTGACCCATAGCCCATGCCTTTTCACCCATTTTGTCGATGGCCCGCAGTGCGGCTTCTTTTTCTGAAGGGCTCACCACCAAAACAAGCCCCACACCGCAATTAAAAACGCGGTGAAATTCATCGTGATCCAGGCCCCCCTTCACGCGAAACATCTCCATATACTCCGGCACCGGCCAAGCCCCCGCCCTGATCTCTATCGCGGTTCCTTGCGGTAAGATTCGCGGGGGATTTTCAACCAGTCCGCCGCCCGTTATATGGGCGATTCCCTTCAACAAAACCTCTTTTTTCAATTTCAAAATCAGGGGGGTGTAGAGTTTTGTCGGCAGTAAAAGAGTTTGGGCAAGGCTCAAATGAGTTTCTGAACAAAGCATCTGCAGATTGAGCCGTTCTTCTTTCACAATGCGGCGTATCAGCGAATAGCCGTTGCTGTGAAAACCGCTGGAGGCGACGCCGATGACCGCGTCGCCGGGGCGGATTGTTTTTCCGTCGACAATCTGATCTTTTTCAAGCACCCCGACCGCGAATCCGGCGCAATCAAATTCTCCCGGAGGATAAACCCCCGGCATTTCAGCCGTTTCTCCGCCCAGCAAAGAACAGCCGACTTCACGGCAGGCCTCGGCCATTCCGGCGACAACCTGTTTCAATACGGCCCGATCGAGCTGTGCCGAGGCGAGATAGTCCAAAAAGAAAAGGGGCTCGGCGCCAAAACAGCCGATGTCATTGACGCACATGGCGACACAATCGACGCCGATTCCTTTCCAGCTCTTTAATTGATTGGCCAAAATAACCTTGGTTCCGACTCCATCGGTGGAAGAAACCAAAACCGGATTTTTGTATTTTTTGAGTTCAAAAAGACCCGCGTAACCGCCGATATCTGCCAAAACCTCGGGGCGTCTTGTTTTGGATACAAGTCCGCTGATATCTTCAACAAACTGATCCCCCGCCTGAATATCGACCCCCGCCTTTTTATATTCCGTCATATTAAGGAGTACAAAAGCCACTATACATCACTCGGCGAAAGCTTCCGCTCGCCGGTTTCGAACAGCCGCGACTTTTTTTGGGTCGACCCAAAAAATTCGCTCCTCTGTCGGCGTTTTTATTTATGGATCCCGGATGTGAAAATCGCCTTACGCAGGCTTTTCTTAACCGACTCGCTCGCGCTTTCGCCATATCGTGTATAGTGCCTTTCGTACTCATTAGTAAGAGGGGAGATTCTCTATCTTTTCTCTCCCGCTCTGCCAATAGAAAAAACAGGAAATTTTGCCATTTGCCTTTCGTTCTTCACTTTTATAGCCTCCCTTCATGTACAAGGGGCCTCCAAAGACGACCGATGTCCCTCTGGCCACTCCCGTTCAATTTGTTAAAGGGGTCGGTCCGGCACTTGCGAAAAAACTGGCACGCTTGAATGTCTTTACCGTTGAAGATCTTTTTTATCTGATTCCAAACCGCTATATCGACCGTCGAAAAATCGATACCATTGCCGAGTTAACTCCTGGAAAAGAGAAAACGACTGTCGGCCATGTGCTGGGAAGCGGGGTCTATTTTTTGGGGAAAAAGGGGAAACAGGTTTTTGATGTGGTGATCGGCGACAAGACCGGTAAAATTTCCGCGAAGTGGTTTCATTTTCGCCACCAGCAGATGAAAAATCTTTTTCCCGTCGGCAAAAAGGTTTTGCTGGCAGGCGAGGTGACCCAATTTAAAAACAAACTGCAATTTTTTCATCCCGAAGTGGAATTGCTTGAGGGGGACGGCGATTCTTTGGAAATCGGCGGCAAAATTCTCCCCGTCTATCCTTTGACCGAGGGGCTCTATCAAAAAACAATGCGGAGAATTCTCCGCAACGCATGGGACGGTTTTGGGCATCATTTGCGCCCCGCGCTCCCGCTCGATTTTTTGGAACGGCACGGATTGGCCGATCCGTGGGAGTCGGTTTCACTGCTCCATTTTCCGTCCTCGGACATCGATGCGGAACTGCTGAACAGCCGCCGTTCGCAGGCTCACAAGACGCTTATTTTTGATGAATTTTTCTTTTTGGAATTGGGGCTGGCGCTTAAAAAAGCGAAAGCGACAAAGGAAGAAGGGATTGCCTTTCCAAAAAATCTTAAATTGGCGGAGATTTTCAAAAAAACCCTTCCTTTTGAACTGACCGCGGCGCAAAAAAAAGTGATCGAGGAAATCAGCCAAGAGATGGAAAAACCGTTTCCCATGAACCGGCTTATCCAAGGGGACGTCGGCTCCGGGAAGACAGTGGTGGCCTTGGCCTGTTGCCTGCAGGCCATTGCCGGCGGATATCAGGCGGCGATCATGGCGCCGACCGAAATTCTGGCGGAACAGCATTTTTTCACCATCAAAAATTATCTCTCGCAAATGGGGATTCCGGTCGGCTTGATGACCGGCGGGGTCAAAGGGGAAGAACGGGCAAGGTTGTACAAGGCCTGCGCCACCGGCGAAATTCCTTTAATGATCGGAACGCACGCGTTGATACAAGACGATCTGGAATTTGCAAAACTGGGTTTGGTGGTGATTGATGAACAACATCGCTTTGGTGTTTTGCAAAGACAGGCCCTTCATAAAAAAGGAAAAACCCCCGATGTGCTGGTGATGACGGCGACCCCCATTCCCAGAACATTGGCCCTGACGGCTTACGGCGATCTGGATGTGTCGGTCATTGATGAACTCCCCAAAGGGAGAAAACCGATTTTTACAAGGCTCTATGGAGAAAAGCAGAGAGAAAAATTGTATGAGGGAATGTTCACGGAACTCAAAAAGGGGCATCAGGTTTTTGTCGTCTATCCGCTGATTGAAGAGAGTGAAAAAGTCGATTTGAAAAACGCGACCGAAATGTCCGAAGAGCTCTCCCGCATTTTTTCTCCCGATTACACGGTGGCGCTTCTGCATGGGCGTCTTGCCATGCCGCAAAAAGAAAAAATTATGGCCGATTTTAAAAATCAGAAAATCCAGGTTCTGGCGGCCACTTCCGTGGTGGAAGTGGGGGTCGATTGTCCCAATGCCACGGTGATGGTGGTGGAACATGCCGAGCGTTTCGGCCTCTCCCAGTTGCATCAGCTTCGGGGGAGGGTAGGGCGGAGCACCCATCAATCGTTTTGTATTTTGATGGCCGATTATCGCCGCTCGGAAGATGCAAAAAGGCGGCTCAAAATCATGACCGAAACGAATGATGGGTTCCAAATTGCCGAAGAAGATCTGGCTATCAGAGGTCCCGGGGAATTTTTGGGAACGCGGCAGGCAGGCCTTCCTGATTTCAGGGTTGCCGATCTTTCCCGTGATTTTGACATTTTAACGCTTGCCCGCAAAGCCGCATTTGAATTAGTAGAGAAAGATCCCAATTTGAATCTGATGGAACACCAGGCTTTTCGCAAAATTTTGAAATCGCGTTGGAAAGGTAAATTGGAGCTTGTTCAAATTGCTTAACCTCTCCGCCTTCATGCCGGCCCGCCTGATAACCAACCTGATCCAGACGCACCCCCCTGCGGACATCATAGAGCCTCTGGCCGGTATCGGCGACGTTTTGGCCGAAACGGGAGAAATGAAAACAGTCCGCAGTCTTGCCGTACAGCTTTTTGTTTTGAAAAATTCAAAAACGCCCTCCGGGGAGCAAAATGCGCGGCGAAGACTGCAAGAAATTGTGGGCGGTTTGCAGACCGCTCAATGGGATAAAATTCTGGACAACCGGCATTTTGTCGCTTCCATTTGGGAGCACGCTTCGGCATTTCTTTCCAGGCAGGGCGTCAAAAATCCCTTTTTGCCGACCGAACTTCCCTTAACCGTTACCGAACATCCCTTGGGCGGTATTGTCAGGCCCGACCCAAGCAACCCAGCACAGGTGCGCATTTTGCTGGCCATTCGTTATGGCGCGGAAAAAACCGCAGTGGCGGGACTCACAAACAATGGGGCCCGTTTGGAAATCCATCTGAAAGGGAGTGATGACAGTTTACAAAATTCTCTACAGCCTCTTTTTCCCGTGCCGGTGTCGGTGGAACAAGGACTTAAGAGAGTGAGCATTCAGGTTGCTCTGGAAGAAGTTCTTTCTCTTTTGGATCGGCTTAATCAGCTTGGGCCGCAACTGATGAACAAGGGAACCGCATCCAATTTAATGCGTACCCTGCTCGCCGCCCAGGCGCATGTAAGGGGAATGGAGCTGGCTTGGAAAAATATCGAGTCGGTCGCAAGCCGCATGGAACCGGATATTGCGGAAAAAGAGAATAAGCGTTTAAAACGAATAGAGGCCCTTTATCGGGAGGTAAAAACAAAAGAGGAAAGATTGGAAGTCCTATGGAGGCTTTTTCCGGCTCTGACGGAGCATTTGCCCGAATTCAATCGATTGGCCATAGAGATATTTTCGCTGAACGCGGCATTCGAGACGCTGGTCCTCCAATTTTACGAACCCCTTCCGCTTCGCCCCCGCCACCCGGAATTGCGCTCGCTTTTGAACGCCTTGAAGTTTTATGTTTCACCAAAAGGATACGGCAAACCGTCGCTTTTATCCCGCCGCATCCATGACATGGTCAACGATTGCGCCGTTATTCAGGATTCCATTGAAAAAGACCCGATGTTCGGCGTGGAAAGAGAATTTTGGCCGGGTTCCATCCGGCAGCCTTTTGACGTATTGACGCAATTTTTGGAGGACGCGCAAAAAAACGCCGATGCAGTGCGTGACCTCCTTGCGCAAATCAAAAAGAAAATGGCTCTCCCTTCGCCGCAGACCAGAGAAATGCAAGCCCTTCTGAAACAATCTCTCTTTTTGATCTCCGAGGTGTTGGGCCCCCTGCCGGGCGAGGCGGGAGACTTTTTGGCGGCGGGCAGGGGAACCAGGCTTCGCAGACGTTTCAATAAAAGGGAGCGGTGGGAGAACCATCTCAACCGGATTCGCGGCAAAATTATTGAAGAAAGGCAAAAACCGTTTGAAATACCCCCTGAACAACTCCAAGAATTTGAAGCAATCTATTTTTCCCTTCCCGACCTGATTGTCCGGATTGCCGCCAAAGAGAGGATTGCCAAGGGTCTTTCAAGTGATTCCAAAAACATTCATTTACAATCAGTCATCGATAACGTCATGGCGTATCGCGTGACCCTGGGGAGGTTCAGACGGGCATACAAGATTTTTTATCAGCATAGAAAACGGAATGGGGATCCTGTGGAACTTCTCAAACCCTTTTATCTGGACGTGCGCCGCTACAAACACAAAATGAACACTCATTTGAACCGGGTGGAAAAAGCGGTGGCTTTTTTACAGCGGCAACATAGAGCAGGGGCGGGGCCGGTGCCGGCAAAACAAAAGAGATATCCGGTTCCTGACCGCGGGCTCGATATTCCGGGCCACACGGTGGTTGTCAAAGAGGGATGGGGCCGGATTGACGGGGTGAAGGTGGAGATAAAAGGTCCGGTCAAAACGCAAAATGAAAAATTGAAACAGGTCGCCTTGCTTTTGGATATCCCCGAGGCCGAGTTGGCAAAAAGCGTTGCTTTGGCCCACCCGATGTTCAAAGAGAGGGTACGAAAAAAAATTCTGCGGGGCGAACCGTTGCGCCGGCTGGTCAAAATTAACGAAGGGGCCGGCATTGCCGTTATTCATGATGAACGTTTTGGCACGGTTTTTTATATTCCCTACAATTCCGGCTGGGTCATGCGTCAGGCAAAAGCCATGGTCCCGATGATTCCGGGGGCGGGGGGCGCCCGCTCCACCGGAGCCACCATGCAGGCCCCTATGGTGAGACTTCGTTCCCTAAAATACAACGCGGTCACCTTCGATACGCCTAATCATGGTCTTGCCGTGAGAGACGCATATTTTAACGACCTCAAAAAATTCATGGAATGGATCGATGTCGTGCTCGGGTATTTCCGTTTTCTGGCCAATGAAGGCCCCAGAATTTTGCCGCTCGTTCCTATCGGCAGAAGCCACGGTGAAAACACACTGCTCCAATACGCGGTCGATCATCCCGGAAAGCTGGATGGATTGATCGGCGTTTCCGGATACGACCCGGCGTGGGATGACAGGACATTTCCCCATTTGTTGGAAAGGATCAAAGAAGGTGATTTTGTGCCGCACCCGGCCGGCCTTGTGATGGCCGCCGCGCACGACGGGGTTAAGCTTGCGGTCGAAGGGGCCTTTTTGAATGAAGAGGGAACGATTACGGCCCCCAGTCGGGACGCTATGAGTATTAAAGTGGATGGCGATAAAAAACCTCCCCAATGGGCCTTTTTGGATCCTCTCACCTGCGGAGCATGGGTTTTAACACCGAGTCTCCACTTTAGTGCAACGCAAGACACCGATTATCAAGGGGTTGATCGTTTTTGGGAGGAAAGGACGGCATGGGTGGAAGGACTGCCGGGGGACCACAGGATAGTGGTGATTCCCGGCGGCAGACACGATCTTTTATCCCTGGGGGGGATGCAGGTTTTTCCGCATGAAAAAAAGAGGATACAGATTGTTTATTCCAGAATTGACGCCTTTATAACCTCTGTTATTGCCAATTTCACCGCCCGCCAAGGGGGGGTTGACTTATGAAAAAGCGCTTGCTACAGAAGCCCCCCATGGATCGAAATCTTGCATTAGAGTGTGTTCGCGTAACCGAAGCGGCGGCGTTGTCTGCGGCCCGTTGGGTTGGCAAGGGGGATAATGACGCGGCCGATCAGGCGGCGGTCAATGCCATGCGGACTACGCTAAATAGTCTTCATATTCGCGGCCGTGTCGTCATCGGTGAGGGGGAGCGGGATGAAGCCCCCATGCTTTATATCGGTGAAGAGGTTGGCGATGGAGGCGGTCCGCAGGTCGATATCGCCGTCGATCCTCTGGAAGGGACAACCATTACGGCGCAGGGGGGTGTCAATGCCCTCGCTGTGATCGGCATTGCCAATAAAGGGGAGTTTTTGAATGCCCCCGATACTTACATGGAAAAAATTGCGGTCGGTCCCGATGCCAAAGGGGCGATTGATCTGACAAAATCTCCAACAGAAAATCTAAAAAATATTGCCAAGGCCAAAGGGGTCGCCATTGAGAATTTGACGGTCATTATTTTGGAAAGAGACCGCCATAAAGAATTGATCGCCGAAGTAAGGGGGTCCGGGGCGCGCATCCGTCTGATTCAGGATGGTGACATTTCCGCCGCTTTGGCCACCTGTTTTCCCGATCGCGGTGTCGATGTCTTGATGGGGACCGGCGGCGCGCCGGAGGGTGTCTTGGCTGCGGCGGCATTGCGCTGTGTCGGCGGCGATATTCAGGGGCGTCTTGTTTTCAGAAACGAGAAAGAAAAAGAACGGGCGCAGGAAATGGGGATTCGCGAGTTTCAGAAAATCTATCGGATTCATGAGCTGGCCGGCGGCGACGTGATGTTTGCCGCGACCGGGGTCACCAATGGGGATTTTTTGCAAGGGGTCCGTTTTTTTCCGGGCGGGGCAGAGACCCATTCCATGGTGATGCGTTCGCAAACAGGAACCGTCCGTTATTTGAAGGCAACCCATAACTTCGACGTCAAACGCCCGACTTTCTAGCAAACTGTGAAAGACATCATTCCCGCCCCCGATGTCATTCCCGCGGAAGCGGGAATCTCGAGGGCAGGCTCCAGCGGGAATCTCGAGGGCAGGCTCCAGCCGGAATCCAGAAGTGTTTAAAACGACTGGACCCCGGCTGGAGCCTGCCCCGTACTCCGATACGGGGCCGGGGTGACGAATAAACAACATGGTCTCCCAAAAAATCCTAATTAAAGCCCCCATCGAGACTGTTTTTAACAGTATTGTCGATTTTGCAAATTATCCCAAATTTCTTCCCGAAATAAAATCAGCCAAAATCGATCGGCGCAAAGATCGTGAAATAGAGGTCTCTTTCAAAATCAATCTGATCAAAGAAATTAACTACACCCTAAAAGTGGAACTCGACCCCCCATCCGGCGTTTACTGGAAACTCAAAAAAGGGGATTTAATGAAAAGTAACGAGGGGAGTTGGGAGTTAAAAGCAAAAGGGGATACGGTCACAGAAGCGGTCTATTCCATCGATGTTACTTTTGGTCTTTGGGTTCCCAATGCGATCACTGAAGCCTTGGTTGCAAAAAACCTGCCACAGACTTTGAAGAGATTTAAAAAGAGAGCCGAGGGATTACATAGAAAATCCTAAATACTAATTCCTAAATTCTAAAGGGCACATCTGAAAACTGTCCAGTAACCGGGGTCAGATCACCTTGATCCGGCGCATCGGCCGTTATAAGCAACAAAAATAGAGAACAACCGATAACTATAATGAGGAAGATAAATGTCTCCGGCTGGAAAAACAGAAGCAATATCCGCGGAAAATGCCTGGCAGGCGATACGGAGCCTTGCCCTTCTGATGCGAGACGGCCTCACATCAGAGGAATTGGCTGCGTTTAACCGCAACGTAGAGCCACAAGACAGTTTTGGCGGATTTGAAAGATCCGCCTCTATCCCAGACAAACCCGGTTCCAGAACCTTTGAACTAAAAAGTAATCAGGGAGTGCAAATTACCGTTAAGGAAAATTTTCACCCTTCACTTCCAGAGGATGTAACGGACCGTTACTTCAAACTTTTTGCTGCCAATGGACGTCTCTTATTTGAAGCAGCGTCGGTCCTCTATTTTGCCAAACCGAATTATCCCAAAGTTGTGAAATCCTACACCTATACCTATTATGACAACGGTTGTTTGAGAGAAGAACGGGAGAACATGGGTTACTACTCTCTTGTAAATGAAAAATCAGACTGGGAGAATTATTCGAGGGGTTTTGATGCCAACTTTAGCAGGCCGCCTCTGGTGCAAAAATATTTCGAGCGCCACAACCATCTGCCCGATCGATTCAAAGTAGAGGGCCGGAAAATTCCTGTTGCGGTGTGGGACAGCGGTGTTGATTATCAAAACCTCGATATCCTTCCCTACTTGGATATGCCCCGCGCTTGGGATTTCATCCGGGATGATGCTTGCCCCTATGACGTGGTAAGCCTTGGAAGTCAATTCCGCGGTTTAGACTCTCACGGCACGGCCGTCACCGGAGCAATGATTGCCGTCGGCCTGGCAAACACCGTTTCGATTGTTCCTTTGCGAACCGAATTGGCGAATCTGGTTTATAAGAAAGATTATTCTTCCTTTCCCGAACTGACAAAGGCCCGGGATGCTGGGGCACGCATTATCAACTTAAGCTCTATTTCACCCAACAGAACTCCCGAATGGCTTTCTCTTGTTGCGGCTAATCCCGATTTTTTGTTTGTACAAGGGGCCGGAAATGATGGAAAGGCTTTTCAAGATGTGCGTCTTTGCGGCGATGAAAGTCCCTTTTCCGGAAGCCTGCTTCCATGTGACGAAATGGTATCCCTGCCCGCATTTGATCAAAAAGATTTTCCCAATTTAATTACTGTAGCCGCCATGGACAGACTGGAGAAGGGATTGGCTCAATTTTCCACCTATGGTTTCAGAGAAGTGACAACGGCCGCACCCGGAGAGGATATTTTGGTGCCCATGAAGGGGGGCGGCGTCGAACGGGCAAGTGGGACTTCTCTCGCGGCACCTTACATTGCCGGTGTGTCTGCGAACATCCTGGCCATCAATCCCAACCTAACCCCCACCCAGGTCAAGGAAATCATTGTCCGATCGACCCGGGCAATCCCCGCTTTGGAGGATAAGGTCGCCACAGGCGGAGCCGTCGATCCGATCAGGGCGTACACTCTAGCCATGGCCAGCCTCCATCACAAATAGTCGTTTGAAATATTGGAATTTGGATATTGAGGTTTGTTTAGGATTTAGAGTTTAGAATTTGGGATTAATTGTGTTTTGGTATCTCGCCAGTGCCAACAACGGAAAATAATAGCGGTATCCGTGGTAACGAATGTAAAAATGTCCCGGAAAGCCGGTCCCCGTAAAATATTTTTCTTCCCAGACTCCATTTTCAAAATGATCGAGTAGAAACCGAACCCCCTTCTGGACCGCAAGCGAGTGCTGATAACCTCCCGCCACCAGTCCCATCAAGCCCCACGCCGTTTGAGAGGAAACACTTTCGGGGTAGGGGAGATAGTGTTTTGTAACATAACTTTCCGGTGATTCTGAAAAACCGCCGTCGGCATTTTGAATCGACAAGAGCCATCGACAGGCCTTGTCACACTGTTTTTTGAGAGGGTTGTTCCTCCCCAAGAGAGAAAGACCGGTCAAAACAGCCCAGGTTCCATAAATATAATTGACTCCCCATCGGCCAAACCATCCCCCGAATTTTTCCTGCGATTTTTTTAAATACCCAATCGCTTTTTTGATCGGCTTGGCTTCTTTATCCATCCCCATTTTCAAAAAAAGTTCTAGTGCCCTGCCGGTAATATCGGGGGAAGAGGGGTCGAGGCAGGCGCCGTGATCGGCAAAGGGAATTTTATTGACCAGTTCCAGATCATTATTTTTGTCAAACGCCCCCCAGCCGCCATCGTCATTCTGCATCGATAAAATCCAGTCGAGGCCCCTCTGGATGGCGGGCCTTTTCTCGGCTTCCGGGAGTGCCATGGCTTCCAATGCCGCGATTACCTCAATGGTGTCGTCGACATCGGGAAAATATTCATTTAAAAATTCAAAAGACCACCCACCCACAGGTCCATCCGGATTTTTAAAACGCCAATCTCCTTTTGGATTTTGTACTTCTTTTGACAAAAGCCATCGTCCGGTTTTAAGAAGCCGCGGATCTTTTGGAGAGACAGAGTCCGATTCCAAAAGAGCGACTAACGCCCACGGGGTATCCCAAACGGGGGAGATACAGCATTGTTGGTGGATGGTACGACGGTACGACGGTACGACGGTACGCTCGTTCTGTGGCATGCATGGCAAAATTGGTTCATCATAGGTTTGTTGAAATCTTTTAAGCGCACCGATGGCGGTTTGGATTTGTGGCGAATCGTTAGAGAAACCGTAGGCCTTAAAAGCCATGGCGCCGTAGGCTAGGGCAGGGTAGATATCCTCCGTTTTCTGAAGATGCTCCCAGACCCAATCGATGCATTTGTCGAGGGCCTGTTTGCGCCACGGC
>JAUYJH010000068.1 GCA_030688705.1 Deltaproteobacteria bacterium
CAAGAGGTCCCGGGTTCAAATCCCGGCGGCCCGACAATGGACGGGTTTTTTTTCACAACACTCTCCGGGTTTCGACTATTTTAAAGCATCCGGTGCTTCATTGAATTTTTTTGAGGTATTCTGTCCGGCATTATACCGGGCGCTATAGTCGTCATAACTCCCCTTTACATGGGGGCTCATGGTGGCCGTATTGACAGGGGAACAGTTCTGGCAGGGATAGGCATTGTAATCAGGATAATAATACTGTGGTGGCGGGGTCATCGGCATCTCCTGAATGTAAAAACCATCGCCCCGCCAAAAATAGGAGCGGCCGAAAATCTGCAATAATAGACCCAAAACAATCAGGCCACCCGTACCCATATTTCATCTCCGTCCAGCACCACTTCAAACGTGCGGATCGACAAATTGCCCCCCTGCAGGCATTTTCCTGTTTTCAGATCAAACTTCCAGTTGTGCGACGCACAGGTCACCTCTTCCCCCTCCACAACCCCTTTTGATAACGGATATTCGGCATGCGGGCAGGCATCTTTGACCGCGTAAAAAGTACCGCCGACATTAAAAACAGCGATACGGAATTTTTCCAGAACAATGGCCCGGGCTTTTCCGGGGGGAATTTCCGAAATTTTTCCGACATAAGCCTTTCCATCGACAATCTTCGCCCTCTGCCGCTTTGGCACATAATCGACACCAAATGGAAGTTGTTTCGACATGTTTCCTCCGCTGGGGGTTATAGCGAATCAAGCCTTTAGGAGAGAAAGAAGTGTTTCCATATCTTTCTTGATTTTGTGCAGAACCTTGCGTTGATCCAGGGCCGGTTGAGCCGTCTGGGGGAGCGGCGCTTTTTTCAATTCGGGCTTTGGCTCATGGAATGCGACCACGGGAACCGGTGCTAAATCGGCCTGAACGGGAACCGCAGGATGGCCGTTGGAAGAGCCAATCTCTTCCGTCACCTCGTCCGTACCCCGTTGTTCCCGGATCAGTTCGCGTAATTTTTTTCTGGCGCCGTTAATGGTGAACCGGTCGCGATACAAAAGATCTTTGATGCGAACCAGCGTTTCCACATCGCGGCGTTTATAGAGCCTCTGCCCTGATTTGGATTTGGATGGCTTGATGTCGGGAAACTCCGTCTCCCAGTAACGGAGCACATAAGGCTTCACGGCGAGCAGGTCGGCCACCTCGCCGATGCGAAAATAAAGCTTATTTGGAATGGTCGCGGTCAGCGCCTCTTTCATGATACCGTTTCAGATTTATTTAAAGATTGTTTCAAAACCTGGCTCGGCCGGAAGGTCAAAACCCGGCGGGCTGAAATTTCAATCTCTTCGCCGGTTTGCGGATTTCTTCCGACGCGCGGACGTTTGGCACGGACAACAAAATTTCCGAAGCCGGAAATTTTTATTTTCTCCCCTTTTTCAAGGGTTTCTTTCATGGTATCGAAAACGAGCTCTACAATTTCAGAGGATTCTTTTTTGGAAAAACCGACCTTCTCGTAAATCTGCTCAATAATATCGGCTTTTGTCATGTGGCCTCCTTTGGGGAATTTATATAACAAAAGGCGAGGCAACACAACAACTTATCCATAGTCCATGAAAGTTATTTGCGAAGGATGGCCCCGATTTCTCTTTCAAGGTGCGTTATAAGACGCTGATGCGCTTCATTCACCTCTTCATTAGTGAGAGTTCTTTCAAAGGAGGCATAGCGGATATTGAAAGCGAGACTCTTTTTGTCCCGTGGGAGGTTTTCACCTTTAAATAGGTCAAATAATTGAACTTTTTTAATCCACCCATTATCCATCGCCCAAATAGATTGCTCTGTTTTTTGAACGGTCAAAGAGTTATCCACAACCAAAGCGATATCCCTCTCTATAAAAGGATATTTGGAGAGGGGTTTATAGCGAAGTGCCACCGATTCGGAGCCCAAAGATAACGGTTCCCAATCGATTTCAGCGGCAAAAACATCCCCCTCAATCTCCCAGGATTTTAAAACAGCCGAATCGATAAGCCCCATCCACCCGATTTTTTCCCCTTGGAACAAGACAGAGCACGAAGCGGTCGGCACCAAAAAATCGAACGACTCTTGTTCAAAGCCAAGCCCGTCAAGACGCAAGGCGCGGGCCAATTGAGAAAGGGCTCCTTTTATGGAAAAAAGATCGATTTTCTTCGGTTTTAACCCCCACTGTTGGGGCCATTCTTCACCGGTTGCCGCCATTCCCAAATGAAGAGGCTCCTTTCCTTCACAAAAAATCTTTTTCAATTCAAAAAACCGGATATCTTTTCTTTGACGATGTTGATTGAAAGCCAGGGCATCGAGAAGAGAGGAAATCAGAACCGGCCGTAATATCGTATGTTCTTCGGAGAGTGGGTTGCTCAAGGTGACCCACGAGGAGCCTGACTCCTCGTGATTCTCACGAGGAGTCAGGCTCCTCGTGAAGGGGACTGTTTTTTTCGGCGAGGTAAAACTCAAATGACAGCATTCGGTGTAACCCAAGCCGGTTAAGGTTTCAGCCGTGATCTCTTTGGCAAAGGCTTCGCGGGGCTGTATGGGAAGATTCATCCCGATTTTGGGAAGTGTTTCCGGAATTTTGTCGTAACCGTGAAGCCTCGCCACCTCTTCCACCAGATCAATGGCGCGGGAAATATCGGGTCTAAACGTGGGAATGCTTCCATTGAGACCCAGCAAACTTAAAGTTTTTTTAATTTCCTTGGGCGACAAAGAGACCCCCAAAATTCTTTTCACTTCACCGGGGGAAAGCATCATTTTTCTCGGCACACTTTTTTTGGGATAGATATCAGTCCAGTCTTGAGAGGGAGTCCCCCCTGCCGTTTCAACAATCAATGCGGTCAAACGATGCAAGGCATTGGCGGTATTGTTGGGATCGACCCCCCGTTCAAAACGGCGGGACGATTCGCTGGTAAGCTGAAGGCGTTTGGATGTGGCGTGGATTCTTTTCGGGTCAAAATAGGCGGCCTCCAGTACGACCGTTTCGGTATCATCCCGCACCTCGGAATTAGCCCCGCCCATAATGCCCGCCAAAGCGACCGGCCCCTCTCCATCGCAGATAAAAAGATCGGAGGGGAGGCAGGCCCTTTCCACCCCATCTAATGTGACAAATTTGAAAGGCCTCGGTTCCGGACGGACAACAATCCGACCCTCTTTGAGAAAACGATAATCAAACGCATGGAGCGGCTGGCCCAACTCCCACATCACATAGTTGGTGCAATCGACCACATTGTTGATGGCCTTCAATCCAACGCTCGCCAATCTTTTTTGCATCCAATCAGGGGAAGGACCGATGCGAACACCCTGAACAACACGGGCCATATAGCGTGGACAGCCTTTACGATCTGGAATGGAAACTTTCAAAAAATTTTTGATGGGAGTTTGGCCTTTGGGGGGTATTTTCGGTTTTAGAACAAGGGGTTTGCCCTGAAGGGCGCTGACCTCTCTGGCCAACCCTAAAAGACTCAAACAATCACCCCGGTTTGGAGTGATTCCCAAAGTAAAAACGGCTTTCTCTCCTTCTCCTTCAATATGCTCCACCTCCAAACCCTGCATCGTAAGGCGATGGGAGAGCTCCAACACCTTCAAAGGGACGGGGACAAATTCTTTAAGCCAATCGATGGAAAATTTCATATATATCTGTCATTGCGAGCCCCTTTGGGGGCGAAGCAATCTCCCGAGGGATTGCTTCGTCGCTCCCGCTCCTCGCAATGACACCTCATTAAAACTGCTCCAAAAAGCGCATGTCGCTTTGGTAAAACAGCCGGATATCGTCAATGCCGTATTTCAGCATGGCAATCCTCTCCACACCCATCCCAAAAGCAAAACCGGTGAATTTTTTTGGATCGATTTTGACCTGTTCCAAAACCGCCGGATGGACCATCCCGGCCCCCAGAATTTCGAGCCAGCCGTCACCGCCGCAAACGCGGCACCCTTTGCCGGCGCAAAGGACACAGGAAATATCGACCTCCGCCCCCGGCTCCACAAACGGAAAAAAACTGGGGCGAAACCGGGTTTTCAGCTTTTTTCCAAAAATGGTTTGGCAAAAAAGGGTTAAGACCCCTTTGAGATCACCGAAGGTAAGATGGCGGTCGACCATCAGCCCCTCTACCTGATGAAACATCGGCGAATGGGTAACGTCGTCATCGTGGCGATAGACCGCCCCCGGGCAGATCATGTAAATAGGCGGCTTTTGCTTCTCCATCGTTCTGATTTGAACAGGAGAAGTATGCGTCCTTAAAAGCAAGGGACCATGGACCATGGACCATGGACCATGGACCTTTTCTTGGGTCCTTTGTCCCTGGTCCATTGTCCTTGGTCCAATATAGAAGGTATCTTGCATTTCGCGCGCCGGATGATCGGCGGGAAAATTCAACGCTTCAAAATTATAATAATCGGATTCGATGTCGGGGCCTTCAAAAACGGAAAACCCCATATTGACAAAAATGGACTCGATCTCCTTTTCCACAAGACTCAAGGGGTGCCTGAATCCGCGCGGGAGTTTTAACCCGGGCAGGGAGACATCGACTTGTTTTTGGGATTGAAGCCGCGAGCGTTCTTTTTGATCCAGATTTTTGCGGAGAGACTCCAACCGGGATTCGATTTCTGTCTTGGCCCGATTCGCCGCCTCTCCCACAATGGGGCGTTCTTCGGGACCGAGAAGACTCAAAGATTTAAGGATGTCGGTGAGAAGACCCTTTTTGCCCAAAAAGCGGACCTTAAATTCCTGAAGAGAAACCAGCGAATCCAAAGCGGCCAGTGCACCGTTCGCTTCTGTTCTAAGCGATTCGATTTTAGCCAACAACTCTTCTTTGTTCATTTTTGGACCCGTTCGACGGGCTCAGGGCAGGCGTGTGCAACTAATTTCGCAAAATCGGCCGGCTGGGTTGCCGCCAGTTCGGCCAGCATCTTGCGGTTGAGTGCAATCCCCTTGGTTTTCAGGCCATGCATGAAACGGCTGTAAGAGAGACCCATTTCTTTCACCGCGGCGCCGATGCGAATCTGCCACAGTTGTCTGAAATCGCGCTTTTTTTGTTTGCGCCCCGTGTAGGCATAAACCAAAGAACGATCGACCGCCTCTTTGGCCGTTCTGAAAAGAGTGCGGCGGCCGCCGTAAAAGCCTTCTGCCCGTTTCAATACCTTTTTGCGGCGACTTCTCGCCTTTGTTCCCCGTTTTGCACGCGCCATCTTTCCTCCTTAAATTAGCCGTAAGGCAACATCCGTTTGATGGCTGGCGCATCCACAGCCGCCACCATTTCAGCCTTTCGCAAATGTCTTTTTTGACGTTTCGTTTTTGAAGACAGAATATGCCTCAAATAGGCCTTCTTCCGCTTCACCTTGCCGGACGCCGTCAGTTTGAAGCGTTTCCGTACCCCTTTTCTTGTTTTCATCTTCGGCATAAAACCCTCATTTGTTGGGGGCCAGCACCGCCGAAAGCATTTTGCCTTCCAATCGCGGCGGCTGGTCCAGCTTGGCCAACTCTCCCAGCTGTGTGATAATCTTTTTCAAAACTTCTTCTCCCAATTCTCTGTGCGCCATCTCGCGGCCGCGAAACCGGACGGTAATCTTGGCCTTGTTCCCCTCTTCCAAAAATCTCTTGATGTGCTTCAGCTTTGTTTCCAAATCGTGCACATCGGTGGAAGGCCTTAGCTTGACCTCTTTGGTGTGAACCACCACCTGGTGTTTTTTGGCCTGCCGCCGTTTTTTCTCCTGTTCGTACTTATACTTCCCGTAATCCATGATTTTGCAGACGGGCGGCCGGGCCGTCGGCGAAATTTCCACCAGATCAAGCCCCTCGTCTTGCGCCAATTTCTGCGCCTCGCGGGTCTGCAAAACTCCCAGCTGTCTTCCGTCGGAGGCAATCACCCGAATTTCGGGAACGCGGATGCGAAAATTGATTCTTAAATCTCTCGACCTTCCCCCCCCTGCAAACGATGGATGTGCTATGGCGTTCCTCCCATGGACCGAGGACCATGGACCGAGGACCATGGACCTAAACAACGATTAATAAAATCCTCCAAACTCATTGCACCTAAATCACCTTCTGTTCTTCCTCTAACGGCAATTTTTTCTTCCTGCATCTCTTTGTCGCCGATCACCAGCATATAAGGGATTTTTTTCAGCTGGGCTTCGCGAATTTTCAAACCCAGTTTTTCATTGCGCCCATCCATCTCGGCCCGGAAACCGGCCCGACGCAGACGGTCACAAACTTTTTGAGCATATTCAGACTGGTTATCCGAGATGGTAAGCAAGACCGCTTGCACCGGAGCCAGCCAGACGGGGAAAGCCCCGGCATAATGCTCAATCAAAATCCCGAAAAATCTTTCAAAAGAACCAAGCAACGCCCTGTGGACCATAAAAGGCCTGTGGGAATGCCCGTCCGCAGCCTGATACCCTATTTGGAACCGTTCAGGCAAGTTAAAATCGAATTGGATGGTCGATAATTGCCAAAATCTTCCAAGAGCGTCTTTGATCTTTAAATCGATTTTTGGCCCGTAAAAAGCCCCCCCGCCTTCATCCATTTCATAAGGAATTTTATGGAGTTCCACGGCACCCTTCAAGGCCTTGGTCGCCTTTTCCCAGTCAGCGTCACGCCCCACCGCCTTTTCGGGCTTGGTGGCCACATAGGCCTTGAATTCGGTCAAACCAAAGGCCCTTAAGACTTTTAAGACCAACGCGAAGCAGTCGTTGATCTCTGTTTCGACCTGTTCGGGGGTGCAAAAAATATGGGCATCGTCTTGGGTAAAACCGCGCACGCGGGTCAGCCCGTGCAAAACTCCGGAGCGCTCAAAACGATAAACGGTGCCGAATTCGGCCAGACGGACCGGAAGCTCACGGTAACTGCGGCGGCGCGAATGATAAATTTCGATATGAAACGGGCAGTTCATCGGCTTGATGTAATAGGTCTGCCCTTCCACCTCCATCGGCGCGTACATATTTTCCTTGAAAAATTCGAGGTGCCCGGAAGTTTCCCACAAAGCGGCACGCCCCAAATGAGGCGTATTGACCCAGCCGTAACCGGCGGCCGTCAGTTCCTTTTGCAAAAAATGTTCGATGATTTGGCGCACGGTGGCCCCCTTGGGGAGCCACAAAATCAGACCGCCGCCGATGTCGGGGTTTATTTCAAACAGCTCGAGCTCCTGGCCCAGCTTGCGATGGTCTCTTTTTTCCGCTTCTTCAAGGCGTTTTAAATATGCGTCCAGATCTTTTTTTGACGTGAAGGCCGTGCCATAGATTCTTTGCAGCATCGCATTTTTTTCGTCGCCGCGCCAGTAGGCCCCGGACACTTTTAAAAGCTTGAAAGCCTTGATGTCACCGGTTTTGGCGACATGCGGCCCTTTGCAAAGATCTGTGAATTTGCCGTGGGTGTAAAAAGTGACGGTCTCTCCCTCGATGCCGTTGATGATTTCCAGTTTGTAATTTTCTCCCTGATCTTTGAAAAATTTTAGGGCCTCTTTTTTGCCGATCTCTTTGCTTTCAAAAGGGAGATTTTCTTTGACGATCTTGGCCATCTCGGCCTCGATTTTTTTCAAATCTTCCGGCGTAAAACCGGCGGGATAATCAAAATCGTAAAAAAAGCCGTCTTCAATAACCGGGCCGATGGTGATCTTGGCCGAAGGATAAAGACGCCGGACCGCATCGGCCATCACATGGGCGCAGGAATGACGCATTCGCTCCAGTGGCTCATCCTCATGACCAAGGCGACATACCATAAAATAATATCTCCTTACCGTTGGGGATTGTTAAGGGGAGAACGGAATCTCCCCTTAACTTTAGCGCCCATCTGGCTTTGCCAGTGGGCGCGAATAACCTGACGCATTTTTTCGATGGGATCGTTTTCATGACCAAGGCGACAAACCATAGGGAGGGGGGTATGACAAAATTCCCCTGAAATTTCAAGATCATATTTCAGGCACCTTGTGATTTTCTAGTGCCGAAAGTGCCGAGCGCCGGTGAAGACCATGGCCATATCATGACGGTCGGCCGCGGCGATCACCTCGGCATCCTTGACCGAACCCCCCGGTTGGATGATGGCGGTGGCTTTTGTTTTGGCAATTTCTTCAATGTTGTCCGGAAAGGGGAAAAAGGCGTCGGAAGCGACGACTCGTGCCGCGTTCCGGGTTGTGCGTTCTGCGTCACTCATTCTCATGGCGGCGATTTTTACGGCGTCGACACGGCTGGTTTGGCCGGCGCCGATACCCAGAACCCGGTCGTGTGACGCGAAAACAATGGCGTTTGATTTGACATATTTGACGATCTTCCAGGCAAACTCCATGGCCTTCATCTCTTCCGGAGTCGGTTTTCTTTTCGTTGCAACCCGCCACCCTGAAACAGATTCTTCGAGAAGGTCGGCATCCTGAATCAACCGGCCGCCGCCGGCGCTCCGGCAGATATTTTTCGGCGGTAAAACATCGCGGGAAATCAAAAGGCGCAGATTTTTTTTGGCCGATAAAATTTGAAGGGCCTCTTTGGAGAAACCGGGGGCCAAAATGACTTCCAAAAATAGTTTCGCCACACTCTGTGCCGTTTCACCATCGACCGGTTTATTAAATCCGACAATCCCGCCGAAGGCCGATATCGGATCGCAATCGTAAGCCTTTTCGAAAGCCTCTTTCAGAGATTGATCCGACAACGCCACCCCGCACGGATTGGCATGTTTAACAATCACACACGCCAATTCTTGTTTTTGGTCCTTGGTCCCTGGTCCATAGTCCCTGGTCCACTCGTGGATCAACCCCCACGCCGCGTCAGCGTCGAGAATATTATTATAGGAGAGTTCTTTTCCTTGGATCGGTGGCTCCCAGAGGGGAACGTCCCCAGAGCCCAACTCGAAATAGGCTTTTTGGTGGGGGTTTTCGCCGTAACGTAATTGATGGACCGAAGACCGAAGACCGAAGACCGAGGCCCCGGAATTAAAGTATTCTGCGATCGCCGCATCATACTGCGACGTTCTTTCAAAAACTTTTGCGGCCAAGTTCTTGCGGAAGTCGATCGGGATGGCTTCGCTGGCGCGCGCAATGACAGAGAGCACTTCTTTATAATCGGCTGGATCACACACAACCAAAACATCTTCAAAATTTTTCGCCGCGGCGCGGAGCATCGTGGGTCCGCCGACGTCGATCATCTCAATCCCCGGCTGGGATTCAAAAGGATACAAATTGACCGCGACCAGATCGATAAACGGAATTTTTAGATCCCGCATCGCTTTTTGATCTTCTGCCTCATGGCGGCGGGCCAAAACACCCGCATGAATTTTAGGGTGCAATGTTTTGACGCGGCCCGAAAGAATTTCGGGAAAACCGGTGTAATGGGAAACATCTTCAACATCCAAACCGCATTGTTTTAAAAACTGCGCCGTTTTTCCGGTCGACAGAATTCTGTATTTCAGCGCGACAAGACCCCGGGTAAAATCTTCCAGCCCCGTTTTGTCATACACGCTGATCAGCGCGATTTTTTCGGAAGTCATAGTGTAAGACCCTCTGAAAAACTTGGGCCGGGGTGACTTTTGAGAA